>JAFKJJ010000566.1 GCA_017306025.1 Planctomycetota bacterium
CGTCAGCGGCCGGCTCGCGGCCCGCTCGGCCGCCGACGCCGGCCCGGACCAGGGCCACCTCGGCGAGTACCAGAAGTTCATCGAGATCCTGGTCGGCCTCCTGGAGACGACCCGCCGCACGCTGCGGCTGACGCGGCAGCTCGCGGTGACCGCGGCGGCGTGGCCCACCGGGGTCCGGCGGTTCCTCGAAGACCCGGACAAGCTGGAGGAGATGCTCCGGCCGCGCGAAATGGACGTGACGGTGCTGTTCTGCGACCTGCGGGGGTACAGCCGGTTCGCGGAACAGAAGGGCGACAGCCTGACGGCCGCGTGGGGCGAGATCCAGAAGGCGCTGGACACGATGTCGAGCGCGGTGACGGAGAAGGGCGGCATCGTGGCGGGATTCCGCGGGGACGCGGTGCTCGGCTTCTGGGGCTGGCCGGACAAGACCGCCGACCAGACCGAGCGGGCGGCCGAGGCGGCGCTGCACATCTACGGCAAGCTGACCGGCTTCATGATCCAGCGGCAGTGCGGCCTCGGCATCACGCACGGCCGCGCGCTCGCGGGGCGGTTGGGCGCGCACGACCTGGCGGTGGTGGACCTGTACGGGCCGGTGGTCAACCTCGCGTTCCGCCTGGAGGAGATGACGAAGGCCTACGGCGTGGGGATCGTGGTGAGCGACGAGGTGGCGCAAAAACTTCTGGCCGCCGACCCGAACGGGCAGAAGTGGCGCTTGCGCGGGTTGGGGAACGTCCGCCCGCGCGGGATGAACGAGCCGCTGCGGGCCTACGAACTGTCCCCGATGGCGGCCGGGGGCCGCGGGTCGTGGCTGACGGGCGTCTATTACGAGAGCCTGCGCCCGCAGTGGGACGAGGAGGAGCGGATGGAGGACTCCTTCGCCGCCGACCCCGCGGCCCGGTGCTTCCTCCGCCACGTGGAGCGGAACAACGGAGTTCCGCCCGCGAACTGGGACGGGGCGTTCACCCCGCGCCCGGAAGAGGGGTGAGGCGCGGTCGCGTCGGTTATTCGTCGTGGGGCGGGCCGCCGGGCCTGCCCCTTCGCTTTTGGCAGACCCGGCGGCCCGCCCCACGACGAATAACCGATCAGGCCGTCACGTTCACCTTGATCTGGACGTCGGTGGTCGACCCGTCGAGGTCGGTCGCCCGGACGGTGATCGTCGCCGTGCCCGGTCCGATCGGGTTGATCGTCAGCGTCGAGCCGTTGAGGCTCGCGGTCGCGACGCCGCTGTTGCTCGTGCCGACCACGCTGAACGTCATCTTCTGGCCCGCGGTCAGCTCGGCCGCGGTCGTGACGACCGCCAGGTCCGACGCGGAGATGTTCTGCGGGAAACTGGTCGTGTTGGCGCCCTGGCTGATCGGGGTCGGGCCGCCGCCGGGGGCGCCGGTCCCGGAGAACGTCGGCAGCCCGGAGATCGCGTCCACCGTCTGCTGGCCGCTGTCCATCAACTGGCCGAAGACGGTGAAGCCGCCGTTCTGCACGTCCAGGTTCGCCGAGTTGTCCCCCAGGTTGAAGAAGAACTCGCTGGTGGCGCTGTTGGGGTTGCCGCCGGTCTTGGCCATCGCGATCGTGCCGCGCGTGTTCGACACGTTCGGCTCGTTGTTGACCGCCGCCATCTTGGTGGTCGGGGTGAACGTGTTGTTGGGGTCGTCGAACTTGTACCCGCCCCCCTGGAGGACGAAGCCGCTCACCAGCCGGTGGAAGATCGTCCCGTTGTAGTTCTGGGCCGCGTTGGCGCTGTTGACGTAGGCGAGGAAGTTGGCGACGGTGTTCGGCGCGGCGCCCGGGAACAGGTTGATGTCGATGAACTTGGACTGGCCGTTGGGGTAGGTGACCGACAGGCGCACGACCCGCTCGGCGTCGGAGAAGAAGCTGAGCAGGTCGAGCGTCTTGGCCCCGCCGGCGACGGTCAGGTTCTGGTCCGAGATCGGGGTGGCCGTCGGCGCGGAGTTGAGGGTGAACGTCTGCGCGAACGTGGACGACGAGTTGCCGGCCGCGTCGGTCGCCCGGATCGCGTAGCTGTTCGGCCCGAGGGCCAGCGTGACGTTGAAGCTGAACGACCCGTTGGCGCCGGCCGTCGTCGTGGCGACGACCGGCTGGGAGCCGGGCGCGGTGCCCGACACGGCGCGGAACAGCGTGACCGTGGCGCCCGGCTCGGCGGTGCCGGTGAGGGCGACCGCGGTCTTGTCGGTGCGGAGGTCGCCGACCGTGCCGCTGTCGGAGGCGGGGGCCAGGTCGAACGTCGGGGTCGTCGGCGCGGTCGTATCGAAGACCCGCGACACGGTGTTGGAGGCGGTGCTGACGTTGCCGCCCGCGTCGAACGCGGCGGCCGCCTTGACGGTCGCGGTCACGGTGCCCTGGGCGGCCGGGGTCACGCTGAACCGGTACGTGCGGGCGTCCACCTGGGTGAACGAGGTGACCGAGCCGTTGGCGACGTCGACCCCGGCGGCGGTGAATCCGGACACGTCCTCGCTGAAGGTGGCGGTGTAGTCGATCGTGCCCGCGCTGATCGCGGCGGGGGTGTCCGAGGCGAGCGCGACCGTCGGGGCCGTGGTGTCCGGGGCCGTGGGGGGCGGCGCGCCGGGGAGGAACCCGGTCGCCTCCAGCCGTCCGAACGCCGTGCGCTGGTTGTTGAAGTAGTCGGTGCCCTGCGAGTTGCCCATGAACAGCCCCTTGCCGCGGACCAGGTCGGCGCTGATCTGGTCGTCGCCGGCGCCGGGGTCGATCGCCATGAAGTCGCGGAACACCGAGAGGCGCAGGTCGATGGTGTCGTTGCCGGCGCCGGTCTTGATGACGGTGGGGCCGCGGTGCGCGGCGTTGTAGACGCCCAGGGTGTCGTTGCCGTCCCCCATGTCCACGGTCAGGCCGCGCCGGGAGAGCGTGTCGCTGACGACGAGCTGGTCGTCGCCGCCGTTGAGGCTGATGCAGTACCCCTCTTTGACCGAGGAGAGGAACAGCGGGCCGCTCTTGCCGTTGATAGTGGTCGTCGCGTCGAGGGGGCGGACGATGACGCTGTCCTTGCCGAACCCCTGGACCCAGATCCGGTTGGCCGCCTCGTCGCCGGTCACGTACAGGACCTGGGCGCCCAGCGCCACGGTGACGTTGCCGTCCGGGACGGTGCGGTCCTCCAGACACTCGACGTCGGGGACGAACCGCCGGCCCCGCGAAGTCACTCCGCTCGTCCTCATTTGCGCTCGCCTCTGCTGAATAACGTGCCGTTGCAACTTCCCCGACGCGGCAACCGGGTCCGGGGCCGTCGGGCGCGTGCGCGCACACGGGCGGTGTGGGCGGCACGTTCGCACGGCGGTGCGGACCCGCACGCGAAGGTTCACGACTCCGCGCCGGATGACGGTGGGCAGGTGTATTAAACGATGGTGACGAGCAAAGGTTCCGTCAACGGTGGTGAAGGGCAATTCACCGGCCGCGGGTTCACACGAGCTATCGGAAACCGGGCCGGGGCCGCCGTTGCGATAATGGAGCGGAGAAGGGCGCCGCGGCCGCGCGCCGCTCGGACGGGTCGGTTCGGGCGGGTTGTGGTGGTCACGCTCTCCGTTGCGCGTTCCGGCGGTCGCTCCCGGCGGCTCGCGCGGTTTGTGAGTCAAGATGGTGGTTCGTTGTGGGGCGGGCCGGGCGGCCCGCCCCACAACGAAGGCCGCGTCACTCGCTTCGGGGATCGGTCGCTCAGGGCGTCGGCGCGGTCGGGATCGTGACCGTCCCGGGGCCGCCCGGCACACACGCGCCGCCGAAGCACGGCACCTGCGGGCGCGAGCACGCCGCGGCCGGGTGCGAACACTTCTGCGGCAGCAGCCCTTCGAGCGTGCCCTTGCTCGGCACGAACACGCGGTCGCCCGGTTGGAGCTGGTAGTTCGTCGTGGTGTCGCCGAGTTGCGTGATCTGCTGGTAGCACACCGGGTAGACGATCCGGCAACTGTCGGGCACCGTCGGGCGGGACAGGACGATGTTGCCGAGCGAGGCGCGCCGCGTCACCCCGCCGGCCGCGACGATCCCGTCGAGCACCGTCTCGCGGCCGGTCAGCGGGAACGCGCCGGGCGCGTTCACCTCGCCGAGCACGTAGTAGACCTTCCCCGGCCGCCCGAGCAGCCGAACCGTGACGGGGAAGTCCTTCCCCTTGTCGTGGGCCTTGATGACGTCCTTGATCTGCGCCTCGATCTGCGGGAGCGTCTTGCC
This sequence comes from Planctomycetota bacterium, assembly GCA_017306025.1. GTDB lineage: Bacteria > Planctomycetota > Planctomycetia > Gemmatales > Gemmataceae > Gemmata. The sequence goes on from JAFKJJ010000566.1 coordinate 4,186, forward strand.
CGCGACGACCGGCCGGCCGTAGGCGCCGAGGTCGATGGTGCCATCCGGCTGGACGGGCTGGTCGGGCGGGAGCCGCACCGGCGCGTCGAGTTCGACCGGTTGCACGAGGAGCGTGTCGCCCGGTTCCACGACGTGCGTCGGGAGCAGTTCTTTCGCCAGTTCGCGGCCGCCCGGCGCGGGGACCGGGGCCGCGTCGCGGATCGCCTTCGCGTCCTTCAACAGCGGGTTCGTCGGCGTGCTGAGGCCGATCGACTCGCCGAGACTGGAGCACCCGACCGTTCCGAGAAGGATCAGGCCGAAGCAGGCCAGCGGCCCGACGCGCTTACCGAGTTTGCTCATGACACTGCACTCCTTCTCCGGATTACCAGGATCGTCGGTGTTATCGGGCTTTCCAGCAGGACCGCTTGAAGCGATCTACACGGTCGCGGAGTCTCCTGACAGGACCTTCGGCGTGAGGTTAGAGCGATCGCCCCGCGGACGGTCGCTTCGCAAGTGCCGGAGCAGCCCCCGTTTTCGTGCGGTGGCCCGTCTGATCGTCACCCGATCGGACGACACTCCAGGGCCTGTCCGACCTGCCGGGGAAGCGAGCAACCGAACCCGAAATCGTTGCACGAACTTGTTGGATCGTATAATCTATCAGTTGTTAAACTTCCCCCTCGCACTTTCCGAGGCCCTTCTATGGCGATTAACCGGTTCCGCGTGGTGCTGGCGTGTGCCGGGCTGTTCGTGCTTCAGGCGGCGGTGGTCGTCGCGGCCGACCACGCGCTCGATCCCGTCGGGCGACCCAAGCCGTTCGAGAAGGGGAAACACACCACCTTTGCGCTGTGGGAGGACGAGGGCGTCTGGCACCTGCGAACGTCGGTCAAGGCCCCCGGGAAGGGGAAGATGCAGAAGATCGTTTTCACCGGCCGAGTGGCGGTCAAGGGCGACAAGTTGATCGCCGGCGAGTTCCAAGGATTGGAGAAGAAGGCGAAGGCCAAGGACGCCGACTGGATCGAGATGCACGCGGACGGGAAGGGGTTCGACTTCCAGTTCAGCACGTTCAGCAACAACACCGACGGTGTCAACTTCAAGACCGGCTCGAAGGCCGAATCGGTGTCGTTCAAACTGCTCACGTCCGGGGACGACGACCCGAAGCGGATCATGATCGGGGCGAAGGGCGTTCACCCCCAGAAGGCCGAGTTCACGTTCCCGGTGAAGCCGCGGTAAGTGCGACGGGGAAGGAACCTTCGTTCCTTCCCCGTCGCGCCCCGTCTCGCGTGCGCGTTACCGGCCGCCGCCGAAGCTCTTGCCCAGCGCGAAGTGGACCTCCGTGGACGCGCGGACGATCAGCGACATGCTCGGCACGTGGAACGTCACCGTCCCCGCGCCGCCGTTCTCCTTCCACGACAGCGGGTCGACCGACTTCGTGATCGTCTCCGTCAGGACCCGCACGCTCTCCTGCGTCTGCGCGAGGTTCAGGAACGGGCCGAAGCGGAAGTCGCCGAACGGTCCGACCCCGTTGATGAGGTCGCCGAGGTAGTAGACCCGCGTGGTCAGCGTGCTCTTCGCCTTCTCCAGCGTCACGACCTGGATCGTCTCGTCCTTGACGATGAACGTGAGCCCCTGCGTGGCGAGGATCGACCGAAGCACCGTGCGCCCCGACAGCCCCTTCGCGTTCAGCGACACGCCCTTCTTGAGATCGACGAGCAGGTCTTCCAGCGACTTCTTGTCGACCAACAGCGGCTGGTCGAACGCGTTCGAGATGTCCTGGAGCGCTTCTTCCAGCGGCCGGTCGTTGAAGGCCACCGAGATCGGCTTGTCCAGCGCCTCCATGATCTTCTTTTCTTTCGCGGTCAGCTCGACCGTCTTCAAACGCCTGTCTTTGTCTTTCCAGTCTTTCGGAAACTCCACGTCGCGAACCGCGGGCAGCGACGACTCCATGATGCCCTTTTGAACCGCCCACATGCGATCGTTCTGCACCTTGTGGAACGCGACCGCGTCGTCGATGCGGCTCTTGATGGAACCGTTCTGGCCGAGCACGATGACCGCGGGGTTGTTCGGGTACGCGGCCGCGAGCTTGGCGATTTCCGCGTTGGCGGTGGCGGTGTCGCCCTTCGCCTGGTAGTACTTCACGCGGTCGATGCCCGCGTTCACGTCCTTCAACTCCGCGAGGTACCGCTCCACCGCGGCCTTCTGGGCGGCCTTCACCTCGGCGCCCTTCGGGTCGAGCTTCGGGCCGGGATTCGGGTTGGGAACGGGGCGCCCCTCGGCGACCGCGATCCGCGCCGTCAACGAGGCGGTAAGGGTCTTGCGGGCCTCGCCGCTGATCGCGACCGCCTGGTCGATGTCGCGCAGCGCCTCCTTGAGCAGTTGCGCGGCCTTCGCGGGGTTCCTGTTTTTCATCGCGCGGTCGGCGGCCAGAATGGCCTCATCGACGGCCGCGGTGGCCTTCTGGTCGGCGATCTTCTGTTGCGCCCGGGCCGCTTCGAGCGGGTCGGGGCGCGGGGGCTGGGCCGCCACTGCGGTGACGAAGAGTGCGAACGCGGTCAGGGCCGCGCCCGCCAGGCGGTGACTTCGGAAGTGCGTCATCCCGATCTCCTTCCACCGTGAGACTCGGACCGGCGTCCCAACACTTAACGTACCCCGCCCGGCCGACGTTTGCCAAGCGTCAAGATTCTGTTCGGGCGGCGGTTTCGGGCGTTCCGGTGGCGCAATCGCGCCGGCGAACTCAACCGGAGCCGTGGATCAGTCAGTTCGTGAATCAACATTTGCGGTAAACTCCCCCTGCTTCTTCTCTCGATGTTGAGTAAAAAGGGAGAGTAACCCCGTTCCGTTACGGTTCACAGGCACGGACCACAATGTCTGACGAGAACGCGCCGAAGCTGTCACCGGTCGAAGGCCACAAGGCGGAGGGCCATTACCTCCGCGGTACGCTGCCCGAGGAGTTCGCCGACCCCGCCGTCGAACACCTCAGTGAAGCGAACAAGAGCCTCATCAAGTTCCACGGCAGTTACCAGCAGGAAGACCGCGACGCCCGCAAGAACCGGTCGAAGGCCGGGGTCGGCAAGGCGTACATGTTCATGATCCGGCTGAAGCTGCCGGGCGGGAAGCTGACCGCCGACCAGTACCTCGCGATGGACGACGTCGCAGGGCGGTACGCCAACGGCACGCTGCGGATCACGACGCGCCAGAGCTTTCAGTTCCACGGCGTGCTGAAGGGGGACATGAAGGCGACGATGGCCGCGATCAACGCGACCCTGGTGACGACGCTCGGCGGGTGCGGCGACGTGAACCGCAACGTGCTGGCGTGCCCGGCCCCGCATCCGGACCCCGCGCGCAAGCAGATGCAGGAACTGGCCGACGCGGTGGCCGCACACCTCGCGCCGCGGGCCGGCGCGAAGGCGTACCACGAGGTCTGGCTCAACGGCGAGCCGGTCACGTTCGACGACGTGGCCCCCGAGGTCGCGGAGCCGATCTACGGCAAGACGTACCTGCCGCGGAAGTTCAAGGTGGCGTTCTCGCTGCCGCACGACAACTGCACCGACATCCTCGCGCAGTGCCTGGGGTTCCTCGCCGTCACCGAGAAGGGCGAACCGGTCGGCTACAACCTCTACGCCGGCGGCGGGCAGGGTCAGACGAACTCGAACCCGGACACCTATCCGCTGTTGGCGCAGCCGGTGGGCTTCGTGGAGCCGGGGGAAGTGGTCGCGGCGGCGGAAGGGATCATCAAACTGTTCCGCGACCACGGGAACCGCGAGAACCGCAAGCGGGCGCGGCTGAAGTACGTGATGCACGACTGGGGCGTCGAGAAGTTTCGTGACGTGTTCTATCGCGACTACTTCAAGGGGCCGCGGCGCGAACCGCGCGAGGCCCCGATTACCGGCCTCGACCTGCACCACGGCTGGCAGAGCATGGGGGGCGGGAAGCTCTTTCTCGGCCTCTCCGTGGAGAACGGGCGCATCAAGGACGAGGGTTCGTTCCGGCTGCGGAGCGGGCTCCGCGCGATCGTGGCGAAGTACAAGTGCGACGTGCGGCTGACGGCGCAACAGGACGTCATGCTGTGCGGGCTGACAGGGGACGACCGCACGGGCGTCGAGGCGCTGATGACCGAGTACGGCATCCCGAAGCCGGAGACGCTGTCGCAGGTGCAGCGGTGGAGCATGGCGTGCCCGGCCATTCCGACGTGCCCGCTGGCGATCACCGAGAGCGAGCGGGCGATGCCGGGGCTGGTGGACCAGTTCGAAACGATGCTGAGCGGCCTGGGCTTGGGCGAGGAGCCGATCAGCGTTCGCATGACGGGCTGCCCGAACGGGTGCGCGCGGCCGTACCAGAGCGAGATCGGAATCGTGGGGCGCGGCGGTACGAAGTACACGCTCTACATCGGCGGCGACAGCTACGGCCGGCGCCTGAACGCGGAAGTTCAGGACGGCGTGCCGTTCGATCAGATCGTGCCGAAGCTGACGACGCTGTTTGCGTCGTTCAAGGCGGAGCGCGCGAGGGGCGAGGCGTTCGGAGACTACGTCACGCGGATCGGGCTGGCGAAGGTGAAGGAGTTGATCGGCGCGAAGGTGTGACCGGATCGGGCGAAACGGTAACCGCGGTAACAAAATGAAGGACGGGTGTAGGCTGAATGCCTGCACCCGCCACGTTACTACCCCAGAACCTCGCTCACGACGCCGCTCCCGACGGTCTTACCGCCCTCGCGGATCGCGAACCGGCTCCCCGCCTCCAGCGCGATCGGCCGGTCGAGGCTCACCTCGATCCGCGCGTTGTCACCCGGCATCACCATGTCCACGCCCGCCGGCAGCGTCACCACGCCCGTCACGTCCGTCGTGCGGACGTAAAACTGCGGCTTGTAACCGGCGAAGAACGGCGTGTGACGCCCGCCCTCGTCCTTGCGCAGCGCGTACACCTCCGCACGGAACTTCGACCGCGGGTGGATCGACTTCGGGGCCGCCAGGACCTGCCCGCGGCGAATCGCGTCCGCCTTGATTCCCCGCAGGCGGACGCCCACGTTCTGACCGGCCACGCCCGCCGATACGGGGCGGTGGAACTCTTCGACCCCGGTTACCACCGTCTCCACGGAATCACCGAGGCCGACCACTTCCACCTTGTCGCCCGGGGCCACGCGGCCCTGCGCGATGAGACCCGTTGCCACCGTGCCCAGCCCCTCGATCGAGTACACGCCCTCGACCGCCAGGAGGAACGGCCGGTCCACCTCCCGCAGCGGGGCCGGGATGTGGGCGTCGAGCGCCGCGAGCAGCGCGTCGATGCACCCGGCGTAGGCCGGATCGGCAGGGTGGTCGAGCGCGCCCTTCGCGTTGCCGCGGACGAACGGCACCTTGTCCCCGTCGTACCCGTAACGGGAGAGCAACTCGCGCGTCTCCAGCTCGATCAGTTCCAGCAGGTCCGCGTCCGACACCAGGTCGACCTTGTTGACGAAGACGACCAGGTGCGGAACGCCGACCTGCCGCGCCAGCAGGACGTGCTCGCGGGTCTGCGGCATCGGGCCGTCGGTTGCGGAGATCAAGAGCACCGCGCCGTCCATCTGGGCGGCGCCGGTAATCATGTTCTTCACGTAGTCCGCGTGGCCGGGGCAGTCCGTGTGCGCGTAGTGCCGCACGGCCGTCTCGTACTCGACGTGGGCCGTCGTGATCGTGACGGTCTTCGTCGGGTCGCGGACCGTGCCGCCCCGGGCGACGTCGCTGTACTTCTTGGCTTCCGCCAGACCCTTCTGGGCCTGGACCGCGAGGATCGCGGCCGTCAGTGTGGTCTTGCCGTGGTCGATGTGGCCGATGGTGCCGACGTTGACGTGAACCTTGTGCATGGGAAGCAAACTCCTCGATCGCCCCGAGCGACCGCGGTGAGCCGGTTTTCCACGCTCGGCCGCGGGTGCGGCCTTTTTTCCACAACGAGTGAATCCAGAGCGGGTCCGCCGGCGATGCCGACTGGCAGGAGTTAGACACGCCACCGGCGAAAGAGGTTCGGTGAAGAGCTAACCACAGAGACGCAGAGACACAGAGAAGACAGAGAAGTAGAGTGTTTGAAAACGGTGCTCCTGCCTTTCTCTGTGTCTCTGTGTCTCTGTGGTTAGCTCTTCGTGTTATTTCTCCGAGGGTCCGATGCCCAAAGTGATGATCGTCCCGCGCGAGCTGGCGAAGTTCGCCGACAAGTTCCGTGCGCCCCTCGACGCGGCCGGTTTGGAGGTCGTCACCCTCCCGCCGGCCGAAGCGAACCTCCCCACCGAGGACGAACTGCTCCTCGCGCTCAGCGGGGTCGAGGCGGTGATCGCCGGGTCCGAGCCGTACAGCCCGCGGGTGCTCGCGGCCAACCCGCAGATGCGCGTCATCGCCCGCAGCGGCGTCGGGTACGACGCGGTCGACTTGGACGCGGCCACGAAGTGCGGCGCGGCCGTCTGCATCGCGCCGGGGACGAATCAGGGATCGGTCGCGGAACACGCCTTCGCGCTCATGCTCGGCTTCACGCGCCACATCCCGGCCCGACACGCGGCCCTCGCGGGCGGCGGGTGGAACCGGCTGATGAGCGTCCCCCTGCGCGGAAAAACGCTCGGTCTCGCGGGGCTGGGGCGCATCGGGAAGGCCGTCGCGACGCGCGCGATCGCCTTCGAGATGAAGGTGATCGCCTACGATCCGGTCCCCGACGCCGCGTTCTGCGCCGCGAACAACATCCAGCTCGTGCCGTTCGACCGGCTGCTGGCCGAGTCCGACTTTCTTTCCTTGCACCTGCCGCTCATGGCGTCCACGAAGCACGTCATCAACCGCGACACGATCGCGCGCCTGAAGCCCGGCGCGGTGCTCGTCAACACGTCGCGCGGCGGGCTGGTGTGCGAAGCCGACCTCGTCGCGGCGCTACGCGAGGGGAAGCTCGCCGGCGCGGCGCTGGACGTGTTCGAGGAGGAACCGACGCCCGCCGACAACCCGCTCCGGTTCCTCCCCAACGTGGTGCTCACCCCGCACTCGGCCGGCGTCGACGTCCGGTCGCTGGAAGACATGGCGCGTTCGGCCGCGGAGGCGATCGCGTCGCTGCGCCGCGGCGAGTGGCCCGCGGAAAAGGTGGTGAACCCGGAGGTGCGCGGCGTGTTTCGGTGGTAACGCGAGGGTGAAGCCGTGCCCCGAAACGACGCCCTGTTTGCCGCGATCCTCGCCCACCCCTGCGAGGACACGCCCCGCCTCGCCTACGCCGACTGGCTCGACGAGAACGGCGACCCCGACCGCGCGCGGTTCATCCGCCTTCAGTACGAGATCGAAAAACTGCCCCCGATCGGCCCGACGGCGTCGAAGGCGAAGAAGGCCGCGGACGCGCTCCTCCAGAAGCACGAAACGGAGTGGTCCGGGGAACTCAAGGGGCTGGTCCGTTCACTCGGGTTCCGCCGCGGGTTCGTCGAACGGGTCGGCGTGACTGCGGACCAGTTCCTCGCCCACGGCGGCCGGCTGTTCGAGCTGGCCCCGGTCCGCGAGGTGCGGTTCGACCCGATCCGCGGCCGCGTGGCCGCGCTGGCGGCCGCGCCGCACTTCGGCCGCGCCGAGGCGCTCGGCTTCGACCAGCACATCAGCGACCAGCCCCACGATCGCGGCCACCTCGACGCGCTCCTCGCCGCCCCGGCCCTCGCGACCGTGCGCCGACTCGATTTCCGCATGAGCTGCCTGGGCGGCGATGACCTCACGCGCGTCGCCCGGTGCCCGTACCTCGGCTCGGTCGTTCACCTCGACCTGTCGTTCAATCCGTTCGACGCCGCAGGGCTCCGCGCGCTCGCGCACTCGGACCGCCAGCCCGCGCTGACCTCGCTCGCCCTCTGGGGCGGCAGTTGGCACGGACTGGACGGGGTTCGTGAGCTGGTCGATTCGCCGCTGGCCGACCGGCTGGAGCACTTGGTAATCGCGTGGCAGAGGTTCGGCGACGGGGGCGTGAAAATTCTCACCGGCGCACCGCGATTGAAGCGGCTCCGCACGCTCGACCTGTCCGACAACGACATCACCGACACCGGGGCCGCCGCGCTGGCCGCGGCGCCGCAGTTGGCCGGGCTGGAGCGGCTCACGCTGCGCGGACACCGCAAGACGCTCGGCAAGGACGGGCGCGAGCGACTGCGGAAGCGGTTCGGTAAGGACGCGTGCGTCTTCTGATTCACGACCGAGGATGAACTCATGTTCGACCGCGACGCGCTCTTGGCCGCGATCGCCACCCCGCCCGACGAGGACGCGCCACGGCTGGCACTCGCCGACTGGCTCGAAGAGAACGGCCCGACCGAGGCCGACCGCGCCCGCGGCGAGTTCATCCGGCTGTCGTTCGCGCGGCCGAACCTACCGGAGAACTCCGCCGACCGGGCCGCCGCCGACGCCCGCTACCGCGCGCTGATCGAGGCGTTCGCCGAAACGTGGTTCGCCCCGCTCCCGCGGTACGTCCGCCACTACTGGGTGGACCGCGGGTTCGTCGAGGGCGTCCGGATCAGCGGCCAGCAGCTCACGCAGTGGGACCGGCACGTCCGCTGGTGCCCGACCATCCGCCACCTCGTTCTGCGTGCCTGCCGCCGACGGCTCGGACCGAGCCTCGCGGCGCCACTGACCGCGAACGTGCGCGAACTCGACGTCGGCGGCTGCGACACGGCCGACATCGAAGCCGTCGCGGCGTGCCCGCACCTCGCGCACCTGAAGGTGCTCAAGCTCCACTGGGCCATCGTCGACGACGTCGTCGCCCTGCTCAATTCGCGGGTGCTGCCGGTCACGCGGGTCGTGCTCGGGTGGTACGGCAACAACTTCGGCGGGTCGATCGCCCCGGAAGCGGGCGCGACCCTGTGGGCGACGAGCTTCAGCATGCGCTGGCAGTGGGACGATCTCCCGCGGCTGTGGGCGTGCCCGGGGTGGGCGAGGGTGCGCGAGCTGTGGCTCGTGTGGCGGCAGTCGCAGAACCAGGGGCTCGCCGAACCGCTCGGCGAGATCCTCGAACGCGCCCCGCACCTCACCGGCGTCCGCGAACTCGTGCTGAACGGCAACGCGCTCGACGACGATCAGGTGCGGGCGCTCGCCCGCTGCCCGTCGCTCGGCGCGCTGGAGCGCCTCAGCGCCGCCCACAACCGGATCGGCGACGACGGCGTCGAGGCGCTCGTCGGCCGGTGGCCGGACCTGACCGCGCTCGACCTCACGCAGAACGCGGTGGGCTCGCGCGGCGCGGGCGCCATCGCCCGGCACACGACGCGGCTCGAACGGCTCTCCCTGGAGTCGAACAACGTCTTCGTTCCGGGCATGGTCGCGCTGGCCCGGTCGCCGCGGCTCGCCGGGCTGAAGGCGCTCGGGCTCAAGAACAACCCCGGCGACGGTCTCGGCGCGACCGTCCTCGCGGACAGCCCGTACCTGAAGCCCGGTGTCGTCGAGATCGGCACCAGCACGCCCATCCAGAGCGACGCGGTTCTACGGGAGCTGGAAACGCTGCCGGAATCGTCGGCGATCAAGGCGCTCAGCCTGCGCGACCACGGGGTCACCGACGAGGGGCTGGCCGCGATCGCCCGGAACCCACACCTCACCGGCGTTGCCGAACTGGACATGCAGTTCTGCGACGTCTCACGAGCCGGCCTGGACGCGCTCGCGGGGTGGCCGGGCCTTCGCACACTCAAAACGTTCAGCCTCATGACGAGCGTGAACTACCACTGCTGCCACGGGGCGGACTTCGACGAGCTGTTCCGCAGCCCGCACTGGGGCGCGCTCGAACACTTCAAAATGCCCGCGGGGCACCGACTCGGCGACGCGGGGGCGGTCGCGCTCGCGGGCGCGAAGTTCGCCCCCACCCTGTGCGAGCTGAACCTGGTGGGCCACCAGGTCACGGACGCCGGCGCTGCGGCGCTGGCCGGGGCGAACTTCGCCGCGGTGCGCAGGCTCGAACTCGGCTGGGACAGCCCCATCGGCCCCGCGGGCATCGCGGCGCTGGCGGCGGCACCGTGGCCGAGCCTGGACGAGTTCGGCGCGGGCACCCTCACCGACGACGGCCTGCGGTCGATCGCCGCGTCGCCCGGGTTCGCGCGGCTCACGAAGCTGACCGTTAACGGAACGGAACTCACCGAAGCGGGCGCGAGGGCGCTGGCCGCGGCGCCGTTCTTCGGCCGGCTCACGCACCTCGCCTTCGGCGGCGACGACCTGACCGACGACGTGGTCCGCGCACTAACCGACGCCCCGAACACTCCCCCGCTCGTGCGATTCGAACTGCACGCGCCGGGGCTCGCCGCGGCGGCCGTCGAACGGGTGGCGAACTGGCCGGCGCTCGCGGCCGCCACCGACCTCGTCCTCGGCCGCGTCAATCTCGACGCGGCCGCCGGCCGTGCGCTCGCGGAGGGCACGGCCGTGTCCGCGATCGCGAAACTGTGGCTCGGGAGCTGCACGATCGGCGACCCGGGACTGATCGCGCTCGCGCGATCCGGGCGGCTGACCGGGCTGAAAGAACTGCTGCTCGGCGGGGCCGATTGTACGGAGGCGGGTCTGGAGGCGTTCGGGGCGTCGCCGCTGTTCGCACAGGTCGACCGGGTGTCGATCGGGTTCCGAGGGCCGAACACGAACAAGCTGAGGGCGTTTGCGAAGGAGCGCCTCGGCGAAAAGTTGCAGGCGTGGTGAGGCGTGATTCCGGGCGCCGTCGCCGCCCGGCCGTGAGACTCGCTGGCACACCGAATGTGCGGACTCGTCACGCCCTCACGTCATAAACCTTGCTCGTTTTGCGGTCTTTGCTCTCACCTCTCACAATTGATCGCAAATTCCTCTTCTACAGTAATTCAGATCAGTTCAGGTCAAATGGCACGCGCGATGCTTTTGTCGTTTCCAACACAAAATGCAAAGAACAACAGACGCCGGAGATGGCCGGAAATCGCTCAGCGGAAGGGCAGTCGGTTGAGTTCAACAGACGGGGACAAGAAGTGCTGTTCGACGGGAAAAGAAAAAGACCGGCCGAAACCCCTGAACTGTCGCCCATTCAGTTCAGTTGCTCCGGCCGGTCTAAGAGTACTTTACGCGACAGCCGCAGCAGAAGGAAGAGATAGGGACGGATTTCGCCACACTGTCGGGTTGTTCTGTCCGATTTTCGGACGGTGTTAGATGCCAACCTTACGTCTACTGTGTGTCCGAGTGGCGCACATGCTGTGTTTATGAGAATGGGCAAGAAACTGATGAGAGCAGAAGAAACCTGAGTTGTGGCCCCGTGCCCATCCGCTACGATCACCACACCTCGCTGTTCGTCCCCCCCGCTCCGTCTGTCCCGTTCATTCATTTCGGGTCGGCACAAGCCGCCCCGACGTTCTGATTCGTCCCGGTTCGCCTTCGGGACGCCGCCCAGTTCGGGTGAGGCCGCCCTGCGCCCTCAGCTTCCCCGATCTGGGCGGTTTCTTTTTGTCCCCGGTTTCCGGTCACTTACTCTTGATGCGGAGGAGAGTTTCCTCTTTCCCCTTCTCGTCCTTGCTGACCAGTTCGGTGTCGGTCAGTTTGATGATGGTGTGCGTTTCCTTCTGCTCCTTTTCGCCGAACTTGATCGCGGTGGTCACCTTGTTGCCGTCCACCTTGTACGTCCCTTCAAACTTGGCTTCCTTTTCCTTCGCGTTGACGGAAATCGTCACCTTGCCGTCCTTCGTGAACTCGATCACGAACGACGCCCCCTCCTTCTTCTCCTTCGGCTCCCACTTGCCGACCAGTTTCTTGGCGTCGATCTTCTCGTCCTTTGCGGCCGCGCCGGCACAGACGACCAGAGTCACCGCCAGCGCACATCCCAGAATCGCTCGCATCGTGTCACCCTTTACGCAAGAGAGGACCGGACCGGAGCGAACGTCCGGTCGGCCAAGTGCTTTCTATACACCCCCGGGCGGACCGGCGCACCTTCCTCCCTTGCGGTCCCCTTTCGGTATCCGATCCGTGCGTTCTTCCGGTGCCGGCGCGGGCCGCGCGTTGAATCGACCGGTTCTCGGCTACAACGATCAGGGTCCACTTCGGAGGCGCGCATGAGCAAGGTGATCGTCATTACGGGGGCGACGCGGGGGTTGGGCCGGGCGCTGGTCGCGGCGTTCTCGGTCGGCGGGCACACGGTTCTCGGGTGCGGGCGGGGCGACGGGCACGTTCGCGCGCTGCGGTCGGAGTTCCCCGGGCCGCACAGTTTCTCGCGGGTCGACGTGACCGACGCCGGGGCCGTCGCGGCGTGGGCCGACGGGGCGATCGCGGAGCACGGCCCGCCCGATCTGCTCGTCAACAACGCGGCACTCATGAACGTCCCGGCGCCGCTGTGGGAGGTGCCGGCCGAGGAGTTCTCCGCGGTGGTCGATGTGAACGTCAAGGGGGTGTTCAACGTGATCCGGGCCTTCGTGCCCGCGATGGTGGGGCGGAAACGGGGCGTGATCGTGAACCTGTCGAGCGGGTGGGGCCGGAGCACGTCGCCGGAGGTCGCCCCGTACTGTGCCACGAAGTACGCGGTCGAGGGGCTCACGATGGCGCTCGCGCAGGAATTGCCCGCCGGAGTGGTCGCGTGCGCGCTGAATCCGGGTATCATCGACACGGACATGCTGCGCCTGGCCTGGGCCGACGGCGCCGCCCGCTACCCGAAGCCCGACGCCTGGGCGAAGAGGGCCGCCCCGTTCCTGCTGAACATCGGCCCCGGGGACAACGGCCGCCCGCTCACCGTGAGTTGACACACCCACCAATGAGGGTCCTCTCCCATGACACCCGATCGCCGCTCGTTTCTCGCTGCCGGGGCCGCCGGCGCGGCTCTCGGTACCGTCGGCACCAACTCCCCGGCCGCGCGGGCCGCGGACCGGCCCGGCACGACGAAGAACACCAAGTTCGCCGTGAACGTCGAGATGTGGTGGCGGAAGGAGAAGGACTACATCAAGCGGCTCGAAGCCGCCGCGGCCCTGGGGTTCAACGCGGTCGAGCTGTGGCCCTGGGAGAACAAGGATCAGAACGCGGTCGCGGAGACCTGTGAGAGACTCGGGCTCAAGATCGTCCAGTTCACCGCGTGGGGCTTCCGGCCGGGGCTCAACGACCCGAAGAACCACAACCAGTTCGTCGAGAAGGTCGAGAAGAGCTGCGAGGTCGCGAAGAAGTGGAAGTGCTCGATGATGTGCGTCGTCGGCGGCGACGACATCGCGGGCGTTCCGCAAGAGAAGATGCACGAGAACATCGTCGAGGGGCTGAAGAAGGGGGCGCCGGTCGCGGAGAAGCACGGCGTCACGCTCATCCTGGAGCCCATGAATATCCGCGTCGATCACAAGGGGCACTGCCTCTACGGCTCCGCGCCGGCGCTGAAGATCATCAAGGCGGTGAACTCGAAACACGTCAAGATCCTGTGGGACCTGTACCACATGCACATCACCGAGGGCGACCTGTGCGGCCACTTGCGGGAGGGCTTCGCGGCCGACGCGATCGCGTACCTGCAACTCGCCGACCACCCCGGCCGCAACGAACCGGGCACGGGCGAGATCCACTACCCGCGGGTGCTGAAGGAACTGAAGGCGCTCAAATACACCGGCTACGTGGGCCTGGAGTGCGTGCCGAAGACGACCGAAGAGGCCGCGGCCCAAGCCGTGTACGCCGCGGACAACTGGTGAGCCGAGTACCCGAAGAGCCACGGATGACACGGATAAAGGCAGGATCAGAACAGAACAATTTCTTCGGCCTCGGATCTGTGTTATCTGTGTTCATCCGTGGCTCTTTCCTCTTCGGATTTCTCCCATGCCCCCCAAGAAGGTCGCGGCGATCACCACCGAGTACCGCAAGTGGTCGCACGCCGACGTCATCCTCCGCAACCTGCTCGGCGGCTACCCCGACGGCACCAAGTGCAACCTCGAACTCGTGGCCCTCTACACCGATCAGGTGCCCAAAAATGACATGAGCCGCGACCTCGCCAAGAAGCACGGCTTCAAGATCTGCGAGACGATCCGCGAGGCGCTGACGCTCGGCGGCCAGTCGCTCGCGGTCGAGGGCGTGCTGTCGATCGGCGAGCACGGCCACTACCCGAAGAACGACAAGGACCAGCTGCTCTACCCGCGGCGCCGGTTCTTCGAGGAAATCTGCAAGGTGTTCGAGGAAACGAAGAAGTCGGTGCCGGTGTTCAACGACAAGCACCTCGCGGCCACCTGGGACGACGCGAAGTGGATGTACGACCGCGCGCGAAAGCTGTTCGTGCCGCTGCTCGCGGGCTCATCGGTCCCGGTGACGTGGCGGAAGCCGAACGTCGTGCTCCCGAAGGGCTGCGAACTCGTCGGCGCGGTCCAGATCGGCTACGGGCCGTTCGAGGGCTACGGGTTTCACGCGCTGGAGGGGCTCCAGTGCATGGTCGAGCGCCGGAAGGGGGCCGAGACCGGCGTGAAGGCGGTGACGTGTCACACCGGCAAGGCGATGTGGGACGCGCTCGACGCGCACCCGTGGACGAAACCGCTCGTCGAAGGCGCGCTCGCGCTCGCCACGGCGCACGCGAACGGCGACGTCCGCGCGATCACCGCGAAGACCGCCGACGCGGGCACGTTCGAGGTCGAGTACCGCGACGGGTTCCGCGCGTTCGTCCTCATCCCCAACGGCTGGGTCCACGAGAACGACGGCTCGCCGTTCATCTTCGCGGGACAGCGGAAGGGGGCCGACAAGCCCGACATCTGCCAGTTCTACCTCCAGCAGCCGGACCCGTTCGCGCACTTCGCGGAGCTGACGAAGGCGATCGAGTCGCTCGTCACCACTGGTCACGCGCCGTACCCTGTGGAGCGCACGCTGCTTACAACAGGCGTCCTCGACGCCGCGATGACGAGCCGGCACGAGAAGGGCAAGCGGCAGGAGACGTCGCACCTGGCGATCGCGTACAAGCCGACCGAATGGGGACCGGCGAAGGGGGAGATCCCGAAGCCGCAGAAGAAGTAGAGGGCAGAGGGCAGAGGGCAGAGGGCAGAGGGCAGAGGGGCAGAGAACGGAGGGAGGGCAGAAGGCGCCGCGGGTGGTCTTGGTTTTGAGCCCCGGAGGGGCGCCCGATGTTAGCCCGGGGTGGAGCGCCGCGCAACCCCGGGAACCGACGCGAAACGATCAGGAGCCCCGGAGGGGCGACGGAGCCGATCGGGAGAAGGTTTCTGTCGCCCCCCCGGGCTCTGTTCTTCGTCTTTGTGCTTTGTGGCGTGTACCCGGGGTTGCGCCCGCGTTGCTCGCTTCACGCCGGGCTATTATCGGTCGCCCCGGGGCTGGAAGCGAAGACCACCCGCGGCCCCTCTGTCCCCGCACCGTCTCCGCCGCCTCATCCCGCCGCTTCCAGTTCCCCCTGGAGCTTCAGCCACTTCTGCTCGGCCGCGTCGTGCGCGTCCGCGACCTCGGCCAGCTCGTCGCACAGGCGCTGGAGTTCGTCCGCATCGGCCGGCTCGCTCAACTTCGCGTCGAGCGCGTGTCGCTTCTCGTCGAGCTGTGCGATGGTGCGTTCCAGAGCCTCCATCTCGCTCCGGATGTCATCCGGACCCCGCCGGGCGGCCTTCGGTGCGGAGCGCGCCTTCAGCACCGCGGGCGGGAGCTTCACCCGCTCGGCCGCGGCCTCGCGCTCGCCGGCCTCGATCTCCTTGTTCACCCGGTACACGTAGTCGTCGTACTTGCCCGGGTACAGCGCCACGCGGCCGTCGCGCACCTCCACCATGCACGTCGCGACCTGCTTCGTGAAGTGCCGGTCGTGGCTCGTAAAGA
The DNA here is from genome assembly GCA_017306025.1 of Planctomycetota bacterium. GTDB lineage: Bacteria > Planctomycetota > Planctomycetia > Gemmatales > Gemmataceae > Gemmata. The sequence goes on from JAFKJJ010000566.1 coordinate 19,845, forward strand.
TCACCGTGCCCTGGTACTCCTTGAGCGCCTCGACCAGCGCCTCCACGGTATCGACGTCGAGGTGGTTGCCCGGCTCGTCGAGAATCAGGACGTTGTAATCGCCGAGCAGGAGCCCCGCGAGGACCAGCCGCGCCCGCTCGCCGCCGGACAGCACCGAGATCGGCTTCTCGGTGTGCGACCCGCGGAACAACAGCGCGCCGGCCACCTCCAGGATCTCCTGAATCTTCCGCCCCTTCCCCTTCGACTGGAGGTAATCGAGTACGGTGTCGCGCTCGGGCAATGACGTGTAGACGTGCTGCGCGTAGACCCCGATCTTGCACCCGTGGCCCCACTTCACCTCGCCCGCCAGCGGCTTCAGCGAGTCGCAAATGGTGCGCAGGAACGTCGTCTTCCCCTGGCCGTTGTCGCCGACCACCGCCGCGCGCGAGCCGTGGTCGAGTTCCAACTGCGTGTCCGACGCGATGACCCGCTCCGGGTAGCCGATGGAGAGGTCGCGGCACCGCAGCACGATGCCCTTGCGGGGCTCGACGCGCGGCGCGCGGATGTGAGCCGTCGGCTCGTCGCCGATGACCTCGACCGTTTCGAGCTTCTCCAGCGCCTTCGCCTTCGACTGCGCCAGCCCGGCCGTCGCGGCGCGGGCCTTGTTCCGCGCGATGAAGTCCTCCAGGTGCCGGCGCTTGGCCATGATCGCGGCGTTGGCCCGCTCGTCGCGCTCGCGGTTCTCGCGCACGAACTCCAGGTACGCGTCCACCTTGCCGGGGAACGACGTGAGCTTGCCCCGCGACAGCCCGAGCGTGTGCGTACAAGTGGCGTTCAGGAACGCGCGGTCGTGGGAGACGATCAGGCACGCTTCGCGGAAGTCTCGCAGGAAGTGCTCAAGCAGGATCTGCGTGCGGAGGTCGAGGAAGTTCGTCGGCTCGTCGAGCATCAGCAGGTTCGGCTCGTGCAGCAGGAGCGCCGCGAGTTTCAACCGCGTCTGCCACCCGCCCGAGAGCTTCGCGACCGGGCCGCCGAGGTAGGCGCCCTTCAACTCGAACTGCCCCGCGACCTCCCCGCACCGCCAGTCGGGCTGCCCGCTGTCGCGCATCAGGTATTCGATCGCGGTCTCACCGGGCAGGAACGGATCGTGTTGCCGCAGGTACCCGAGCCGCAAGCTGGGATGGCGGACGACCTCGCCGCTGTCGAGTTCCTCCTCGCCGAGCAGGACGCGCAGGAGCGTGCTCTTGCCGGCCCCGTTGCGGCCGACGAACCCGACCTTCGTGTTGTCGCTGATAGTGGCGTCGGCGCCGTCGAGAAGGACCTGATCGCCGTAGCTCTTGTGGGCGTCGGTGATCTGGAACAGGATGCCCATGTGAAGCCGGAGCCCTCGCGGGGAAAAATGTGATTGTAGGGGCGCCGGCGCCCGGACGGCAGAGCGCGTGGGAGAGGATCGAACGATTTCACGAAGCGTTCATCGTCCCGCGGGGGAACAGCGTCCCCACCGCCGAAGCGCCCGGCGGCGCGGCCGCCCGCGCCCGCGCCGCGGCGTTGTACGGGATGACGTACCGGACCACGAACAGGAAGAACGTCACGCTGCCGGCGGTGTCGCAGAGGTGGAGCACCTCGTGCCACTGGACCCAGCCGGGCACGATGACCGGCCACTCGGCCAGTTCGCAGATCGCGCCCGCGCTGTAGAACGCGGCGCCGGCCCACACCCAGTTCATCGCGCGCCACCCGATCGCCCGGTAGTACAGCGGCAGCGGCAGGATGCCGAGCCACCCCAGCCCGAGGTAGAAGCCGACCATCGCCGCGTGCGGCGCCTTCGGCAAGAGCCACAGGCACGCGATCCCCGCCCCGGCCATCAGCCAGACCATCCGCAGGAGCCACGCGCGCCACGCGCCGGCGAGCACGATCGCCAGCACCGGCGTGTACGTGCCCGCGATGAGCAGGTAGACGGCCGACATGTCGAGCTTCTGGAAGAACCGCTTCTCCTCGGGCGTGTCGTAGTGCAGCCCGTGGAAGGTGCCGCTGGCGAGGAACAGGAGCACCATCGACACCCCGTAGACGATCACGGGGAACAGCCGCTCGGGCCGGCGCGCGGTGAGGCGCAGCATGACGAGCGTGGCGAAGACGGCCCAGACGGCGGTGAGCAGGTGCGAGGCGGAGCTGATCGGGTCGCGGAGGTCCGTCACGTGGTTCCGATCTCCTTTGGGCGGGTCCTTTTGTCATACGGGCCGGTCGAGGGACCGGACACGAACGGCGCGGGTTCTCGTCCGCGCCACCGGCATTAAACACGAAACTCCCACAAGAAGCACTCCAGCGCTCCGTTGAAGAACGGCGCCTTGTGGACCACCTTCAGCCCCACCTTCTTCGCGAGCGTCGTGTTGCTGGTGAACACGAACAGCCGCCACCCGCGCCAGTGCTCCGCCGCGGTGCGACCGATCAACTGGTACAGCCCGATCAGCTCCTTCTCCTCGTCCGCCGGCCCTCGCGGCCTGTCGCCCGCAAAGCCGGGCTTCACGGCCGCTCCAAGGCGCTCACCATAGGGCGGGTTGCAGATCAGCGCGCCGGGCAAGTCCGACGGCGGGCGAGCGTCCCGCACGTCGCGCTTTTCGAACGTCAGCAGGTTCCCGACGCCCGCGGTCCGGGCGTTGGCCCGCGCGAAGTCGATCGCGTCCTGTCGGACGTCCGAACCGATAATCGGGTGCGGCAAGTCTTTTCGCACGGCGCGGCGCGCGTCGTCGCGGATCGCGTTCCACAGCGGACGATCGAAGTCGGGCCAGCCCTGTAACGCGAACCACTGCCGGGTCAGCCCCGGCGCGCGGTTGAGCGCGATCCACGCCGCCTCGATGCAGAACGTCCCCGAGCCGCACAGCGGATCGGCCAGCGGCGCGGTCCCGTCGTACCCGGCGCACAGGAGCAGCCCCGCCGCGAGCGCCTCGTTCAACGGGGCGATGGTCTGGATCGGCCGGTACCCGCGCTTGTGGAGCGAGCTCCACGAGCCGTCGAGGCTGAGGATCGCGCGGTTCTTCGAGACGTGCAGGTTCAGGCCGATCATCGGCTGTTCGGTGTCCACGCTCGGCCGGCGGCCGGTGCGGTCGCGAAACTGATCGCAGATCGCGTCCTTCACGCGCCGGGCCGCGTACTGCGAGTGCGTGATGGCCGAGTCGCGGACGTTGCAATCGACCGCCAGGGTGTGGTCGGGCGTCATCCACTCCGACCAGTTGACCGACCGCACCGCGTCGTAGAGTTCGTCGGGCGAATGCGCGCTGAACTCGTGGACCGGCCGTAGCACGCGGACGGCCGTGCGGAGCCACAGGCACGCGCGGTAGAACATCGCGGCGTCGCCGCGGAACGTGACCCCGCCGCGGCCCGGTTCGACGTCGGAGGCGCCGAGGGCGTTCAGTTCGCCCGCGAGGACCGGTTCGAGGCCGCGGGCACAGGTCGCGAAGTAGCGGGTCATGAACGGGATCACGGATCACAACGGGGCACGGGGGCCACGGAGTACAGGGTTTCTGCGAGCGAGCACAGCGCCCCCTGTGCTCGCGGGCAACGGTGCCGCCGTTGCCGTACCATCATGCCAACTGTTGGGCGAGTACGACAAGCCCGATGACGAGACCGACGGCGGCCACGATCGAGAGCTGGATCAGGCGCTGCGTGTACCACATCTCCACGCCCTTGCCGAACGGTACGCCCATGAGTCCCGATTCGATGCCGGCGGAAATGAGCAGGTCGACCGGCAGCGCGAGCAGGAACACGATGATGCTCGCCTCCCACTTCGGCAGCCCGGCCGCGGAGCACGCCTCGTGGACGACGACGCGGAGCACGCCGACGGCCATCACGAGCGACAGCCACGCGACGAACATGATGCCCGACGCGACCAGGACGGTGGGCCTGGGCAGCCCGCAGAGCACGCACGACCAGCGGTAGATGAACGTGACGAGGAACAGTGCCACCGGCACCATCATCAGGACGAAGAAGCAGCACAGAAATGCGACCAGCGGGTTTCCCACGGTGTCGGCGGTTCCTCCTGGCTTTAGTAGGTGCCTCGAACCCAGCGGCACCGCTCCCGTCTCCCTGTGGTCCGGTCACGGAGTGGCCGGGGCGAAGCGGAGCGCGACGTCTCACGAAAGCGCGATCCGCTTCATGTTCATGCGCCGCGCCGCCCCGGTCACGGAGTGACCGGACCACATCAAATCCCTCACGCCTCCGCGGGCGCCGGGTACTGTTTGCACAACTCGGCCACACCGCCCTTCACGCGCGCGGCCACGGCCGCGTCGGACGGGTGCGTCAGCACCTCCGTGATCCACTTCGCGATCTGCTTCATCTCGGATTCCTTCATCCCGCGCGTGGTCAGCGCCGGCGTCCCGATCCGGACGCCCGACGGGTCCAGCGGCTTCCGCGGGTCGAACGGAATCATGTTCTTGTTGACGGTGATGCCGGCTCCATCAAGCGCGTGTTCCGCCTGCTTGCCGGTGGTGCCCTTCGCGGTCACGTCGACCAGCATCAGATGATTGTCGGTCCCCCCGGAGACGATCGGAAACCCCGCGGCCATCAGTTCTTCGGCCAGCACCTTCGCGTTGGCGAGCACCTGCGCCGCGTACTGCTTGAACTGCGGCTGAAGCGCCTCACCAAAGGCCACCGCCTTCGCCGCGATGACGGGCATCAGCGGGCCACCCTGCACGCCGGGGAACACGGCCGAATCGACCCGCTTGTCCCACGTCGGCGGCTCCTTCCGCCCGCGCTCCTCTTCCGTCAGGAAGGCGCCCTGCACCGCG
>JAFKJJ010000658.1 GCA_017306025.1 Planctomycetota bacterium
CGGCAGCCCGCACGCCTGGGCGATGCCGATGCACAGCGGCAGCGCCACCATGAACACGACCAGCGACGCCAGGAGGTCGGCCGCCGGCGCTCCGCGCGCGCCCCCCGGCGCGGGCGGTTTCGGTTCGTCGCCCATGTGCGTTCCCGTCTTGAGAATTGCGCGGGCCGGGGCCGGCCCGGGGAACGTCACATCGCCCGGGTGGTCGGGTCGGCGGTCGGCGCGGGCCGCGCGACCGGGTACGCGGGGGCCGGCTCCGTGTCGGCCTCCAGCCGCGCGAACTGCCCGGTCCGCGGGTCGAAGGCGAACACCTCGCCGGTCTCCATCTTGTACACCCACGCGTGCAGCTTCAGCTCGTCGGCGGCCAGTGCCGTCGCGACCGCCGGGTACGTCCGCAGGTGCTCGAGCTGGACCAGTACGTTCTCCTGAACCAGCACCTTCCACCGGGGCTCCGGCGGCAGGTGCGCGTAGCACGAGCAGACGATCTCCGCGCTGGCCCGCGCGTGGTCGAGCCACTGCCGCACGCGCGGCATGTTCGCCGTGCAGGTCGGATCGGTCACCGCCTGCATCGCCCCGCACCGCGTGTGCCCGCACAGGATGACGTGCTTGATCCCCAGACCGCGGATCGCGTACTCGATCGTGGCCTCCTCGCCGCTGGGCGAGCCCGGCACGTACGGCGGGACGATGTTGCCCGCGTTCCGCAGGACGAACAGTTCGCCCGGGTCCGTCTGGCAGATGAGGTCCGGCACCATGCGCGAGTCGGAACAGGTGATGAACAGCGCCTGCGGGGCCTGACCGTCCACGAGTTTGCGAAAAAACGACTCGTTGGGCGCGAACACATCGGCCTGGAACTTGTGAATGCCGCTGATGAGCTTTTCCACCGGTTATCCCCCTGGTTACAGCCGTGAGTGAGCGGTCGTCCGCGCAAAGGGCGCGGGACCGGAACGCCGGGGTTGACGGGGGGCCGCGCACCGACCCGGGGGCCGCGTGCGGGCGCCGAGAGGCGCCCGGAGGCTAACAGCGATAAGGGGAGCCGAGGCCGTTGCGGAACGGGTCGGCAGGAATTGGGGGTGTGGTGCGGGCGGTGAGCCGTCGAAAGGGGTGTGAGACGCGGAGCATGCTTCCGATTTGTTCGCGGGTGGCCGGTTGGGTCTTTGCGGCCGCGGCCAACCGCTCCTTGCCATCGGTCTCGCGCTCGTCGTCTTCCTCGTTGACCGGGGCCGGTACTTCGTTGACCGGGCAACCGGGCGTGAGCGGGACGTGCGGCGCGAGCGCGGCGAGGGCCTGCCGGGCGCTGGTGAACGGTACCAGGCACACGGCGAGCATGAGGAACCGGACGATCGCGCCGACTCGGACCATACGCCCTTTCGTGAAACGGCAAACCGACTGATGCCTTAATTCTAGGGCCACAAAACGGAATCGGGCAAGCGAATTCGCACCGCCGGCCCGTACCCGCGTCACAAATTGTTCCTGTTGCGCGTGCTCGTATCGAAAGATCGGAATCACGTCAATGCGGGAAAACCCGGGGCCTGTGAAATTCTTATTGCCTTCAGATCCCAATGCGATAATACTCGGCACTTAAGCCCCCGTCTTATTTGTTCGTTGGTGTCTTCCTCGGTCCCACGTTTGTGAGGAACTTCCATGTCCGTTCCCGTCCCATCGCGAACCGGACCCCCCGGTTCCGCCCGCCGCGCCGGTTTCACGCTGATCGAACTCCTGGTCGTCATCGCCATCATCGCCATTCTGATCGGCCTCCTCTTGCCCGCGGTGCAGAAGGTGCGCGAGGCGGCCGCACGCATGAAGTGTTCCAACAACCTCAAACAGATCGGCCTCGCGTCCCACGCCTGTAACGACGCCAACGGCTACATGCCCTGGTTCGGGAACGCGTGGCCGAAAGGGAGCACGAACCTGCCCCACTGTTCCAACTTCTTCGCCATCCTGCCTTTCATCGAACAGGACAACCTCTACAAGAGCCTCCCGGCCGGTCAGTGGAGTTCGTACTTCAACGGACCGGCGCAGAGCGGGCCGTCCGCGCCGGTGAAGCACTACGTCTGCCCGTCGGACCCCACCAACCCCGACGGGACGGGCATCGGTTTCAACCTCGCCAGCTACAACGTCAACGGCGTCGCATTCGTCGGCCGGTACCCCGAGGTCGGAAGTGCTTTTACGGACGGGACGTCGAACACGGTTTTGTACGTCGAGCACATCGCCGTTTGCCGCAACCCGGCCGGCGGCAACAGCGCGACCGACGGGCGGAGCGTCTGGGCCGCGGTCAACCTGACGACGGGCGATCCGGTCACGTACTGGGTCGGAGAGGAATCGACGAACAGCCCCCCCGGAATGGCCCCCGGCACCTTCGCAATTCAGTATTCGACCGCGAAGGTTCCCGACCCGGCCAACGGGAACGTGCCGAGCTTCAAGGGGCCGCAGGCGGCGCCGACGCTCGGCACCTCCGGCACGTGCGACCCCACCACGGCCAGTTCGATGCACTCCGGCGTCGTGCTCGTCGGACTGGGCGACGGCAGCGTTCGGGGCGTGGTCTCGTCGATCACGCTGCGCACCTGGAACGCCGCGCTCACCCCCGCCGGCGGCGAAGTCCTCGGCAGCGACTGGTAGTGCCGCGGTTCTAACAACGCGGAGGGTGCTGCCATGAACTTGCGGATCGCGATTCTGTTGGCCGGGTGTACGGCGGCCGGGGCGCTCGCCGGATGCTCCGGAGGCGGTCCGGACCCGGCGACCGTGAGCGGAGCGGTCAAGGTGAACGGGGCGCCGGTGGCGAACGGGACGATCGCCTTCGCCCCGGCCGATGGCACCGGCGCGCCGGCCACGGGAGACATCAAAAACGGCCGGTACGAGGTCCGTACCACCGCGGGCAAGAAGGTCGTTCAGGTCTCGGTTCCGGTCGTCAGCGGCAAGCACAAGGCGCACGTCGGCCCCGACGCCCCGTGGGTCGAGGTTACCTCGGAGAGCTTGCCGGACAAGTATCACAGCAAGTCCGAACTGACGTTCGAGGTCAAAGCGGGGTCCAACACGAAGGACTGGGACCTCACGGTCAAGAAGTAGTAACGGTCGGCGGCAGGAGCACTCTGCTCTTGCCGCCGGCCGTATTCATTTTCGGCCAGCACTTCGGTCGCCTGAACCGAATCACCTTTCGAAGCTCTCACACCGCCAGGGCGTGCGCACTATGAACCGCTGGCGGTAGTGGGCTTTGTGTCTACACCGAGGGCATGAGGGGGATACCCGATGCCCTCGCGCGGACCACGGCGTTCGCGGACCTGCCCGGCCCGTGGATCGAGACCGCCAACAAACTGCACGCGCTCACCGACATCCTGGTCATCGCCACCTGCGCCACGATCGCCGGGGCCGAGGGCTGGGAGGACATCGCCGAGTACGGTGGCTCAAGACCCCGCGGGGACGCCGGACGGGCGGAAGGACGTCGGGCGTGTGGCGCGGGTGTGCCGGGAGCGGCGGGTGAAGGGTCGGAAGAACCCGAGCGGGGCGCGGTACTGCCCGAGTAGCCCGCGGGTCGGCGCCCGTGTGCGGGCGCCGACCCGCGGAACCATGGGGTATCGGGAACGGTTGGCACGGGCGCCTGGACGTGTCGTTCCGGGAAGACGAAAGCCGAACGGTATCGGGCCACGCGGCGGCGAATCTGGCGATGCTTCGTCGCATGGCGTTGTCGCTGCTCAGAGGCTATCCGGAGCGAAATCGCTTGAATTATGCGGCTTCGCTCCGCCGGCGCTCGCAGTTATTGATTGCGACACATCCGCTTATAACATCATCATTGGGTGGCGAGAGGCGCCGCAACATGATCGCTATTGATGCCAAAATCA
>JAFKJJ010000567.1 GCA_017306025.1 Planctomycetota bacterium
ACGGCGACCGCGTCCGCGACGTGAAGTTGCGGCCGCCGGTGTTCGTCCTCGGGCACTGGCGCACCGGCACCACCCTGCTGCACGAGCTGCTCATCAAGGACCCGCAGTTCGGCTTCCCGGACATGCAGGACTGCTTCAACCCGCACCACGCGCTCCTGACGAACCGGTTCTTCAAGACGTACGGCCGGTGGCTCCTGCCCGACAAGCGGCCGATGGACAACATGCTGTTCGGCTGGGAGCGCCCACAAGAGGACGAGTTCGCGCTCGCACTGCTCGGTCTGCCCTCGACCTACACCGACTTCGCGTTTCCGCACCGCCCGCCCGCGACCCCCGGCGCGCTCGACCTGTCCGGCCTCGCGCCGGCCGAGCTGGCGAAGTGGAAGCGGCTGTTCGTCCGCTTCTTGAAGGAAGTGACCGTCCGGACCGGCAAACAGCTCGTGCTGAAGTCGCCGCCGCACACGGCGCGCGTGCCGGTGCTGATGGAACTGTTCCCGGACGCGCGGTTCGTCCACATCGTCCGCGATCCGCGCGTCGTGTTCCCCTCGACCGTCAACCTGTGGAAGACGCTGGCCCGCACGCACGGGCTCCAGCGCCCCGACTGGCCCGGCGTGGAAGAAAAAGTGCTCCGCGAGTTCCGGGTAATCTACGACCGGCTCGAAGAGGCGCGCCCGTTGTTCAAGCCCGGCCGGTTCCACGAGGTGCGGTACGAGGAACTCATCAAGAACCCGCTCGGCGAGTTGGAGAAGGTTTACGCGGGGCTGGAACTGGACGGGTTCGCGTCGGCACGCCCACGGGTGGAAGAGTACCTGCGGCAGAACGCCGGTTATGAAACGAACAAGTACGAACTGACCACGGCGCAGCGCGCGACGGTAGAAGAGCGCTGGGGCGACGTGATCCGCCGCTACGGCTACGCGTGATGTTAGAGTGGTCCGCTCGCTCCGCGAGCGGTGCGACACGCCACCGACGAGCAATGCGAGCAATGGAATTGCACCGTCACACGCAAAGCACCGCTCGCTCCGCGAGCGGACCACTCTAACTTCACGGCGCGGGCGACAGCGACAGCTCGCCGATCACGACCGACAGCCGGGTCCGCGCCCGCGGGCCGTGGTCGCCCGACGGGTCGCCCGCGTCCGGGAACGCGAGGTCGATCCGCACCGGCGATTTCCGGTTCAACACGTCCCCGGCGAACACGAGCCCCTGCTCCGTCGCCGGGCCGGCCGGGAACGTCATTTCGCCCACGTCCTCCCCGTTCACCGTGACCCGCACCCGCTGCCCGGTCCCGTTCGGAGGGGGCATCGCGAGGGCGCGGAGCGCCAACCGGGCCGCGCGCGCCGGGCACGGTGCGAGGTCGATCAGGAGCGCCGCGCGGGCGCGGACCGGGATCAGGTTCCCGTCGTCGGAGAACGACCAACCCGCGATCGGCTTGGCCCCCGGAAGGCGCCCGCGCCCGCCCACCGGCACCGACCCGCCGAACGGGCACCGCGTTTCCAGTTCGCGGACCGTGGTTCCGCGGAACCGCGCGAGCACGCGGCGCGTCGGGGGCGCGGGCGAATCCTCGCCGGCCGCGTCGAGCTGCCACAGCCCGGAGATCGGTCGGCCGTCGGGCCGGAACGCGTCGGTAAAAATCACCTGGTAGTGCGGGTCGATGAGCCACGGGCGCCGGCCGCGGCGCTCCAGTTGGACCAGCAGCGCCCCGGCCCCGATCCACCCGTCGCCGTCGACCGTCATCAGGGGCGGGCCGCCTTCCCACCGCGGGTCGGCCGCGACGACCTCCGCGAGCGCCGGCACGTCGGGCGCGCCGGGGTATGGGTTGTGGAAGAGCCCCGTGAGACACGCCCACGCCGCCACCCCGGCCCCCGCGATCGCGCTCCCCGCGCGCCACGCCGGCCCGCGGCCGAGGACGGCCACGCGCATCGCGATCAGCGCCCAGCCGAGCAACAGCACGGAACCGAAGAAGATGCCGAGGTAGACGTTCTGGTAGTCGTCGACGCCGCGGGCCGCGTAATAGGTCATCGCGCCGGACGACAGCGCGCCGACCGCGACCGTCTGCTGAACGAACCGCCGCCCGCGGGCCGGGAACGTCAGCGCCGAGACCACCGCACCCGCAACAACGCCGGCGGCGAGCGGCCAGCCGAGCGGCGAATCGCTGGTGAGCGTGCGGACCAGGAACCGCGCCGTCTCCGCCGGCCCGCCGGACGGGGGCGGGGTCAGCCGGCGCTGTTCGACGTAGCGCCGGATCTCGCCGGGGAAGTTCAGCGCCGTGTGCAGCACGATCGGGAGGACGAACAGCCCCACGACGGCCGCGAACACCGCCCAGGACCGCCACACGCGGGCGTCCGCGGGGCGCACCCGGAACCCGCCCCGCGCCCACAGCCGCGCGAGCGCATAGAGCGAGATCGGCACGACGAACAGCACGAACGACGCGTGACAGTGGACCGCCAGACTCGCGGTGAGCGCGAGCCAGCCGAGGTGCGCGGACCGCCCGGCCGCGACCGACGCGGCCGCGATCTGAAACGGCAGATAAACGAGAAAAAAGGTCTGCGCGAACCAGTGCGAGTTGAGCTGTCCCTCGCGCGCGAAGTACACGAGGAACGCGAGCGCCGCCGCGAGGGCCGCACGGAGCCCCGCGGCACGCGAGACGATGGTCAGCGCCGCGCCGAGCAGGACCGCGTTGAGCAGCGGGTGCGCGAGCATGTGGGCGTTGTGCGGCGCCGGTACGACGTGCGCGACGTCGTGGAGCGCCCACTCGGCGGCCGCGAGCACGTACAGGAGCGCCGGGCCGGGGTGGTAGAACCCCATCCGCGAGTAGTGCCCGTGGAGCAACTCCAGCCGCTTCGCCTTCAGCACCAACAGCGAGTTCGCGGCGTAGTCGAGGTCCTCGTAAATCGGTTCCGAGAACAGGTGCGTGTTGTGCGCCAGTTGTACGGCCGCGAACGCCGCGGTGAACGCGAGGAAGACGACCCACGACCGCGCGCGCCGGCGGCAGGGGGTCGGCGGAGCAGCATCGGGTTCGGTCATCGGTGTGTGCTCCCAGTTGGGGCGCGTCACGGAACGGGCGTCAGCGTCAGCGCGCGGAGTTGGATCGAGTACAGCACCGGCGGGCGCGGGGCGAACCGCCGCCGGTACTCGGCCGCGTCCGGGAACGTGAACACGATCCGCGCCGGCGACTCGCGGTTCAGCACCGCCGCCGGGAACACCAGGCTCCGCTCCTCCGGTTCCTTGACGGAGCCGAACGTTACCGCGCCGACCGCCTCCCCGTTCACCACGACGCCGACGTGCTGGCCGCCGGCCGCGAGCGTGTTCGGCCCGATCGCGACCCCGGACAGCGTCAGACGGACCTCGCGCGTCGGGCACCGGTCGAGGTCGATCGCGAGCGCCGATTCGCGCGCGGAAGGGATGAGGTAGTCGAGGTGCCCCGCCGAGTACCACCCGCCGAGGGGTTCGGCGCCGACCACGCGCCCCGCCTTGCCCAGTGGGACCGGCGCGCCGAGCGGGACCCGCGTTTCCATCTCGCGGAACGACGTGCCGTTGTACTCCGCGAGCACCCGGCGCACGCCGTCGCGCGGGACCGACGGCTCGACGACGTCGATGCGCCAGCGCGCGTTCACGCGGCGCCCGTCGGGCCGGAACCGGTCGGTGAGGAGGATGTCCCAGCCGCGCTCGACGACCCACACGCGCTTCCCGCGGCGTTCCAGTTGAAGGACGAGCGCGGTGGCCTCGATCCAGCCGTTCTCGTGGATCGTGACCGCCGGCGCGCCCTCTTCCCACCGCGGATCGTTCGCGATCGCCTCCGCGAGCGCGACCGATTCCGGCGAACCGTGGTAGCCGTTGTTGAAGCGGCCGGTGTACGCGGCCCACGCGCCGACCACGAGCGCCGCGGCGATCGTCAGCCCGCGCGCCGCCGGCCCGCGCGCGAGCGCCGCCACCCGCATCGCGATCAGCGCCCACCCGACGAGCAGCACGGAGGCGAAGAACTTCCCGACGTAGGTGTACCGGTAGTCGTCCACGCTGCGGGCCACGTAGTAGACCATGACCGCCGACGTGAGCGCCGCGACGAGCCCGAGCTGCCGTGCGAACCGTCGGTACGGTTCCGGGAACGTCGCGACCGCAACGAGCGCGCCCGCGGCCACGCCGAGGAGCAGCGGCCAGCCCGGTTCCGATTCATTCGTCACACAGCGGACGAGGAAACCGCACACGTCGCCGACCGTCCGCGCGGCCGGGGCGGGCGGGCGCGTATAGCTGAGATAGCGCCCGACCTCGCCGGGATAGTGCAGCGCGGTGTGGAGCACGATCGGAAGGACGAACAGCCCCACGACGGCCACGAACACCGCCCAGGACCGCCGTTCGGGGGCGGGCAGCGTGCGGAGCCGGTACCCGCCGGCGGCCCACGCCCGGTACAGCGCGTAGAGCGAGATCGGCACGACGAACGCGACGAAGCAAACGTGGCTGTGGACCGACAGCCCGCCGGTGAGCGCCATCCAGCCGAGGTGGTTCGTGCGCCCGCTCGCCACCGACGCGGCCGACACCTGGAACGGCAGGTACACGAGCATGAAGACGTTGGCGAACCAGTGACTGCCGAGGTGCGACTCGCGCGCGAAGTACACGAGGAACGCGAGTGCGACGGCCGCGCCGAGCCGCGCGCTGCCGGTCGCGCCGACGACGCACGTGATGGCGACGCCGACCAGCGCGGAGTGCATCAGCAGGAGGCCGAAGATCTGGCCGTTGTGCGGGGCGGGCACCGCGCCGAGCAGGTCGTAAAAGAGGTACTCGCCGGCGGCCTCGACGTACAGGAGCCCGGGGCCGGGGTGGTAGAAGAGGAACCGCGAGTAGTGCCCGTGGAGCAGTTCGAGCCGCTTCGCCTTCAGCACCAATAGCGAGTTCGCGGCCGAGTCGGACTCTTCGTAAATCGGTTCGCGGAAGAGGTAGAAGTTGTGGTAGAGCAGCACCGCGGCAAAGAGCGCGGTTGATCCGAGGAACACGACCCACCACCGCGGCCCGCGTTCGGGCGCGCTATCGGACGGTGCGGCGGGTTCCGGGTCGGACACGGTGCGTTCTCCTGGCGGTCTCTCTCTTCGTGGGGCAGGCCGCCTGGCCTGCCATCGCGATTCGGCAGGCCAGGCGGCCTGCCCCACGGAGGAACCCCGCATCACGCGGCGCGGGTCAGCGGCGCGGCGCTCGCCGCGCGCACGTCCTCCACCCACCCGCGGACCAGCGGCAACTCGTCGGCCGGGAAGAACCCCGCCGCGGTCAGCGCCTCGTAACACGTCAGCAGGTTGTCCGCGACCGCCTCCCGGCCGCCCGCCAGTGAGAGGTCCGTCAGCCGCGCGACGATCGCGTCGTTCTGTGTGTAGCCCGGGATCTCGTCCTTGAAATCGCGCATGAGGTTGTGGGCGTTGCGGTCCTGATCGGCTTCGGCCGCGTGGAACACCAGACCGTGCCCCAGTTCCCACAGACACCGCTGCGCCACGAAGCTCCGCCAGATGTCGGTCATCCGGAACGAGCAGTGGCTCGGCAGGTACAGGAGCGGGTAGACTTCGGGCCACCACCACGTCGTCTGACTGTTGAACGGGCACCACGTCCCGGGCGGGAGCCACACGCTCGGTCCGCGCCGAAAACTGAACGGACGGTCGAGCACCAACCGCCAGACCGCGTCCACGTCCGGCGCGACGTCGGCCAGTCCCTGCTGGATCGGGCAATAGAAGTCGGATTCTGGCGTGGTCGGGTCGTGCGCGCCCGCGGCGGGGTCGTTGACGCGATCGAGCGGCAGCCCGCGCGGCCAGATGTTCTCCCTCGTGAACGCGCGGTAGACGTTCATCCACACCCGCGGCGCGGCCGCCTGTGCGCGGGCCACCACCCCGCGCGGCTTCCAGTGCGCGTTGGGGGCGTTGTCGTCGTCGGTCTCGTAGATGCACTGTGCGCCGCGCCGGATCGCGAGCAGGTAGCCGAGGTTCTTCCGCGCGTAGTGGCCGGTGGGGAGCTGCGCGGCGAGCTTGAAGGGGAGTTCGTGCTGCCGCGCCAGCGGAACGAACTCTGCACCGGGAAGCTCGAACCGCGTAGGCCCCTTCTTGTCGCCGACCACGATCAGGCCCGCCCCGGCCGCGGCCAGCGACCGCCCGAGTTTCTCGGCACACGCCGTCGGCGGCTGAATGGTCGTCATCACGCCGACAAGACCCGTTGCGGGGGCCGCGATCGGTGCCGACGGCGGAACGGCCGTGCGCGGCCGGGGCGGAACGCGCGGCGGCGGGCTCGCGTCCTTCGCGACCGTGTAGCGCGTCTCGCGAACCAGCTCCCACAGGTTGCGGAACGCTTCCTTCAGGCTGGCCTTCCCGACGCTCTTGCTCGGGTTCTTGTAGTGGATCGGCACCTCCGTCCACTTGAACTGGTGCATCAGCAGTTTGATTTCGGTCTGGAAGAAGTGCGCGCGGCTGCGGACGCCCTTCGCGAGCACCGCTTCGAGCGCCTTGCGGCTGAAGCACTCGAACCCGCCGGTCATGTCTCGCATGTGGGTGCCGAGCAGCAGGTTCGCGAGTTGCCCGCCACCACGGCTGATGATGTACCGCGACCACGGGCCGCTGTAGCCGCCCCGCTCCATGAACCGGCACCCGCCGACGTAGTCGTACCCCTGCTCCATCGCGCGGACGAAGAGCGGGATCTCTTCGGGCTGGTGGCTCAGCCCGCCGTCCATCTCCAGGACCCACTTGCACCCGACCGCCAGCGCGGCGCGGTAGCCGCGGAAGTACGCGTCCACGACGCACCGGTTCTCCGGCGCCCACACGAGCACGACCCGCGGGTCGCGGGCGGCGCGCTCGGAAATGATGTCGCGGGTGCGGTCCTTCGAGACGTTGTCGAGGACACAAAAGGTGCGGTCGTCCGACCCGAGTTGGGCGAGCGTCCGGTCGAGGAACTCGTTGATCGAGTGCTCCTCGTTCGCGAGCGGGGTGACAACGCCCAGGCGCATGGTGATCGTCCTTGATCGGCCGGTGGGAGCGGGTTCGGCCGCGGCCCGGCGCGTCCGTGCCGGCCGTCGGGGCACGGTTCGATCGGTCGAACGTCCCCGGTAACTTCACGGCACCCTTGCGCCACCGCCCGTCAGTTACCCCGGTTCCGTAGTCGCGTCAATCCCGGCTTCGGGTTCGCGAGAACTCCCCCACCTCGCCCGGCGTAGTGTACAATCGCGGTGTCCCGGTGCTCACCGCCCATACGACTCGTTCGTCTCGCGACCATGAGTCAGCGCCTCCTTCCGCCCCCCGACGCGCCCGGCGCGGCCGGTCTGGTCACCTCGCCGGTGTCCGAGCGGCCGGGCGTACTGCTGTCGGTCGCCCAGGCTGTCGCGGCACACGCCGACCTCGGCGCGCTGCTCCGCGACCTCGCCGCGGCCCTCGGACACCACCTCCCGGCCGGGTACATCAGTTTCGCGCTCGCCGAACCACACGCACATTCGGCAAAGCTTCAATTTCTGGAGCCGCTCGGTGGCGCCGCCCCGCCCCGGCCCGCCGACACTCCGACCGAATTACCCGCGTCCGAATCGCCCACCGCGCACGTCCGGGATACCCAGGAACCGCTCTGGCTCGACGCCGGCCCGCGCCCGGACGGCCGCTTCGCCGTGCTGCGGGCCGCGTACGCCAAACAGGGCGTACGCGGGGCGTGCTTCGTCCCGCTCACCACCCCGCGGCGCAAGCTCGGCGCGATGAGCTTCACCAGCTACGCGCCCGTCACGCCCGTTCCGAGCGACGTGGACTTCGCCGTCCAAATCGGGCGGCTGGTCGCCCTCGCGGTCGAAGGGGCGCTGACGCGACAGGAACTCCAGCGGGCCAACGACCGACTCGCGGCCGAAAAGCTCTATCTCGAAGAGGAAATTCGCACCGACAGGCGAATGGACGATGTGGTCGGGGGCGGAGCGGCTCTCCGCGACGTGCTCCGGCAGATCGAAGTGGTTGCACCGACGGACTCCGCGGTGCTCATCACCGGCGAGACCGGTACCGGGAAAGAACTAGTCGCCCGCGCCGTCCACCGCCGCAGTCTCCGCAGCGACCGGACGTTCGTGAAGCTCAACTGCGCCGCGATCCCGACCGGACTCCTCGAAAGCGAACTGTTCGGGCACGAGAAGGGTGCGTTTACGGGCGCCGTCGAGCGCCGTCTCGGTCGGTTCGAACTGGCCGACGGCGGGACGCTGTTCCTCGATGAAGTGGGCGACATCCCGCAGGAACTTCAACCGAAGCTACTCCGCGTGTTGCAAGAGCAGGAGTTCGAGCGACTGGGTAGTGCAAAGACGATCAAGGTGAACGTGCGGCTCGTCGCGGCCACGCACCGGAACCTGGCGCTGATGGCGAAAGAGGGGAAGTTCCGGTCGGACCTCTATTACCGGTTGCACGTGTTCCCGGTCCACCTGCCGCCGCTCCGGGAGCGCCGCGAGGACATTCCGGAACTGGTGCGACATTTCGTTGCACTGTTCGCGCGCCGGTTCGGCAAGAAGATCGATTCGATCCCCGTCGAAGCGATGGAGGCTCTGGAACGGTACCCGTGGCCGGGGAACATCCGCGAACTGGAGCACCTCATCGAACGGGCCGTCATCCTCAGCCCGAGCGGCGAGTTGCGGGTGCCGCTGGCGGACCTCGTCGCGGTATCAACGCCCGAACTTCCCATCGCGCCGGTAACACAACCCGCATCCGTTACACACCCGACGCTCAAGGAGAGCGAGCGCGAACTCATCCGCCGAACGCTCGACGAGTGCGGGTGGGTGGTCGGCGGTCCCAACGGCGCTGCGGCGCGACTCGGGCTGAAGCGCACCACGTTACTTTCGCGGATGAAAAAGTTGGAGCTATCGCGCCCGGACGGGGCCAGCGTCGAATAGTCGTCACCGGCGCGTCGAAGGTGTCGAGATCATGACGCGCATCGACACCCACTCTGCCTTTTCTCGCTCCGCTCGCATCTGACGCTCTCGCAAATCTTGCCTCGCACGGGGTGCCATTCGGTACACACAGTCTTCTCATTTGCCTCGATCGCTTGGTACGCGGAGTGCAAGGAGGAATCAATCGGAATCCATATGCGATTCATCAAGCGAGGTTCTCATGTCACTCCGTTCTCGCGCGCCCGTAAAGTGCCACGGCTTTACGCTGATTGAATTGTTGGTGGTGATCGCGATTATCGCCATCCTCATCGGGCTGCTCCTGCCGGCCGTGCAAAAGGTCCGTGAGGCGGCCGCGCGCATGAAATGCTCCAACAACCTCAAGCAGTTCGGACTCGCCGCCCACAACTACGAGAGCACCAACGGTTACCTCCCGCCGCGGCGGCACACGCTCGTCGAACCCGCTCCCGGTACCGGCGTTCCGACGACCTATTCGTCCGACGCTCCCCTCCAAGCGCTCCTGTTGCCGTACTTCGAACAGGCGAACAAGTACAACCAGTTCAACATGTTCTACAACGTCAACAGCGACGCCGCGATCAACTCGAACCATCCCGCCCTTGCCAACGCCAACGCCAACGCCCGCACCGGCGACGTGCCGATCTTCTTGTGCCCGTCGGACCCGTCCAGCCAGACGTACGGCACGGCCGGTCGGCAGAGTTACTTCGGGTCGCTCGGCACGGTCGGGGACTACCGCGGCGGCGCCGCGGTCGGCAGTTCCAGCACGGGAGACGGCATCTTCTCGATCCCGAACCCGCCCGCCGGGCAGGTGATGAAGGGGGTCACGATCGTCGGGGTCAGCGATGGCACCAGCAACACGGTGATGTTCGCAGAGGTCATGCGATCGCGGGACACCAACTCCGGCACGGGCAGCGGCATCCGGGACAACATTACCGTCATCATCAACAGCGGCGACTCCGGGTACAACGAGACCGACGGGACGACCATCCCGATGTGCGTCGACGGCAGCAGCTGGAGCAGTTCGATCAAGTACGTCGGCCACCAGTACTATCGCGCCCTCTCGTCGAACTTCGTGTTCACGCACACGCTACCGATTAACTGGAACAAACTCGTGCCCAGCGGCACCCAGCACTACAGTTGCGGGAACGCGGGGTTCAGTTCGATGCACATCGCGGCTAGCAGTTATCACAGCGGCGGCGTGAACGTGTGCCTCGCCGACGGGAGCGTCCGGTTCATGCGCGACACGATCCAGTATCAGACGTGGCGGTACATGGGCACCCGCGCCGGCGGCGAAGTGGTTTCCGTCGAGTAATCGCCCCCTCCCGCTTCCGCCCGCAGGACCGTCCTGCGGGCGTCCCTTTTTCTTCCCGATACCGTCATGCCCCGATTCATCCCGATTCTCTTCACTCTCGCCCTCGTCGGGTGCTCTTCGAAGTCGAACAAACAAGACGGCGAAGGCCCCGGTAAGGAATCGGTCCTTCAAGAGGTGGCCGGTCTCATCCGCTCGTACAGTGGCGAGACCGGCCGCGGACCGAAGAAGACCACCGATCTCGCCAAGTACGAGACCGGCTACCCGCTCGGCTACGCCGCGGTACAATCCGGCGACGTAGTCGTTGTGTGGGGTGCCAAGATCGCCGGCGAGGGCGACGCCAGTTCGGCCCCTGCGGACGTGATAGCCTACGAAAAGAAGGTGCCGACCGAGGGCGGGTTGGTGTTGCTCCAGAACGCGACCGTCAAACAGATGACCGCTGCGGAGTTCGCGGCCGCCCCCAGGGCAAAGTGATGCGTTCTACCGGCACTCGCCCGCTACTCAAAGCGAGCGCCTGATCCTGACCAAATCTTCACCACGGCCGGTGCGCTGACTGCATGTCCTCGGGGGCGCCCCTTGATCCTCCCCCGAGGTCTGTCTCATGTTCATCGGTCGGTCCCGCGCGCCGCGGGCGTTCACGCTGATCGAGTTGCTGGTGGTGATCGCCATTATTGCGATCCTCATCGGGCTGCTTTTGCCCGCGGTTCAGAAGGTCCGCGAGGCGGCGGCCCGGATGAAATGCTCTAACAATCTGAAGCAACTCGGCCTAGCTGCCCACAACTACGAGAGCACTTACGGCACCCTCCCCCCGGGCGCCGGCCCCACCCCGAAGAACAGCCCCGCCGCGAACAGCCGCGCCTCCGTCCAGGCCGTCGTCCTCGCCTACGTCGAACAGGCCAACGTGTACAACCTGTTCGACCTCACCCAGGACGTGAACGCACACGCGAACAACGCCAACGCCCGCGTCCAACAGGTCCCGATCTTCCTCTGCCCGTCCGACCCGTCTCAGGCCAACCAGGGCGGCGCGGGCAAGTCGAACTACTTCGGCAACATCGGCGCCCAGGCGTACGTGGCCGCGTCGCAAACCAGCCCGATAGGCGGGCTGTTCTACTACATCCCCAAGAGCGGAGCGCAGTACGACCCGAAAGGGTTCAAGATCACCGAGATCACCGACGGCACGACGAACACTGCAATGTTCGCCGAGATCCGGCGCGGGAACAACACGGCCGGCACGTTCGACCCGCAAGACGTGCGACTCATCACCTTCGCCAATCCCGCGGCCGACGACCTCGTGCCCCCGTCGAACTGCGGCCAGAACAGCGGGTCGTTCGTCCGCTACGCCGGCCTCCAGTACTACCGCGACCTGATGGCCACGAGCCTCTACACACACACGCAACTCCCCAACGCCAAGTCCGGCGACTGCCTGGACCTCGGCCAGCGGTCCGGAGACACCGGCACGCTGTTCGCCGGGCACGTCACGGCCCGCAGCTACCACAGCGGCGGAGTGAACGTGTGCATGGGCGACGGCAGCGTGCGGTTCGTCCGCGACAGTATCGACATCGTGAACTGGCGGGCGATGGGCACCCGCGCCAACGGCGAAGTGATCTCCGAGTAACCGCGAGGGGCCGATGTTGCGTGTGCTGCTGTTGGGAATCGCGGCCGTCGGGGCCGGAGCGCTCGTCGGGTGCGGGTCGAATCAGACTCCGCCCCCGCCCGACCCGAAACAGGCCGCGCTGGAAGAGGTGTACGCGCTGTACAAGCTCCGCGCCGAGCAGGGCAAGCCCCCGGCCCGGCGGGTCGAGGAGCTTTACCCGTTCGAAAACGCCTACCCGATCGGTTATGCGGCCGTCAAGTCGGGCGAAGTGGTCGTGAACTGGACCGCGCCCCCTTCGTCCAACTCCTCCGCGGTTCTGGCGTACCAGAAGGAAGCGCCGTCCGCGGGTGGGTGGGTCGCGTTTCAGGACGGCACGGTGAAGCACCTGACCGCGGAGGAATTCGCGGCCGCTCCGAAGGCCAAATAATCGTTACTTCACCTCGACCGCTTCGCTCTCGCGGCCGGTGCGATCGAGGGCCGTCACCACGACCCGCCCCTTCCCGGCCGCGGGAATCGCACCAGACGCGTTAGAAACGCTTATCTGCCACTCATCGCCCTTTTGCACTCGCGCCACGACGAAACGCGTTCCCGGGGCCGTTTTGACCCGCAGAACGGCCTTCCCGTCGATCACTTCTCGCGTCGCCTCCGGCTTCGCGGGCGCGGCTCCCTGAGCCAGCCACGGCGTTTCCGGCACCAGCGCCGGCTCCGCGTAGACCTTCGCGAGTTCGTCCGCGATGCCACCGGAGTTGTTCATCAGGGCCTTCGCGCTGAAGTGAATCACACCGTCGGTGTCCTTCCGCTTCCGCGTCAGTGCAATCTGGTCGGCGATCTCCCTCGCGGGCCAGCCCTTCGCGGTGCCGCTCACGCGGCTGGTGTAGAGACCGGGCCACAGATGGCGCTTCTTGGTGTTTTCGCCCGCCCACCACTCCAGAAGCTTCGGAAATGACTGCTTTTCCTGTGCGATGGGCCAGTACAGTTGCGGCGTGAAGTAATCGACCCAGCCCTCGTTGAACCACAACTTTGCGTCCGCGTAAAGTTCCGCGTACTGGTCCAGTCCGGCGATACCCGGCGGGTTTCCGGGCCGCCAGATGCCGAACGGGCTGATGCCGACCTTCACCCACGACTTCGCCCGCTTCGTCTCCTCGTACATCCGCTTCACGAACGTGTTGACCGCGTTGCGGCGCCAGTCGTCGCGGGAGAGCGTCCCGCCGGCCTTCTGGTACGCTCCCCAGGTGTCGTCATCGGGGAACGGGATGACTTTGCCGGCCGAATCCTTCTCCTTGTACGGGTAGAAGTAATCGTCGATGTGGATGCCGTCGACGTCGTACCGCTTCACGACGTCGAGGACGACCGCGAGCGAGTGGTTCTGCACGTCCGGGTGCGTCGGGTTCATCCAGTAGTGCTTGCCGTAGCGTTTGGCGAGATCGGGACGGCTCCGGGTGATGTGGTCCTTCGGCGCCTCGGATTTGGCGCTCGGGTGCCGGGCGCGATAGGGGTTGAACCACGCGTGCAGTTCCAGCCCGCGCTTGTGGGCCTCCTCCACGGCGAACGCGAGCGGATCGTAACCCGGACCCTTGCCGAGCGTGCCGGAAAGGTACTCGCTCCACGGCTCCAACTTCGACTCGTACAGGGCATCGGCCATAGGCCGGACCTGAAAAATCACCGCGTTGAGCTTGAGTGCGACGGCCTTGTCGAGGATCGCGAGGAGTTCGGCCTTCTGCCGGTCCGCGGGGAGGCCGGGCTTACTCGGCCAGTCGATGTTCGAGACGGTGGCCACCCACACCCCGCGGAATTCGCGTTTCAGCGGGGGCGAATCGGCTGCGGAAAGTGTGGGCGCAGCGCAACATAGGGCGAACAGCCCAGCGGGGAAGCGAGACATCGTCGGGCCTTTCGGATCAGGCCGAAGAGCCGACCTTGGCGAGTGCGAGTCGGACGGCCCCTTCGGCGGGTTCGGTGACGAGTGCAACGGGATCGGCGGCAAGGCCGCGGTCGGCAAGAGCCGAGAGGAACCGCTGGCGGTAATCGTGTGACGAGGTAAACAGCCCGCCGGCCACGGCGACCGGGAACGCCGCCCCGAGTCCGAGCTGGCGCGCCGCGGCGGCGGTCGCGGAAGCGAGTTCGCTCGCGGCGTCGCGGACGATGTGTTCCGCAACCGGATCGCCGGCTTCCGCGGCGTCCAGCACGACGGGCGCGAGCGCCGCAATGGCCGCCCGATCCCCGCCGCGGTACACGACGCCGACCAATTCTTCGGCCCGCGTGAGGCCGAAGGCAGTCAACAAGCGGTCCGTCAGGAGCGTGACCTGCGCCCGGCCGTCGGCGGAACGGGCCGCGGCACGCAGGCCGGCCAGTGCGATCGCGTAGCCGCTGCCCTCATCGCCCAACAGCGGCCCCCAGCCGCCCGAACGGGCCGTCCGCCCCTCGGCGGAACGCGCGAACGCCATCGAACCGGTCCCGGCCACGACCGCAACGCCCCACCCGTCGGGCGTCCCGGCGGCCAGCAGAAGCGCCGCGTCCTCGATCACCTGAACGCACGCCGCGAGCCGCGACCGTGCGGCCCATTCTCGCACGATTTCCTGGTCGCCGGGGCGCCCGGCGCCCGCGAGCCCCAGGCACGCGGCCCGGACCTTGCACCGCGCGCGCCCGGCCGCGGTGAAGGCCAGACCGGTCGCCTCGTCGAGCGCCGCCAGCGCCGCCGTCGTGCCGATCGCCTGCCGGTTCGAGGGTCCCGCCTCGCCGCGGCCGAGCAGTTTCCAGCCGCGGCCGTTACGGCTCGCGAGGAACACGACGGTGCGGGTCCCGCCGCCGTCGATGCCGAGAACGAGTTCCTCTTTGCCGTTGCCGTTCGCGTGGGCGTGGCCGTTCTTACCGTTGGCGTTCACGGCCGACCGCACGCGGCCGTTGGCCTTGCGGAGCCGTTCGCGGGCCTCTTCGGCCGAAACGCCCGCCAGTTGCGACACCAGGGCCGTTTTCAGTTCCCGTCCGCAGCGATCGAGGAGCGCGTCGGCCGCGGTGCTGTCGAGTCCGGTCGTTTCGCGAACGATGCGGTTCGTGCGGTGCCGCAGCTTCTCGTTGGTGGCCCGCATGTCCACCATCAGGTTACCGTACGTCTTGCCGAGCCGAACCATCACCCCCGTGCTCAGCATGTTCAGCACGAGCTTGGTCGCGGTCCCGGCCTTCAGCCGCGTGGACCCGCTCAGTATTTCCGGCCCGACGACCGGGGTGATCGGGAGATCGACCCGCGAAATGATTTCCGAATCGGGGTTGCAGGAAAGCCCCACGGTGAACGCCCCGAGTTTGCGGGCGTAGTCGACCGCCGCGAGCACGTAGGGTGTCCGGCCGCTGGTCGCGATTCCGACGAGGACGTCCTTTGAAGTGAGTGAAACGGCCGAAAGATCACTAATCGCGTACTCGGGATGATCTTCGGCCCCTTCGACGGCCCGCGTGAGTGCAGACGGCCCGCCGGCGATCACACCGACCACGACGCCTTGCGGAACGTTAAACGTTGGTGGACATTCACTTGCGTCGAGCACGCCGAGACGGCCGGACGTACCGGCGCCGATATAAATGAGCCGGCCACCCGCCCGCACGCGGTCGGCGATCACTTCGACCGCTCGTGCGATGGCCTCCGCCTGCGAAGAGACCGCCGGAATCACCTTCGCGTCATCGGCACACATTAACCGGACGACCTGAAGAGGGGTCAGTTCATCCAGTTCGGCCGACGCGGGATTCCGAGCTTCGGTCTGGAGATGATCCATATGTGCCAACCGGCCGGACGGCGACGGTGGAACGCTCTCATCGTAACCATTACGATGGGCGTTGGCTATGCAACGGACGTGCCGCGTGTCTCTTCGTTTCACCCAGCGAACGGTGCGACGCACGACACACTTTATAGTTGCCCCGAACGCCGGAATCCGTCCGACATTTTCACTTCGCGTTTCGCGAACCGAGATTGACGAGAAGCGCCACGAGCACCGTCGTCGCGGTCCCGACGGGCGCGAACCACGGCCACGCCAGCAGCGCCCCCTTGTAGAACTCCGGCACCCACTCCAAGTCGGCGGTCAGCCCCGACGAGGGCAGCCACACCGCGAACACGGTCAGGAACCCGCAGACGAGGCCGGTGAGCGCGGCCCACGACCGCACCGGTTTTCGCGCGCTGCCGAGCAGGAACAGCCCGAGCAGAAGCCCGGTGGTGAACCCCGCGACCGTGAGCACCTGTTCGACCACGCTCTTCTTTTCGCCGAACCGGTACGCGGCGTAGGCCACGCCCATCTGCGCGACGCCCCACACGGCCGTCATCACCCGCGAGAGGAGCACGTACCAGTTCTCCGGGTGGTGCGGCCGGAGCGGGCGGTAGAAGTCCGTGACGACCGCGTTCGCGGAGCTGTTGAGCGACGACGACAGCGTGGACATCGCCGCCGCCAGCACCGCCGCGACCAGCACCCCGACGACGCCGGTCGGCAGCTTCGTCACGATGAACAGCCCGAACACCTCGTCGTTCCGCTTGCCCGCGGCCTCGGGGAACAGCCCCCCTTGAAGCAGCAGGTACATCCCGGCGCCGACACACAAGAACAGGAGGAACTGAACGAGGATCACGAACCCGCTCGACACGAGCGCCAGCCGCGCCTGCCCGAGCGACCGCGCGCACAGGTACCGCTGCACCATGAGCTGATCGGCGCCGTGGCTGGCCATCGAGAACACCGCGCCGCCCAGCACGCCGGCCCAGAGGTTGTACGGGAACTTCGGGTCGAACACGTGGTCGGTGTCGACGAGCTTGAACTTCCCCGCGGCCCCGCCCTCGGCGAGGAACTGGTCCCACCCGCCGGGCAGGAGTTGCAGCACGAAGACGCCCGCGAGCACCGCCCCGGCGATCTTGATGACGAACTGGATCAGGTCGGTCCAGATGACGGCCTTCATGCCGCCGAGGTACGTGTAGACGATGGTGACGACGCCCACGACGACGATCGCCGGCCCGACGCCGCCCAGGACGAACTGGAGCAACAGCGCCGTGAGGAAGATCCGCAGCCCGTCGGCGACGGTCCGCGTGAGGAGGAACAGCCCGCTCGCGACCCGCTGCACGGACGGGTCGAACCGGTGCCGGAGCACCTCGTAGGCGCTGAACATCTCCCCGCTCATGTACTGCGGGAGCAACAGCCACGCGACGAGGCACCGGCCGATGATGTAGCCGAACGAGAGCTGCAGGAAGGTGAGGTTGCCGCCGCCGGGGTTGAACGCCAGACCGGGCACGCTGAGGAACGTGACGGCGCTGGTCTCGGTGGCGACGATCGAGATCAGCACCATGAACCAGCTCACGTCCCGTCCGCCGACGAAGTACGTGCGCAGGTCCTTTTGCGCGCGGGTGAACCACACGCCCAGGAGCGTCATCCCGAGGACATACGCGACGACGATTGCGAGATCGAGCGGCGAGAGTGTAGGCATCACCAATCCCGGCGAGCGGCGCGGAACGCGGCCTCTTCGGCTTGCCACGCGGCCGCGATCTCGGTCCACGGCACGCCGGCTTCCAGCGCGAGCCGCTCGCGGTCACTGCCGAACAGCAGGTCGATGGCGGGTCGGTCGCGGACGAATTCGTATTCCTCCGTCCGCCATGCGAACCGCGTGCCAGAGAGGTCCCGCGTGACCGCGAGCACCGCCAGCCCCGTGCGCACCGGAAGGAAACTCTCGCGGTCGGTCACGTGCAATTGAACGCCGCCGCAGTCCTGTCCGGCGAACTTCTGGAACGTCGGCCGGAACCACGCGGGACGGAACGTCACACCGGGCAGCGGTTCCGCTTCGAGGCGCCGGGCCAGTTCGCGCGGGTCGAGCCACGGCGCGCCGACCAGCTCGAACGGCCGGGTCGTACCGCGGCCCTCGGACAGATTCGTTCCTTCGATGAGGCACATCCCCGGATAAACGACGGCGGTATCGAGGGTCGGCATGTTCGGCGACGGCATCACCCACGGCAGTCCGGTCCGATCGAAGTACCACTCGCGCGCCCAGCCGTCGCACGCGATCACTTCGAGTTCGACGTTCGGAACGCGCTGCCTCTGGTAGAAGCGCGCGAGTTCGCCCATCGTGAGGCCGTGCCGCGTTGCGACGTGGTGCGGCCCCACGAAGCTCTCGAACCCCGCGCGCAGAGCCGGCCCTTCGACGGCGACCCCGCCGAGCGGGTTCGGTCGGTCCAGTACGAGCGCCCGAACGCGGCTCCCGGCGCACGCTTCGAGGCAGTAGAGCATCGTCGCCTGAAACGTGTAGTACCGCGCCCCGATGTCCTGAAGGTCGATCACCAGCACGTCGAGCCCGCGGAGTTGTTCCGCGGTCGGCTTCAGCGATTCGACCGACGAGCCGTACAGGCTATGAACGCGGAGCGCGCCCGCGGCGGAGTGCCCGACGCCGATGAGATCCTGCGCGGTGCCGGCGAAGCCGTGTTCGGGGCCGAACAGCGCCGCGAGTTCAACGCCCGGCGCGGCCGCGAGCAGGTCCGCGGCGTGTCGGAGGTACGAATCGACCGACGCGGGGTGACAGACGAGCCCCACGCGACGGCCGCGGAGCGGGGCGAAGGCGGCGTCGCGAAGGACGTCGAGGCCGGTGCGCACGGGTGCTCTTCCGAAGGAGTGAATCGGCGAGCTTACGGTATGCACCGGCCCGCCCCACGAAAAAGAGGCGCTACCCGACAACCGCGGGCAGTACCGCCCCGCGACACGCCCCGAACCCGATCCGCGCGAAGCCCGGGCGCTGACAGTAGCCCGTCAGAATCACCTCGTCGCCGTCTTCGAGGAACGTGCGCGTCTCGCCGTCGGGCAACCGCACCGGCTCCGCGCCCTTCGACGTGAGTTCCAGCAGGCAGCCGCGGTTCTCCTTCTCCGGGCCGGACACGGTGCCGCTGGCGATCAGGTCGCCCGGCCGGACGCGGCACCCGTTGGACGTGTGGTGCGCGATCATCTGGCCGAAGGTCCAGTACATCTCTTTGAACTGGCCGCGACTCAGTCGATGGGGTTCGGCCAGCGCCTTCGTCCGGAGCCACACCTCGACGGTAATATCCAGCGCCCCCGATCCTGCTTCCTGAAGGTACGGCAGCACCGGGACGTCATGGGCCGGGGCGTCGACCCAGAACGGCGCCAGCGCCTCCGCAGTGACGACCCACGGCGAAACACTCGTGGCGAAGTTCTTCGCCAGGAACGGCCCGAGCGGTTGGTACTCCCACCGCTGAACGTCGCGTGCCGACCAGTCGTTCACCAGGCAGACGCCGACCACCTGCTCGCGCGCCCGTGCGACCGGGATCGGCTCCCCGAGCGCGTTACCCGGGCCGAGGAACGCCCCCACCTCGACCTCGTAGTCCAGTTCGCGGGTCGGGCCGAATTTCCCCTCCGCGAGCTGGCCGTTCGGCCGTCGGACGGGAACCCCGTTCTCGATCAGCGACGACGCGCGGCCGTGGTAGGCGATCGGCACGTGCTTGTAGTTCGGCAGGAGCGGGTTGTCCGGGCGGAACAACTTCCCGACGTTCGTGGCGTGGTGGATCGAGGCGTAGAAGTCGGTGTAGTCGCCGACCACCGCGGGGAGCCACGTGCTGCACTCGCTCTGCGGGACCAACTCGCACGGTCGGGAGCCCGCTTCGAGCTTTTTCACGAGCGCTTTGCGAAGGTCGCGGCGCTGCGTGGCGGGAAGAGCGAAGTAGGCGTTGAGCGACCCGCCCGGAAGGCCCGCGTCGACAACAAAGTCACCGATGGCGACCCCGATCCGGACCGACACGTCTTCGATCCCACAGTACACCCCGAGCGGGAGGTTCTGGATCGGGAAGTCGCAGCCGGGGCGGTTCGCCGACTCCACCCAACTGCGCCGCGCGGGGTCGTGCGTGTCGTCTATCACTGGCGTCATAGCAGTCCGAGCGCCTCCAGGTCGCGCACCGGTTCTTCGAACGAGCACGAGCCGAACGCGTGGCAGAAGTTCGCCCGCGCCGCGCGCACATCGTCCACATCGAGCGACCGGTCGCGCCAGTGCGCGCGACCGTCGAAGCGAAACGCTGTTGGGTCGGTTTCGGCAAGAATCGGCTCGATATCGCGGTCGCCGTCCCACGCGAAACACGCCGCCAGGAACACGTTGAGGAACCCGTGCGTCACCGCACGCGGCGCGTTCGGCTCGTAGGTGAGGGCCTGTTCCGCGCGGACCGGGTGGTGAAGCCCCGCAGTCGCCTTGAACGCGAGCCGTCGGTCCGCACACGCGCGGACGAAGGCGGCCACGTCCGCCACCGACGGGACCGCCTCCGGCTTCACGCCGCCCGTGCGCATCTTCGCAAAGCAACCCGCGCGCTTCACCGCGTCGAGTTCGGCGATCGGAACTTCGCAGTAGACCGGCCGTGCGGCCGCAACGACGCACTTCGACTCGATCGCAGCGGCGCGCGGCTGGTCCGACTCGCTCAGTACGGTCAGCGCTCCGTCAAAGGCGGCGGGTACGCGGTCCAGATCCGCGGCGCCCACGACGAGCCGGCGCAACATCCAGGCGCGTTCGCCCTGCCGGTACTCTGCGAAGTTGGCGGCCGCCACGGCACACGGCAGCGCGGCGGGCGGGAACGTGCCCGCGTAGTCGACGAGGTGTTCCAGAAGGGCGCGGAGCGCCGGCGGCACGGGTCGGGCCATGCCGAATTGTACCGCCGCCCGGGTCGGAACGAAACGGGCCGCGGGGAACGCCCCGCGGCCCGTTTCGTTCCGACCCGACGCCGCTTACTGGTCACGGAGTTCCATATCGAGGTTGGTCGCCAGCGCCCGGATGAGCGGCGCGGTCGGCTTGCGCGGCTGCTGGTAGCCCCACATCGTCTGGAGCAGTTCGTAGCCCATGAGCGCCCCGAGCAGGGTGACGATCAGGGTGGGGGCGAGGAACAGGGCCGGCAGAATGCCCCAGGGCTTGGTCGGGCGCTCGACCACCGCACCGGCCGGGACCGCCTCCTCGTCCTCGTCTTCGTCCTCGCCCCGCTTCTTCCCCTTGACGCCCTTGAGTGCCCCGGCCGCGGACTCCTCGTCCTCCTCCACCGCCTCGACGCCGGCGTCTTCGAGGTCGACGTCCACGTCCGCGTCGGCGGTCTCGTCCTCGTCTTCCTTCTTCTTGGGCTTGGCCCTTGCCTTCTTGGCCTTCGCGCCCCCGCCCTCCTCGTCGTCGAGCAGCACCACCTCGCTGGCCGACGGCTCCTCGGCGGCCACGTCGCTGTCGTCCATCGCCAGCTCGAAGTCGGACTTCTCCAGGTCCGAGTCCGACTCGACCGCGACGGCCTCCGACCCGGACTCGTCCGGCATCGGCGGGATCTCGAAGTCGGTCTCGAAGATGTCGCCCTTGTCCGTGCTCTCCTCTTCGAGCGCGTCGGTGCCGAGCGCCGCCTGTTCGAGGCTGGAAGAACTGGAGTCGTCGAGGGTCAGCTCGAACTCGCTGTCCGACTCCGAATCGAGCACGAGCTTGCCGGACTTCGGGGCGCCGAGCTTGCTGGAGGACGCGGCGGCCGACGAGTCGAGCGACAGCTCGAAGTCCACGTCCGAGGTGGGCTCCGCGGAGCTGGAATCCGAAGAGTCGCTCATGCCCTTGGTGGTGCTCTTCCCCTTGTCTTTGCCCGAGTCCTTGCCCGACTTCGGCGCCTTCGAGTCCTTCTTACCCTTTTCCAGCGAGATGCCGCTGTCGGCCGGGTCGCGGAGGTTGATCCCGCTCTTGCTGCCGCGGAGGACGCCCGAGCCGCCCCCCTTCGGCATCGACCCGAGGTCGACCTCGTCGCCGGCGCTGCTGTCGCTGCTCATCTGCAGCTCGAAGTCGTCGCTGTCGGCGTCGAGGCTCAGCTCGAACTCGCTGCTGTCGGCCGGGGGCGGGGCGTTCCGGTTCGCGTCGGACTTCTTGTTCGCGGACCGGTTGGCGTCGGACTTCTTGTTCGCGTCCGACTTCTTGTTGATTTTGCCCGAGTCCGGACCGCTCAGCTTACCCGACGAGCCGCCGGTCTTGGGGGCCGACAACTTGGCCGACGACCCGCCCTTGATGACGGCGCTGCCCGGCCCGCTGAAGTCCAGCGCGATCTCCTCGGTGGGGACGGCCGCCTCGTCCGGCTTGGACTTCTTCGACTTACCGCTGTCGAGTTTGACGTCGCTGTCGGTGCTCCCCGAGGAGCTGTCAGACATGCCCTTGGCCGGCTTGTTAGGCGTGAGCTTGGCGGACGACTTCGGCGCGGCGGGCTTGTGCTCCTCGGAGAGCGAAAACACGTCGTCGTCGGAGGCGCCGAAGTCCAGCGGCACCTCGTCGTCGGCCTTCCGGGGCTTCTTCTTGTCCTCGGCGCCGGGCACCTTGAAGTCGTCGGACCCCGGCGGCTCGTCTTCCGGCATCGGCGCGAGCGGGAGGTTGTCCTCGCTCGACATGCCGAGTTCGCGGGCGAGCTCTTCGATGGCGGACTGTTTGAACCGGACGGTGGACCCGTCGCGGATCTGGCTGAGCCGCTTGAAGTCGGGATCGGTCTTGAGCCGCTTCTTCATCTCCTCGGGGGTGAGCCCGAGTTTCTCGGCGGCCTCTTCGAGGGTGATCGTCTGCGCCATGTGTAGCACTCGCGGCGGGTGAGTCAGACGGAATTGCGACTTCACCGCCCTGCGCCCGCAGTTCGGTGCGTTGATAATGATTGTAAACCGTGTGGGGGCGGACACAAGTGCCGTTCGGGGTTCCCCCGGGCGGGCCGCGCGGCACCGGTTGTGCAGTCGGCACAACCGCACCGCCACACCCGGCACACGCGCCACAATCGGCGCTCGCGGACTTGCGCGGCTCAAGAACGTGTGCTGCGGCGCCGACGCGCGACCTCCTCCAAAAGAAAACGGGGCCGCGCCGAGAGTCGGCGCGGCCCCGTCGAGCACGTCTCAGCTCACGCCAGCTTGCTGTTGACGTGGACGAACGTGTGGATGTGCGGCAGCGCGCGGAAGCTCCACACGAACCCCGGCCCCTCCAGCCGCCAGTAGGTCCACGGCTCCTTCTCGCTCGTCTTGCCCTCCTCGTAGAAGGCCATCGACACCTTCTCCATCCCGCCCGTCGCCTTGATCAGCTCCATCACCTCGTCGCCGTCCTCCTTGCGGTACGGCGCGACCAGCTCCTTCATCAGCTTCTCGGTGGCCGCCTTCTGGTCCTTCGACATGTCCGCGAAGCACAGGCCGGGGATCTTGTCGCCCTTCTTCGGCACCTTCACGCTGCCGTGCTCGTCCATCCACTTGCCCGGTTTCACCGCGACCGCCTTCTCCTCCTTGCCCAGCGTCTGGAACAGTTCGGTCGCGGCCTTCGTCTGGTGGTGGAACACGTTGGTGGTCGCGTACCCGCTGGGACTGTGGCCGTAGTACAGCGGGCCGCCGAAGGCGGTCGCCTCCTCCGAGTTGCCGTCGCACCGGACCGTCAGGTGGTGGCCGGTGAACACCAGCGAGAACTTCTTCCCCTCGGCCGGCTCGCCGTAGACGATCGCGCTGATGCTCTCGAAGTCGTTGCTGTTGTCGAACCGCCCGTTGCGGCTCAGCTCCTTGTACCCCTGCTCGCCGTTGGCGATCGCGCGGAAGATCCGGTCGAGCAGCTCGACCTGCTTCTTGTCGTAGTTCTTGTTGATGGTCAGCCCGCCCACCGCGCCGTTGCCGGTGGCGAGGCGGCCCGTCACCCGGTCCGTGCCGGTCGGCTTGTGGTCCCAGGCCCGGGTGATCTTCGCCTTCTGGTCGGCGTTGAGGGTCTGGAACAGTTCGAACACCATCGCCTCGGCCTGCGCCTGCTTCTCGGCGCGGGCGGCGCGGGCCTTCTGG
>JAFKJJ010000659.1 GCA_017306025.1 Planctomycetota bacterium
GTTCGCCCCGCCGGCCGCTGGCGGCCCGCCCGCGGACCCGCGCCACCTGTTCCTCGATGCCGCCGAGGCGCTCGCGCACGGCCGCTACGCCGCCGCGGTTCCGGCGCTCGACCGGGTGATCGCCGCGCGGCCGTCGCACGGGGCCGCGCAGTTCTGCCTCGCGTACTGCCGGCAACAGGCGGGGCAGTACCAGCGGGCGCTGGAGCGCTACGACGCGGCCCGCGTGCTGCTCCCCGGCGACCCGCGCCCCGCGTACCAGCGCGGGCTGGTCTGCGGCATCACCAAGCGGCCCGCGCAGGCCGAAGCCGAGTTCACGAGCGCGATCGAACTCGCGCCGGATCACGCGGAGGCGTACCGGCACCGGGCGCTGGCCCGGTTCCGGATGGCCACGAAGGAGAACCCGAAGAAACTGGCCGAGGCCGAGGCGGACCTGAACGCGGCCCTCGAGCGCGGCGCGCCGGCGCTGTTCGTTCACCTCGTTCGGGAGCGGATGCGCGACGCCCGCGGCGACCGGGCCGGCGCGGCGGCCGACCGCCGCGCCGCAAGGGACCTCGCCCCGAGAACCGAAGCGGACTTCTTCGTCCGCGGGTGGTCCCGCATGGAGTCCGACCCGGAGGGCGCGCTCGCCGATCTGAAGAGGGCGGCCGAGATCAACCCGCGGTCGCTGGTCGCGCTGCAGAACCAGGCCCACGTGCTCGCCGACAAGATGAAGGACAACGACGCGGCGCTCGCGGTCGCGACGAAGGTTGTGGGGCTGTACCCCGAGTTCGCACCGGCCCTCGCCGGGCGCGCGGTCGTGCTGGCGCGGCTCGGCAGGCGCGACGCGGCCCACAAGGAGATCGCGAAGGCCCGGCTGCTCTCCGAGGACGCGGAGATCCTCTACCACGCCGCGTGCGTGTACGCGGTCACCTCGAAGGACGAACCGGCCGACCGGGCGGAGGCCATCAAACTGCTCCGCCAGGCTCTGCGCGAGGGATACAGCGACCTGAGCGGACTGTTCAAAGACCCCGACCTCGCGCCGATCCGCGAAACGAAGGAGTTCAAGGAGATCCAACAGAGCGCCGTCGTCCTCTTCCGCTGAACGTTCCGCCGGCGCGGAACACGAAAACGACCGACCCCGGCCAGATCGTCTGGCCGGGGTCGGTCGTTTTCGCTTCGGACGGGAACGCCGCGATCAGGGGAGGAGCGGCACGTTGTAGATCGTGTTGTTGCCGAGCAGGGGGTCGGTCGACGTTGCGTCGGGGAGGGTCGCACCGGCGGCGGCCGCGTCAACGGCCGTGGTGGTCGGGTCGGCCGGGGCCGGATCGGCCGGCGCGGTCACGACCGGGTCGGTCGGGGCCGGGTCGATCCCGCCAATGGGGTCGACCGTCGGGGTGCTGGGGTTCTCGCGCGATTCCAGCGAAGTCAAGGACAGACGGGCACGAAAAATCATGGGTGTCTCGAAGGGGTTGAGGGGGTAACCGAACTTCGTTACGGACACAAATCAGGCACACCGGTAGTTTCTCGGCACCGTCGTTTTGCGTCTACGCGACTTTGTACCGTGGGCGCACTTTCAATTGAAATAATTTCAACACCCGGCTGATAATTAGCAGCCCGGTCGGAATGGATCGCGTTTACGCCTGAAATGTGTGCTTGAAGGGAAATCTACCCCGACGCGATTTGGTGGTGCAAGAACATTTCCAAAAAACGATTTGAAATTTGCACCGTGCCGGTTCGTCTGGGCGCAAGGAATCGAACGGTTGGGTGAAATGGGGTGATTCTGTGCCTTCTTCCCCCTCTTCCGGGCTTGCGGTATTCTCAACCTGGGACCGCGTGGAGGGATCATGCACCTCGTTCGACCCGGCTTGTGGCTGTTGATCGTCGCGGTGGCCGGGCTCCTGGTCGTTGCGGCCGCGGCGCGGTGGCTGCGACCGCCCGGCGCCCCCGCGTGGGCCGATGACTACGACCTGACCGCGCCGCCCCCGGAGGCGATCGTGCCGGGCACCGTGGTCGAGCGCGGGCCGCCCGCGGGGTGGTCGCACCTCGTCATCAAGAGCCTTCCGCGGGTGAAGCCGGGGCAAGAGGGGCTCGTCCCCGCGCCCTTCGGCCTCGGGCGCGATAGCATCGTTCGCCAGGTGTCGTGGATGTTCACCGCCTTCACCGCCGACGTGGTGCCGGAACGGCACGGCGAGCAGACGCGCTATCGCCTCCGGGCGATCGGGCTGGGGCTGGGCGCGAACGTGAAGGGGCGCGACACCGTTCTCACGGTCGAATCCGCCGAGCGACTCGGCGCTTCGCTCAACTTTATCGAAAAGGAAACGCTTACAAAGGGTTACGGCGTCCAACAACAGGCGCGGGTGGTGGTCCACGGCCCGTCGTTTGCACTTCTGGACACGCCGGTGACGTTCCGGTGCGGCACGAAGAACCGGCTGATCCGCTACCGTTACGCGCTCATCGTGGACCCGCCGAGCGGCCGGCTCGACGTGCTCGCGTGGCGGTTGGGCGACGCGGAGGGGTGCGCCGACCTGTCGCGGGCGGTGGTGCTCGGTCCGAACACGATCGACGAGGCCGAACTGATCCCCGACCCGTCGGCGGGCGATATTCCCAACGAACTGACCTTCGGGGTGGACGAACTGCCGCCGCATCGGTTAGAGGTCGCGCTGCCGCCGGAGATCGCCGGGCTCGTGGCGCAGACGAAGTTCACCCCCGGCGACGCCCACGCCCTCGAAGCCGCGCTGCGGAAGTTGCTGCCCTAGCTGCCCGGGCGCATGCCCCATCCTCTTCTCCCTTGAGGACGATTCTCTCATGTACGCGCTCGCTTTCGCCGCGCTCGCCGTCGCGCCGGCCCAACCGCCGGCCAAGCACGAGGACCAGAACCCGCTCTACAAGAGCCTGCTGGAAACCGGCCTCGACGTCGGCGGGGGGGCGAAGGCCAAGTTCCCCGCCCCCACCATGCCCGACGGGCTCGACGCGGCCAAGCAGACCGCCGTCATCAAGGGCCTGATCGGCACCGAGTACAGTTACGACGAGTTCACGCGCCAGGCGGTGGTCGCCCCGTACCTCATGAAGATCCGCGACGTCACCCCGTCCGACCCGAAGGCCCCGGCCCGCGGCGTGGACGTCTGGTTCGTCGCCCACGGCGATTTCAAGTTGTTGGAGGACGACAAGTTCCTCGACAAGCTGACGAACACCGGCAAGGGCGGCGGGAAGGGCGGGCCGCTCGACAAGGCCGCCCTGGCCAAGCGCGGGATCACGGTGAAACCGGGAGACGAGAAGCGCGAGGGGTACGGTCACTTCGAGTTCGACTTCCTGGAGAAGGTGCGGCTCTCCGGCGTCGGGCACGCGATGTGGAGCCGCAACGGCGAGTCGGTGGTGGTCGCCGCGGAGATCGACCCGCGGTTCGCCGCCGACAAGGACTTCCCGAACCAGTGGCGGTCGATCACGAAGACCGGCGGGCAGGTGAAGGTGGGGCCGCCGGTCGCGTGGAGCGGCGCGGCGATGTACCTGAAGATCACCAAGCTGGCCGCCCCGGCCGGGGCGGTGTTCGTGGAGCAACACATCGTCTTCGCGGAGCCGACCGGCTGGTTCGACGGGGCCAACCTGCTCCGCTCGAAGCTCCCGCTCGCGGTACAGGACAACGTCCGCACCGTCCGCAGGGACTTCCTGAAGGGGAAGTGAGCGCGGCGCGACTCACGGCCGGTCGAGGACCTCGCGCACCTTCACGGCGAGCCCGGTGGGCGTGAACGGTTTCGACAGGAACCCGTCGTCCGCGCCCTCGTCGGCCCCCGGGTCCCCCGCGGAGCCGGAGACGAACAGCGCCCGGAGGTCCGGCCGGGTCGC
>JAFKJJ010000660.1 GCA_017306025.1 Planctomycetota bacterium
GCTCGGGTTGCGGTCGCGCCGGCCGCTCGCGAACATCTCCTCGACCGCGCGGGCCAGTTCGGTGACGGTCGGGTACCGCTTCGCCGGGTCCTTTTCGAGCGCCTTGCCGATCACGGCGCGGTACGCGGTCGGCAGTTTGGTGAGATCGGGCGCGTCGATGTAGTGCTTCATGAGCACTTCGAGCGGCGTCTCGCCGTCGAACGGGCGGATGCCGATCACCATCTCGTAGAGGATGACGCCGCACGCGTAGACGTCGATGCTGGCGGTGTAGTTGCCGTTCTTGATCTCCGGCGCCATGTAGTGCGGCGTGCCCACCCCGCGCGACAGGTCGCCGCCCTCGCTGCCGCTGATGCGCCGCGAGAGCCCGTAGTCGCCGATCTTCAGGTGCCCGTGTTCGATGAAGATGTTGGCGGGCTTGAGGTCGCGGTGGACGACGCCCTGGTTGTGCAGGTACGCGACGCCGCGCGCGAGCGCCGCGAACCACTCGCGCACGACCTCGGTCGGTAGCCCGGTGGGGTGCTTGTTGATGACCGACGCGAGCGACTCGCCGAACACGTACTCCATGACGACCCAGTGGTGCCCGACGGCGTCGGTTCTGAGGTCGTAGAGGTGTACGAGGTTGGGGTGCTTGAGGTTGAGGCAGTGCGACACGCCGCGAAGTTCGGCGTCGGTGTGGCCGCGGAGGAGCTTGAGGGCGACCTCTTTTCCGCCGTCGCTGACGGCGAAATACACCTCGCCGAACGCGCCCTGGCCGACGCCCCGTTTGAGGGTGAAGCCGTCGAGCGGCCGCTGTCCGGAGCGGTAGGTGAACTTCATCGAGGCCATCGGAAACCCCTCGGCGGGGGCACACGCGACCCCCTCACCTGGGATGATTCGCTCCGTGTCAGCAGAGATTAACGAAAAACCGCCCCGCGTCCGGAAACTGGTAAACGTGAAGGCATTATACCGGGTCGGCGGGCGGAAGGGGCTACCCCCGCGTGCGGGCGAGCGACGGGTTCTCCGGGATCGAGGGGCTTCTGGTCGACCGTAAACAGGGCAACCGGCGCCGACGCACGAAAGCCACGGGATCACTCTGCGTACACCTTGCACTCCGGCAGCGCCTTGCGCAGATCGGCGGTGCCAAGCGTTGCTTGGCCGCTGATCCGGACCGTTCGAAGTTGCTTCAGCGCCGCGAGGTGCGTCAGGCCGGTGGGGGTGATCGCGGTGCCGCGCAGGTCGAGCGTGCGCAGTTCGGGGAACGCCGCGAGGTGCCACAGGCCGGCGTTCGTCACCGGCGTGGCCGCGAGGTCGAGGCTCTCCAGCCGCTTCATCCCGATCAGTTCCTTCAGTCCGTCGTCGCCGATCAGCGTACTGGCGAGGTTCAGCTCCCGCATTCGCACCAGCCCCGCGAGGTGCTTCGCGCCCGCGTCCGTCACCTTCGCGGCTAACAGGTCCAGAACCTCCAGTTCCGAGAGGCCGGCGAGATACTTCGCGCCCTCGTCCGTGAGCGGCATGGAGCGGAGTTTGAGTGAGCGGAGGTGCTTCAACGGCACGAGGTGGCGGAACTCCGCCTCCGGGAGCCGCCAGTTCGCACTGAGGTCGAGCACTTCCAACTTGTGCAGCCGGGCGAGGTGTTCGAGCCCGGCCCCGCGGAGCCCGACGTCCACGAGCCAGAGCTCGCGCAGTTCCGTCAGCCCGGCGATGTGCTTCAGCCCCGTGCCGGTCACCGTCCCCTGCCAGCCCGTCAGCCGTTCGAGCTTCGCGAATCGGCCGAGTTCTTCCAGTTCGGCGTCGCCGGCCGACTGGGTATCCAGCCGCCGCAGTTCCGGGAGCGCGGCCAGGCGCTTGAGGCCCGCCACGGTGACCTTCGTCCCGACCAGGTTCAGCGCGCGGAGCTGCTTCAGCTCGACCACGTGCGGCACGCCGTCGTCGCCCAGCGGCGTCGAGTTGAGCGACAGCCGCCGGAGGTTGTGCAGGGGCACGAGTTCCTTCAGGCCGGGGCCGGTGACCTGCGTGAAGCCGAGTTCGAGGTTCTGAAGCTCGGTCAGCGCCGCGAGGTGCTTCAGCCCCGCGTCGGAGATAAACTGCCTCCAGAGGCCGAGGAACCGGAGCCGCTTGAGCGCCGTGAGGTGCTTCAGCCCGGCACTGGACACCCACGTGTTACTCAGGTCGAGCGCCTGGAGGCCGGTCAATCCCGCAATGTGCTTCAGGCCGTTGTCCGTGACGGTGCGCCCGCCGAGGTCGAGGCTGTGGAGCCACTCGAAGCCGGCGAGCTCTTCCAGCCCGTCGTCGATCTTCACGGCATCGAGGTCCAGGCCGAACGGTTGCACGGGGGCGGGGAGTGCGGTGAACAGGCCCGGCCGCCAGTCCTTGAAGCGGAACGCGGGCACGTCGCCGGGACGGGGCGCGTCGGTGTGAAACCGCAGCTCGTTGACCGCGTCCCAGTTCATCCAGCCGACCTCGGCCCCGGCCTTCACCCACGCGGCCACCGTCGCGGCCGGCAGCGGCGCCGGCAACTTCGCGGCCGGCACCGGGGCCGAGGGACCGGGCCGAGCGACAGCGACGAGCGCCAGGAGAGCGAACCCGACTCGCTGTACGGACATGGGCAATTCTCCATTTTCGAGCGCTCACGGTTCCTCATCTTACCCGACCGCTGCGGGGGCGGTCGCGATTCTGAGAACTGTATGTGAACTGTTGCCCGGTGTTCGCACCGGCGTACAACAGGGGCGCGGCCGGGGCCGTCCGTCGCTTCGGCGGGCGATCCTCTCGCCGGCCGCACAGGGGAGAGTCCGATGAAGAAGCTCGCGCTGGCCGCCTTCCTGCTGGGCATGCTCGGTCTGCTCACGGCGGTCAACACGGCCGTCGCGGCCGACAAGGACGACCCGACCGGCACCTGGAAGATCAAGTCCAAGTTCGGCGAGAAGGAGATCGAGCGGACGCTGAAGCTCGAAAACAAGGACGGCAAGGTGACCGGCACCGTCAGCGGCTTCGGCAAGAACGCGAAAGACACCTCGATCGAGGACGGCAAGTTTAAGGACGGCGAACTGACGTTCACCGTCACGCGGGTGGGCGGGAAGGACAAGGACCAGAAGATCGTTTCGAAGTACAGCGCCAAGGTGAGCGGCGACACGATCAAGGGGACGATCACGACGGACTTCAACGGCAAAGAGAACAAGACCGACTTCGAGGGCAAAAAGGAAGCGAAGAAGGACTGACCGTACCCGCTCGGGCGCGAACGGCCGCGACGTCAGCACGTCGCGGCCGTTCGCTTTTTTGCGGTTACAGGCGCGGGTCAATCGGTTCGCTTTCGAGTGCCAGCACCGCGAACGTACACTCGTGCACCTCGCGGAGCGGCGCACCCCTCACGAACCGCTCCAGCCCGTCGAGGCCGAGCCCGAACTCGCGCGCCGCGAGCCCGCGCTTCGCCCCGACGGCGCGGTGCTTCAACCGCGACAGGTGCTCCGGGGCGAGGTAATCGGGGCCGTAGATGATGCGGAGGTACTCGCGGCCGCGCACCTTCAGCGCCGGCTGAACGAAGAACCGCCGCCCCTTCGCGAGCACGTCCAGCGGCTTCACCACCATTCCCTCACCGCCCGCGTTCGTCAGGTCGAGCCACCACCGCGTCGCGGCATCGACCTGCGCCGCGTCCGCGAGATCGACCATGCGGAACGGGGTTGAAAGAAGACCTACCCCCCCGTCCCCCCTCCCTGAAGGGAAGGGGGAGAACGCGTGAAATGCATCCTGCGATTCTGTTGACGTGGACGAAGGAGACGCGGCCTTCTCCCCCTTCCGTTCAGGGAGGGGGGACGGGGGGGTAGGTCCGCCGTATAACTCCGC
>JAFKJJ010000568.1 GCA_017306025.1 Planctomycetota bacterium
TAGGACTTACGCAGTTGCTTTTTCTGGAAGGCGATATCGTGGCGCGGCAAGGTAACTCCGCACGGCGTCACGAACGATTGCGGTTTTGGCGGCGAACCAACTGACCCCGGACTTGAGGCGATGCCACTCGAGCCGCAGGAACGCGCGGATCGCCAACCCGATGTGAACGGCCTGGACCCGGCCCATGCGGACCGGGCACCGGTCCACGCTGCAGTGCTGTTTGAGGCCCCGGTGGTACTCTTCGATCCCCCAGGCGTGCCCGGCCAGGATCTCGCGCCGTGGCCCGTCCATGTCGAGGTCGTCGGTGATCCAGTGCTCCGTGCCACCATCACCGGCGGCGATCCGGAACGCCTTCACCAACCCGAACCCTTCCAGATGGACGACCGTGCCCGTCGCCGCGATCGCGCACGTCTCAATGGCCCGGTTGCCGGTGCGGTCCGGGTTGACCCGGCGGTTGCACCGCACGCGGGTCAGGAAGTGCCACCCGTGGGACCGGACCGCCTTCAGGTTCTGCAGGCCCGAGTACCAGGTATCGAACAGGATCGCCTGGGGCGAGAGCCCGCGCCCCTTCGCAACGGCCAGCATGGCCCGGAAGTGATCGTTCTTGGTCTCGTCCCCGGCCGGGTTCGCCAGCCGGTAGTCGCACGGCACCAGGGCCGCACCGTCGGTCCACAAGAGGGTCACTAAGCCGATGCCCGCGACCACCCGACGGTGCCGCCCGGACCAGCACCGCCCGACCAGCCCCATGTGCCGGGCGAACGGCTTGTCGAGGACCGAGTCGTCGAGCACCAACGCGCCGCCGGCCCTCACCGCGGATTGCGCCTCGTCCCACAGGACGGCCGGATCGGGTTCGAGGCGGTGGAGCAGGCGTGTGAAGGCGTCGTGGGCCGGGGCGTTGGGCCGCGCGGGTTGGGCACGAGCGGCCTCGGTGGCCGACGCCACCTTGGGCGTGGCGATCAGGAATTGGATGTAGTCCTCGGCGGTTGCACGCGGCGCGTTCATGACCCGATCCTAGATCAATGCCGGCCGATGCGCAAGTCCCGTGCCGGTGCAACTGCGTAACTCCTACACGCCGATGCCTAATGTGTAACGTCTGGTACAGCAACCTGACGAACAGCGCGCCGAGCCACGCGCCAATCACCCCGGCCACTACGATGATGACCGTGCTCCACGGCAACCGCTGGTTCAACTCGGCGTTCGAAATCACGATTCGTTCATCCGGATGCAAGAACACGGACAGCGAACCGCCGCCCGCGACCGTCGCGCACGCGAGGCCCCAACCCAACGCGCCCATCGCCCCGCCATTTCGGGCGCAGCGTCTCAGTTGGAGATCGGCTCGTGGGGAGGAAGAGGATCATTGCACCAATACCGGGAGGAGGAAGGCTGCGTCATTTTCCCGCGTCGAAAGGAAAAGGCGGTGAGAAGTGCCGGGCCGCTTACCCTCGCGGTTGGCGTTCGAGCGTGTCCAGCCGTCGTTCCTGTCGGTACAGCACCCACGCGACGGCGAACCCCAACAGCGCCACGGCCAGAAGCGCGGCCTGCGAAGCGAGCGCGGCACCGAGGAGCACGCCGACCGACACCGCGAGTACCGGCAGGACGCGGACGAGTGGCGGTGGAAGCCGCCGGCGCCGCTTCGGCTCGCGCAAGAGCCACTCGACTTTCACGTCCGGCACCGCGGGCTCTTCTTCGCACAGCGGTTCGTCCGGCCCGGCGGGGCGATGCAAAAACGTGTAGCCGCACAGCCCGGCCAGGAACCCTACCGCGGCCATTGCCAGCGACGAACTGAATAGCGAGTCCGCATCTCCGCCGGTCGTGACGAGCGCCAGCATGTGTAGCCAGCCTGCGAGTGTCCCGAAGGTCGCGCCCCAGATTCCCAGGGCGAGGGCGGTCTGCCGCCGGGCGCCCGACCGCCCACAGAGGCCGACGAGTACGCCGGCGAGCCCGCCGAACAAAGTGCCCAGCGCGGCGAGGAGCAGCAGGTTACTAAACGACAGCCGGGCGAGCGACAGTCGGACGCCGAGAGCCGTTTGCGCCACAAGGCACCCGCCGGCCCACGCGCCGCCCGCACAGACCGCGCCGGCCAGCGCCCAGCCGAGAGCCGCGAACACCGGCGGCACGCGGTTTTGCGTTTGCTCCTCCCGTTCCGCGGCCGTCAGTCGGCACGAAACGCGGTGCCCGCACATTCCGGCGAAGAAGCCGGCGGTTGCCATCGCGAGTGACGAACTGAGCAACGGGTGAAGGTGCCCCCGAGCGGCCGCGGCGACGAAGGCGCTGGCCCCGCAACCGAACGAGCCGAACAACGCGCCACCCAGAATCAGGGCGAACAGGTCCCAGCCGGAGCGACGGCGGAACAGCTCGAAAAGGCCGACGGCCATGCCCGCGAGGCACCCCAAAATGCCGCCCAGCAGCGCCAAAGGGACCACCACACCCCAGACCCGGTCCGTTGAGCCGAACGGGAGTTCGGTCCCGAGCGCGGTACACGCCGCCCACCAGCAGCCCGCCCACAACACGCCGGCGTAAGCGCCGCAGACACATGCCCATTTGGCGGCCGTGAAGATCGTTTCGCGCGGGGCGTGTACAGCGGGTGGCGCGTCGGGATCGGTCGCGGGGAGCGACATCGCGTACTCGGATCGCGGTCGAACGGGCCGAACGCGCGAACGCACTTCCGTTCGCGCGCCGGTGGCGCTTGAGATGACGTCGCTTCGCGGTCGGGATTTCGCGCCGGATTACCTCTTCCAGTCCGGCGGCGGCGCCGAACCGCCCATCTGCTTCTTCAACTTCTCGCCGCGCTCCGACTGCTTCAACAGCGGCTCCACGCGGTCCAGTTCCGCCGGGCTGTATCCCGCTCCGACCAGGAGGTCGCGCGCGGTCCGCTGCGCGTCGACCGGGTCGGGCCGCGCGGCGCCGCGCGGGAACTGCTTCTCGTAGTACGCGAGGTTCGCCTGCTGGCCCGCGTCGTACGCGGCGCCGCCGGGCTCGCGCCCGGCACCGTGGGTCGCGTCGGGGATCGGTTCGACGTCCCGCCCGACCGCCTTCGAGGCCCGCTTCTCGGCCACCATCTGGCCCATCTCGGAACACAGCACCGCGGCCAGTTCCGCGTCCGACTTACACTGCTCCACCAACCCCTCGCTGATGAACAGTTGCTCGCTGCCGCGGTGGAACAGCACGGCCTCCTTGACGCCGATCGTCATGAACATCGGCTCGATGCCGGTGAACGTGTTCTGTGCGACGAGCTTACGGCCGAGCACCTCGACACGCTCCGCGACCGCCAGCGACGCGGGCGGCACGTCCTTCGGCGGCGCACCGACGCGGCCGGGCGGGGCGTCCCAGCCCAGCGCCTTGCTCACGGACCATTCGCCGTCGCCCTTGCACCCGGTGGCGAACAAGAGCGCGGCGCCCGCAGTCATCGCGGCGAGACGGTTCATGCCCGGTGGCTCCGTTGAAGGATGGCCGCCGGGCATAGCGGGGCGCGGGAGCGGTGTCGAGAGCGATCGCGACCCGCCAACACCGCCCGAGACGGCGTCAGAAGTACATCCGCCCTTCGCGCGGGAAGCGCTCGTCTCGGGCGATGGCCGCGTGGTCGGCCCCGCGGAACCCGTGCAGCGCCCCGACCGCCGCGATCACCGCGTCCAGTGCGTCCCCGCCGGGGTTGCGCATCATCACGCGCCGGTGCCGATCGCCGATCCGCACCCACCTCCCCAGACCCTCCAAGATCGCGTGCCGCGTCAGGCGCTGGAGCCGCGACAGCGGGCCGCCCTTCGGGTTCTTGTAGTTCTGATGGGGCAGTCGGTGCTTCTTCAGCACCGAAGACGGGCAGCACTCCACCGCAACGCGTTTCGCACGCGGCAGCTTGCGGTACTGGAACGGCAGCACGGCCGTGCCGGGTGTGTTCGCCAGCGGCTGAACGACGTCGCGGAGGCCGTAGAAGGTCTGGTAGACCATCCGGTAATGGAACGCGTCGAACGGAGCTTTCGAGTCGAGGTCGGTCTGGCGCCGGCAGTGCAGCGCGGTGCGGAGCGGCCCGGCGCCCAGGCGCTTGGTACGCGCGATGCACTCCAGGCCGCACGCGTAAGCCTCTTCGCCCCACTCGCCGATGAACGCGAACTGATCGGCCCACGTCGATTCGGCCGGGAACAGTTCGATCGGCAGCCCGAAGGGGCAGTCAAAGCCCCACAGCGCCGCGTCGGACGTGTTGACCATCCGCACCAACTCCGCGAGGCACGGGGCGCGCTCCGCGGTGCCGCACAGCGTTTCGAGCCGGTCGAGCGACACCAGCGCCAGCCGCCCGCGGGCGCGCGGCTCGGTGCGCGCGATCCAGATGTTCCGCCCCGCCTGCCGCGCCCCCGAAAAGTCTACCCCGTACACCGACACAAACTCCGGCACCCGCATCACGCCCCCGCTTCCGTTACAACCCGGGCATCCCTTCAGTGTGGCACAACGGGCGGCGTTCGGCGACGTCGGGAGCGGTCCGCATCACTTGCTCGACAGTTCGATGTTGTACGTGACCGGCTTCGCGCCGGGCTCCACGGTCAGTTCGAGTTTGCTCTGGGCGGCGTTCTGGTAGCGCTGAGGCAGGAAGCT
The DNA here is from genome assembly GCA_017306025.1 of Planctomycetota bacterium. Lineage (GTDB taxonomy): Bacteria > Planctomycetota > Planctomycetia > Gemmatales > Gemmataceae > Gemmata. The sequence goes on from JAFKJJ010000568.1 coordinate 4,582, forward strand.
GACCGTCGGCTTGCCCTCCAGGTTCGGCGCGGTCTTCCAGCAGTCCACCCGGAGCAGGTACTTGCCGGGCAAGAGGCCGTCGCCGGGGGCGAACGTCATCGCGCGGTAGTTCCCCTCGGTGTCGAACTCGGCGGTCCCGGGTCGGGAAATACCCTCCTTCCCGGACCCGTCGGTGGTGAAGTAGATGAACCCCGGTCCGGGTACTTTCCCGCCGTCGAGGGTCACCTTCCCAGATACCGGAACACACTTCGGCCCGTCCGGGCCACACCCCGCGGCCAAGAGGACGAGGACCGGCACGAGAAACCGGCGCGCAACGGTTCGCATCGGGGCACCATTGATCGGGATGGGGAGGGGGCCGCGGTCAGTTCGTGGACACGACCTCGCCGCCCGCCCGGGTGCCGAGGCCGTTGTACACCCGGTAGTCGATCGTGGTCCGGAGGAACACGACGCTCCCGTCGCCCATGACGAAGTTCGCCCCGCCCGTGTGCTTGCTCTTGTACCCACACGTCCGGTACCAGTTCGCGTCGACGGCCGACTCCATCGTGTTGAGCGGGATCGACGTGCCCGAGAGCGGGAAGTTCTGGCTGTAGAGGCCCATGAAGGTACAGTCGGCCGGCAGCGTCTCCCCGACCATGATCGTGTTGGACAGGCCGTCGGTCACGCTGGCGATCCGGATCGTGGTCACGGTGGTGCGGCCGAAGATCCCGGCGAACGTCCCCGCGGGAATGGTGCTGCCGTTGCCGTTGGTCCCGAAGTTGTAGCCCTGGCAGCAGAAGTTGGTCGACGACGGGTTGCCGTCGGGGCAGAACGGGCACTGGTCCATGTGCGTCGGCCCCATGCTCGCGGGGTACCACAGCGCGTGTGCGGGCGACGCGTTGTGCGCGGCGAACCGGGTCATGATCGGGTTGCCGGAGGCCGGGTCGCTCGGGCAGATGAACAGCGAGACGGGGCGCTGCTCGACCGCGGAGTTGACCGAGTTCCGCAGGCCCTCGGAAACGGTCAGGTTCAGGGCGTTGTAGGTGTTCTGCTGTTCGGCGTATGGCATGATGTCGACCGCCCAGTTCGGCCCGGTCGGGGTACAACAGACGCCGGTGCCGTACGGGAACCGTTGCTGGGCCGACTCGTAGTTGTGGATCGCCAGGCCGATCTGCTTGAGGTTGTTGGAGCACTTCATCCGGGCGGCGGCTTCGCGCACCTTCTGAACGGCGGGCAGAAGTAGCCCGATGAGGATCGCGATGATCGCAATCACCACCAGCAGCTCGATCAGCGTGAAACCCGTGAGGCGTGGCGCCGGTTGTGTGGGGCGGTAGAGGGAATCTGGATGAGATCGGACCATGACGAACCCCGGGAGGGAGTGGGGAGGGAGCGATGATCGGCAGAGAATCGGTCCGGAGCGTTGAGGAGCATACCCGATCGGGTCGCGCGTTGTCGAGAGGGGTACTCTGATTTCCTGACGTCTGCGCCGTCGTCCCGTTTCGGTCGTTTCGTCCCGGAAAGTCCGCCCCGTAGTCCGTCGCGAATTCCGACGCCCGCGTTGCGCGACCACTTCCGGTACAATCTCGGCGGCCGCGTGGTTCGGCGGTGGCGGAGCGGCCGCGAAGACAGCCGAGGTGCGTCATGGCAACGGGGAACGACGTCTGGACCGCGGCGCACGTGCGATCGCTGGCGCCGGACGCGGCGTCGGTCCCGGCGGCGCAGCAGGTGCTGAAGAAGGGCGGGTTCGGCACCGTCGAGCCCACCGGCGACGGCCGCGGGTGGTGGGTCGTCTGCCGCGGCATCACCGACACGTATCAGGTGTCCGTTCGGCACAGCGGAACCGACTTCGACTGCGAATGCACCTGCCCGAGTCCGAAGTACCCGTGCAAGCACGCGCTGGCGCTCTTGCTATACCTCGTCGATCACCCGGAACTGCGCACCGAGGCCGCGGCGCCGAAGGCCGTGGCCAGCGACTTCGAGGGGCTGCTCCGTGCGGTGTTCGCCAACCCCGACGACGACACCCCGCGGCTGGTCTTCGCCGATTTTTTGGAGGAGAACGACCAGCCCGACCGCGCCGCGTTCATCCGCTACCAGTGCGAGCAGGCGCGGCTGAAGCCGCAGTCGAAGCGGGGGCGCGAACTGACGAAGCTCGTCCGGCCGCTGCTCGCGAAGCTGAGGAAGGAGATCGAGCCGTTGCCGGAGGGGATCGAGTACGAGTTCGACCGCGGGTTCATGCGGATCAGCGGGTACCTGGGGGCGCTCGGCGACCTCGGCGCGCTGCCCGCACGGTTCGCCCGCCTGTTCCGCGACGGGTGGGTCGAGTCGGTCGGCGCCGGGCTGTACGATCTCGGTCTGCGCGACGCGACCGACGGGGCGACCGCGTTCTTCGCGCGGGTGGGCGAACTGGACCTGTCGGAAGACTACCCGATGTCGGACGAGGATCTGGTCGCTCTGGTCGCCGCCACCGGCGCGGCCCGCGCCGCCGGCCGGCTGGTCCGGGTGAAGGTCAACACGCGCAACCAGAAGGCGTTCGACCAGCTCGTGAGGACGCAGCAGGGCGAACGGGTCGCGCTGACCGCGCTGGACACCGACCTCGGCCCCGACCGGTACCACGGCGGCCTCACGCCGGCCCTCTTCGATCTGACGCTCCGCGCCGGCCGCTTCGATGGTGCCCGCACCCTCACCCTCAGCGGTAACCTCGGTGACGCGGAACTTTCGGCGCTGCTCGCCACCGCCGACCTGAGCGAACTTCGCGCGTTGCGGCTCGAAGGGTGGCACCTCACACGCGCCGGCGCTGCGGCGCTGGCCAACAGCCCGGTACTGGGGCGGCTGACGGAACTCGGGCTGGAACAGTGCGCGATCGGCTCGCGCGAGGGCGCGGCGGTGCCGCCCCTCGCGTCCGCGACCGGCCTTCGCGGGCTGGAGGTGCTCCGGCTCGTGGCGTGCGGGTTGCTCGACGCCGACGCGGCCGCGCTGGCGAACGCGCGGAGCTTCCCCAAGCTGAAGCACCTCGACCTGACGGGGAACCACGAACTGACCGCCCGCGGCGCGGCAGCGGTGCTCGCCCCGAAGCACGTTCCGCATCTGTCGCGGGTGGACCTGGTCAACACCCGGATCGCGAGTGCCGAGCAGTTGCCGCTCCTGCTCGACGCGCCGGATCGGCCGCACCTCACGGTCGAGTGCGGGGCGTTTACCGCGCGCCGGGCCGTCGAACGGGGCGAGGTGATCGTCGAGATGGTGCCCCGCGGGAACGATCACGGCGAACTGTTCGCCGGGCTGGCGAAGTGTGCCGGCGCGAAGCGCGTGACGCAGTTCTCCGCGCCGCGCCTGGCCGTCGGCGCGGCGCAGGTGCGGGAACTCGCGGCCGGGTTCGACCCGGAAGCGCTGTGGCGTCTCGACATCACCGACAACCCGCTGCGCAACGACGGCGCGGACGCACTCGCGACGGCGTTCGCGGCGTTCGCCCGGCTCGAACTGAAGCTGTCCGCGTGCCGGATTCAATCGGTCGGCGCCGCGGCGCTGGTGAACGGCCCGCTGTTCGCAAAGGCACGGACTCTCGACCTGTCGCAGAACAACATCGGCAAGGCGGGCGTCGCCGCGGTCCTGAAGGCGGACGTGCCGACGAAGTTGAAGGAGTTGGTGCTGACCGACTGCCGGCTCGGCGACGACGAGAAGAAGAAGTTAAAGGCGAAGTACGGTCCGCGGGTCAAGGTGTGAGGCCGGGGAGAAGAAGCCGAAGGCCGGAGCCAAGAGCGGTTCCGGCCTTTGTAGCCGCGGAGCGGCTACAAAGGCGAGCCCGGCATTCTGCCTCTTCACTCTCCGTCGGGCATTTGGCCTCTTGTCTTTCCTCGCCCTCACACTCGCCCTACCGCTTCCGCACCGTCACCTCGTACACGCGGTTGAAGGCCGGTTCCTGCTCGCGGCCGGGGGCCGGCGTTCCGCGGATCACCGCCGTCGCGCCGCGCAACTCGTACACGAACGGCTTGCCCGTCACCGGGTCGGGCGGCAGCGGCAGTTTCACCGCGTCGAGCTTCTCGGGCAACTTACCCCCGTTGTCGGCCGCGTGCGCCCGTACCCCCTCGGCGACCGTCAACAGACTCGCGCACTGGTGCGCGCGCGCCTTCGCGTGCGTCACCTTCATGTACGCGGGTAGGAGCGCGCCGAACGGCCCCGGTCGCTTCTGCTGGCCCAGGTCGACCGGGATCTGCCAGTACGGCACGTTGGTCCATTTCAGGAATTCGTCCAGGTCGACCTGGTACTGCGCGAAGTCGTCCATGAGCACCAGTTGCAGCGGCGAGAGCTTCGCGAGGTCGGCCGGCGTGTGGCCGAACGTCTTGAGGTGCTCGGCCGCGGCGGTCAGGACGGCGGCGTCTTTGGCCCGCTTCGCGTACCACGCGCTGGGGACGCCCAAGTTCTTATCCCCTTCGGCCAGCGCGTCGAGGTTTTTGAGCAGCGCGGCGAGGTCCGCGTCGGCGGCCGGCACCGCCTTCCGGAGCACGTCGTACTCCCGCGTGAGGAACAGCTTCTCGCCCTCGCGCCCCTTCCGCATGTCGAGGAGCGGCGCCGGCAGGTCGATCAGCGGCCAGAACAGGTTCGGCGCGCCGGGCTGCTGCACGAACTCCTCCACCGCGCCGAAGGCGACCATCGCGAGCGCCGTCCCCACGAGGTGGCCGATGAGCGTCGGGTGCTCGTTGAACGTGCGGGCGAGTGCGAACATCGTCTGGAGCGTTTGAATCGCGTTGTCGAACTCGCCGCAGGCGATCTCGCCGCGCACGCGAACCTTCAGCACCGCCGCGAGCATCCGCATCGACTGGACGTCCGGCAACAGGAGCATTACACCTTCGGTCTTTGCCTGGTTGGTGAGTTCCCAGTTCACGGCGTCGAGACGGGCGGCGTAGTGGGCCTGCTTGTAGGCCGACCCGCCGTAGTTCACCAACTCCCGCTCGCCGGCCAGGTCTTTGAGCGGCGCCTCCATCCACTGCTTTTGCTTGTCGGTCGATTCCTTGTTGTGGAACAGGTAGCTCTGCTCGAAGAAGCACTTGTAGAACGCGGGAATCTGGTTGCCGGGCCGCATCTCGCGCAGTTCGGGCAGCAGTCGGTACTTGAGCGCCGGCCGCGCCGGCCCGACCGCGTCCACCGTGAGCGGGACGACGTACTTTCCGTCCTTCGGTTCGACGGGCGGCTGTGCGCTCGCGGCGGAAAGCGCCGCGAGTGCGAGGGCAATCGCAAACAGGGACCAACGGCAACGCATCGGGTGCCTCCGGGGATTCGGAATCGGGGGTCGGGAATCAGAAAGCAGAAGCCCGTCAGTCGATTTCGCCGCGACGGCCGGACAGCACCGTGAGCGGCTCGCGCGGCGCGGGGGCCGTAAACGCTTCCGGCCGCGGCGCGCGTTCGAGGTCGCTTCCACGGAGCGCGCGGTAGCTCCACGGGTCATCGACCGGCGCGGAACTCGGCGGGGCGGACGGCACCGGGGACGGTTCGGGCGCGGGCGCAACGATCGGCACCGGGTTCGGTGACGCGGGTTCGCTCGTCGAACGGAGCGCCAGCAGCGCGCTCAGACTCGCGTTGGAAGCGACGAGCGCCGCGACCGCCACCTTCCACAGCCAGTGCGTGCGGGCCGAGGCGCGCCCGGCCGCGAAAAGCAGTTCGGCCGGGTCCGCGGGGGCGGGGGTGAATCGCGCGAGCTTCGCGACCGGGTCGGGGTTCATTTCGGGCACGCCACACCGAGCCTTTCCCGCAGTGCCGCGATACCGGCCTCGAACCGCCGGTGCGCGGTGGTGAGTGAACAGCCCGCGACCTGGGCCACTTGCTCCAGCGTCATCCCGCCCCACAGTCGGCTGACGATCACCTCGCGCTGTTCGGGCGGAAGTGCCTCCAGAGCCGCGACGGCCGCCTGGGCGTCGAGCCCCTCGATCTCGGGCTCCGCGAACCACCGCTCGGGCTTCGCGGTGGCCGCCTCACGCCTGGCGCGGCGCCGGTCGGCGCGGCCGCGGTCGATGGCGGTCGTGCGGACCACCTTGAACAGCCACGCGACCGGATCGCCCGGCGGCGCGGAGAGGCGCACGAGCTTACAGAACGCGTCTTGCACCGCGTCCTCGGGGGCGGCGCACCACTGCCGGGCGAACAGCGCGAGTGCGGCCGCGTGCGACGCGATCAGGTCGGCGATCTGCCGTGCGGTCATGTCGGAAGGGGAGACGACGCGGGGCGCGCGATTTTCCGGACATTGCGACCGCCCCCCGCGCCCGTTAGGGTATGCACACGCCGGCCGATCACCCGAATACCCGCACCCGCGGTGTGAGAATGGAAACGCTCGCCTCCGTGTACGAGTTCCTGAAGCCGCGTTTCGCGGTCGTCGCGCTGGCGGCGACGTGGACGGATTGCGGGTGCTCCAGACGCTGTACGCGCTGGAGGACTGGGCTTCCCGGCCGGCTGACGTGCCGCCACCGACCGCGTCGACGACCGGCGGTGAGTGTTCCGACGAAGGGCCGGTTTCTGTTGCGAGGTCACCGATGAGCGCCCCCTGGACCGCCGCGAGCATCGAGGCGCTCGCGCCGGACAACAAGTCGCTGACCGCGGCCCGCGAACTGCTCCGCGCCGGCGCGCTTTCGCAAGTCGAGCCGACGGCCGACGGCCGCGGGTGGTGCGCCGCGTGTCACGGCACCTCCGACTTGTACCGCGTCGCGGTGCGCTCGGTTGAATATGGGCGTTTCGACTACGAGTGCGACTGCCCCAGTTACAAGAGTCCGTGCAAGCACACGCTGGCGCTCCTGCTCCACCTCGCCGACAACCCGGAACTGCAGGCCCGCGCGGAGCCCCGCGAGCGGGCCGCGGCGGACTTCGAGGGGCTGCTCCGCGCGGTGTTCGCCGACCCCGACGACGACACCCCGCGGCTGGTCTTCGCCGATTACCTCGACGAGAACGACCAACCCCACCGGGCGGCCCTCATCCGGGTGCAGTGCGAGCGGGCGCGGCTCCCGGAAACCGACCCACGGGCTTCCGAACTGGCCGAGGCGGAAAAGGAACTACTGGATCGCGTCGCCGACGCGGCCCGGCTCCCCAAGGCGTTCGGTGCGGAGTTCCGGCGCGGGTTCGTGCGGTTGCGCGCGGGGCCGGGCGCGTTCCGGCCGAGCGGATCGCAGCCGGCCCGGGTGGCGGACCTGTTTCACGCCGGGTGGGTGGAGTCGGTGTGGTTCCACGACACGTTCCAAGCCGTCCACGCCGATGCGCACGAACTGCTCCGGCGCGCGGGCGAACTGGACTTTTCCAGCACCCGGCAGGGCGACGCCAATCTCGTGCGGCTCGCGATGGAACTCCCGGCCGGCGCGGAGGGGCATCGGCTGGCGCGGGTGCGCGTCCACCCAAAGGACGAGCCGCTGTTCCGCGCGTACACGACCGGAACGGTCGCCCCGACCACGGCGACGCGCCCGGACTGGAACGACGATTGGTGGTTGCGCGCGATCACGCCCGAGCAACTGGAGCGGCTGCTCCGCGCCGGGCGGGTCGAAGGGGTTACGGAACTGACCTTCAACAGACCGACGTTCGGCGATCGCGGGGCCGAGGTCATCGCCGCTTCCGACCTCGCTCTGACCGAGCTGGAACTGAACGGCGCGGGGGTCGGACCGGCCGGCGCTGCGGCACTGGCCGCGGCCGGGTGGTTCCCGCGCCTCCTCACGCTCGCGGTGACCCAATGCCCCTTGCAGGACGACGGGGTCGCGGCGCTCGCACGCCCGTCTGCTTCGTGCGCGCTGCGATCCCTTCAGCTCTCGGGCGTCGGCGCGGGCGACGCGGGCGTTTCCGCACTTGCCGCGTCGGACCGGTTCCCGGCGCTGGAAACGATTGACCTGGAGCGGAACGAAATCGCCGAGATCGCGGCCGCGGAACTGCTCGGGTCGGAGTACTTCCCGGCGCTCCGGCGCGTCGAACTGGACGGTAACCCGATCCGGCCGGAGCGGTGCGTGCGGCTGGCGCTGGAGGCGCGAGACCGCCCGGCCCTCGACGTGTCGTTCGGGAACCCGTTGGTCACGCGGACGGCGACGGAGCCGGGTAACGCCTACCAGGTCCACATTCGAGGTTCCGACGCGGCCGCTCTGGCGGCGCTGGCCGGTAGCTCCGCGCTCCGGCGCGTCGCCGCGCTCGCGCTCGAAGAATCGGTGCTCACCACGGACGCGGCGGGCGCGCTGGCGTCGGCGCTGGCGCCGGACGTGTGGCGCTCGGCGGACCTGACCGGCTGCACACTGGCCGAGAAGCCGGCCGTGGTGCTGGAGCGACTGATCTCCGGGCACCGACTCGCGGCGCTCGATCTGACGCGCACCGGGCTCCGGTACCCGGACGTGTACCGGTTCACGCTGTGCCCGGCGCTGGCGTCGGTCAAGGTGCTCGACCTGTCCGCCAACCCGATGGGCACCGGCGGGCTGGAAGCGGTGCTCGCCTCCCCGCATCTGCGCGGGGTCGAGCGGTTCGTACTGAAGGAACTGAACCTGTCGCAGCGCGACCGCGCCCGGTTCGAGAAAGAGTTCGGCGGGCGCGCCGAGTTCTGATCGCTTTCACCCGCCACGAGGAGTCCATTGATGGCCAAGAAGCCCAAGCCGCCTGCCGACCCGTGGGACGTTCAACACATCGAGGCGAAGGCGCCGGACGCGAAGTCGGTGACGGAGGCGCGGAAGGTGCTGACACAGGGCGGCTTCGGCAAGGTCGAGCCGCGCGCCGACGGGATGGGGTGGTGGGTGGTGTGCAAGGGGCTGACGGGCACTTACGAGGTGTCCGTCCGGCGCGGCCCGCGGGGCGGGCTGGAGTCGCGGTGCTCCTGCCCGAGTTCCAAGAAGCCGTGCAAGCACGCACTGGCGCTCTTGCTGTATCTCGCCGAGCACCCCGAAGAGCGCCCCGAATCCGCGGCCCCGGCCCCGCGCTCGACCGCCGACTTCGAGTCGCTCTTGCGCGCGGCGTTCGCCGCACCGAAGGACGATACTACCCGACTGGTGCTCGCGGACTACCTGGAGGAAAATGACCAGCCCGACCGCGCCGCTCTCATCCGCGCGCAGTGCGAACTCGCCCGGCCCGCGGACCGGAACGACGGGCGAAAGGAAGCCGCCGAGCGGGAGAAGCAGGCGCTCGCGGCGGTGTGGAAGCAGATCGGGAAGATCCCGGTCGGGTTCCGGGGCGATTTCGTCCGCGGGTTCCTGCGGCTGACGGTCGGCGGAACGAAGATCCGGTCGGCGGACGGGTTCCCGGCCCGGTTCGTGAAACTGTTTCACGACGGGTGGGTGGAATCGCTGCGCGTGGACTGGCTGGTGAAACAGATGGTCCCGCTCTACCGCCTCGTGGGCGACCTCGACTTCCGGACGGCGAACATGGACGAGGACGCGCTGCGCGTTCTGGTGGACGAGCTGCGCCCCGCCGACCCGGAGACGCGCACCCGCGTCGTGCGGGTGCCCGCGGCTCGCGAGGCACTGTACCGCGCCCTCACCCGGTCCGAATGAGCCGCGGTGCTCGTTCGGCGCAAACGGAACGGACGGAACGGAACCGAGTGTGAGGAACCCGTCGATGGCCAAGAAGAAGAAGCCCGAGCCGCCGCCCGCTGACCCGTGGGACGAGACGTACATCGAGTCGCTCGCGGTGGACGAGAAACAGGTGAAGGAGTCGCGGAAGGTGCTCAACAAGGGCGGCTTCGGGAAGGTGGAGTCGCGCGCCGACGGCCGGGGGTGGTGGGTCGAGTGCCGGGGCATGACCGGTACTTATCAGGTGAGTGCGCGCCCGGACCCGGAGGCCGGCTTCGTCGCGACCTGCACCTGCCCCAGCCGCCAGAACCCGTGCAAGCACGCGCTGGCCCTGCTGCTGTACCTCGCGGCACACCCGGACGAGCGCGTGGAACCGGTCGCGGCCAGTTCCGCGAAATCGGTCGATCTGGACGCGCTCGTCCGGGCCGTGTTCGACAGCCCTGACGACGACACGCCGCGGTTGGTCCTCGCGGACTGTGCGGAGGAACTCGGCCAGCCGGCCCGCGCGGCGCTGATCCGGCTCCAGTGCGAAAAGGCCCGACTGAAGCCGGCCGCGGCGCGGTCCCGCCAGCTCGACGCGGAGGAGAAAGCGCTGATGCCCGCGGTACGGGCGGAGATGGGGCCGATCCCCGACGGCATGACCGCGGCGTTCCACCGCGGGTTCGCGACGCTTCAGATGAACGGCCGCTGGTGGGGGTGCGAACTCGACGCGCTGCCGGCGAAGTTCCCCGAACTGTTCCGCGACGGCTGGGTCGAGGTGGCCTCCGTCATCCACGCGCAGGCCATGCCGCTGTGGCTCATCGGTCTGTTGCGACAGGTGCGCGAGGTGGACTTCTCGCACGCCCCCGCGTACTCCCAGTTGGGCGACCGCGAACTGGTGCGGATCGCCAGCGACTTGCAACCCGGGCGCGACGGCGCGCGGTTGCGGTCGGTGCAGGTGCCGGCGGAGTGGCGGCCGCGGTTCCGCGACCTGACCGCCGCGGCCGCGACCGGCGCGGCGCCCGGCACGGAAGGGGAGCACTTGCTCCGGCCGCCGCTGGTGGACGGGAGCGGGCGGTTCGACGACCTGAACCCGGCGCAGTTCGCGCTGCTGTTGCGCGCCGGGCACATGCGCGGGGCACAGGATCTGACGCTCAACGGCGAGATCGGTGCCGCGGGCATCCGGGCGCTGCTCGCGGCACCGGAAATCGACGACCTCACGAGCCTCCACCTGACGAACTCCGGGGTCGGCCCCGACGGGCTGGCGGAACTGGCCACGTCGCCCGATGCGGAGCGGCTGGAGTGGCTGACGATCCGGGGCGCGCCCGACGGCGACGCACTCGCGGCGGCGCTCAGCGGGGGCAAGTGGACGCACCTGGAGCAACTCGGGCTGTGTTCGGTGGGCCTGACCGACGCGGGCGCCGACGCGCTGTCGCGGTGCCAATTTCCGGCGCTGAAGGCGCTGCACCTGTTCGGCAACGCGCTCACCCGCGCCGGGGTCGCGCTATTGCTCGACGCGGCCCGACTCGCGGGCGTGAAGGACTGGACCTTCACCGGAAACCCGATCACCGCGGGGGAGTGGTTGCCGCTGGTGCTGAGCGGGACGCGGACCGGCGGAACGGTGAACTTCGGACCGGTCACGGCGGAACTGTCTCACACCCTCAACAAGTCGGACGAACTCCACCTCCGACTGACCGGGAGCCGCGAACCGGCACCGGAGCTGTTCGACGCGTGGGCGACTGCCGCGCGCCCGGTCACCAGCGCGGTACTGTCGAAACTGCGATTCGACGCGGTCGGGATCGTGCAGTTGTGTTCGGCGTTGGCCGCGCACAAAGTGCGAGAGCTCCACATTAACGACTGCGAACTGCGGAACGAGGCCGCAGTTACGTTGGCGAACCGGCTGCCCGATCTGAAGCTCGGTGTGCTCGACCTTCGGGACAACGAAGTCGGAAAGGCCGGCGCGGAGGCGCTGGCGGCGGCGCGGGGGCTCGCGACGGTGCGCGTACTGGAACTGAGCGGCAACCCGTTACGGCCGTCGGGCGTAGACGCGCTCGTGGCGTCGCCACATTTGAAATCGCTGGAGCGGATCACGCTGCCCGGTAAGGACATCCCCGCGAAGAGGCAGAAGGAGATCCGCGCGAGGCTCGGGAAGGGCGTCGTGGTGGAGTTCGGATGACGGGAGTTGGGGGGCTATTTCTTGCTCAAGGACTGCGCAAGGAACGAAAGGAGAGCTGCAACGAGGGTAACAATTGCGGCCTGACCGACGGTCCAACCGCGGTCGGAGGTCTTCTCTTGGTGACGTGACCGTTCTTCGAGTGCGGCGTTCTTCGCGGTGAGGTCGGACACCTTGCCGCGCAGTTCATCTTCCACCCGCGACCGTTCTTTGAGTTGATCCTCGACGCTCTTGAGCCTCAACTCAGTAGCCGCCTTTTGGAGTTCAACGATCTTCTCCAATTCTTGCACACGCTTGGTCAGGTCTTCAATCTGTTTGACATGCTTAGGAGCGGACACAATTACTCCTTCGCAAGAGCGGCCAGAGCTTCCAAATCTTCCTCCAATTGTTTCCGAAGAACGTTCAGCCGGTGCTTTACGAGACCGGAGAGGTGACGACCCACTTCGGTAAGGAAGGGGTGCAAGTTGCGACGGATGGTCTCGTCGTTCTTGAGCGTGCCGGGAGGGAAGGTGAGATTCCCAACGAGATGACCGTTCGCGGTGAGACTCAAATGAGCCACCGATACTTCTTCCGAATCCGACCAATTGCCGAAGTGCCATTTCGCGACCATCTCACACTTATCCGCCAATTCGCCGAGTTCCGACTCAAGGATCTCGGTAGCGCGTTTCACACTCGCTAACAGGTCGGGTGGAATTTGCATCTCCGCTTTCGTTTCCGGAGACTTGGTCGAGATCGTTGTCCGCAACATGTCAGCCTCCCTTACCCCGCATTCTACCACCCAGCGGTTCCTTTTGCCGCATCATCCCCGCGTCCGTAAACCAATCGTGAACCCATGCTGCCGCGGGCGCGGCGATCCCTCCTCACAGCGGGCGAACATGAGCGCGAAGTACGTCTACTCCTTCGGCGGCAAGACGGCCGACGGCGACGGCAAGATGAAGGACCTGCTCGGCGGCAAGGGCGCCAACCTCGCCGAGATGTGCAAGATCGGCATCCCCGTCCCGCCCGGCTTCACCATCACGACCGAAGTGTGCGCGGCCTACTACGAGCAGGGGAAGAAGATCCCCGAGGCCGCCGTCCCGCAGATCGACGAGGCGCTCAAGAAGGTCGAGGGGCTGTTCGGCAAGAAGTTCGGCGACCCGAGCGACCCCCTGCTCGTCTCCGTGCGATCGGGCGCTGCGCTCTCCATGCCCGGGATGATGAACACCATCCTCAACCTCGGCCTCACCGACGCGTCGGTCGAGGGGCTCGCCAAGAAGACCGGCAACGAGCGGTTCGCTTACGACAGCTACCGCCGGCTGATCGACATGTTCGGCTCCACCGCGATGGGCCTCGAACACGAGCACTTCGAGCACGAACTGCACTCCATGAAGGAGGCGAAGGGCGTCAAACTCGACACCGACCTCACCGCGGACGACCTCAAGGAACTGGTGAAGAAGTACAAGGCCGTCTACAAGAAGGACGTCGGCGAGGACTTCCCGCAGGACCCGAAGAAGCAGCTCTACCTCGCGATCAACGCCGTGTTCAACTCGTGGAACGGCAACAAGGCCATCGAGTACCGCCGCATCGAGCGCATCACGGGGCTCAAGGGCACCGCGGTCAACGTGCAAGCGATGGTGTTCGGCAACATGGGCAACTCGTCGGGTACGGGCGTGGCGTTCACCCGCGACCCGAACACCGGCGAGAACGTGTTCTACGGCGACTACCTCATCAACGCGCAGGGCGAAGACGTCGTCGCGGGCATCCGCACCCCGGAGCACATCGACCAGCTCGGCAAGGAGATGCCAAAGGTCTACGAGCAGCTCGTCAAGATCCGCGCGGACCTGGAGAAGCACTACAAGGAGATGCAGGACATCGAGTTCACGGTGCAGGAAGGCACCCTGTACATGCTCCAGACGCGGACCGGGAAGCGCACCGGCACCGCGGCCGTGCGGATCGCGGTCGAGATGGTCAAAGAGGGGCTGATCGACGAAACGACCGCCGTGAAGCGCGTCAACCCGGACTCGCTCAACCACCTGCTCCAGCCGCAACTCGACCCGAAGGCGAAGGAGAAGCCGGTCGCCCAGGGGATCGCGGCCAGCCCCGGTGCGGCCAGCGGCATGGTGATCCTCTCGGCCGAGGCGGTCGTGGCGCACCACGAGAAGCACCCGAACGACCCGATCCTGCTCGTCCGTAAGGAGACGAGCCCCGAAGACGTCGCGGGGATGCACATCGCGAAGGGCATCCTCACCAGCACCGGCGGCAAGGCGAGCCACGCGGCCGTGGTCGCCCGCGGGTGGGGCAAGCCGTGCGTCGTCGGCTGCGAGGCGGTCAAGATCGACGAGAAGAACCAGACCGTCACCATCGCGGGCAAGACGGTGAAGGCGGGCGAGTTCGTGACGATCAACGGCACCACCGGCGACGTGATGATCGGCAAGGTGCCGACCGTCCCGCCGTCGATGACCGGCGACTTCGCCACGCTGATGCAGTGGGCGGACAAGAGCCGCAAGCTGAAGATCCGCACGAACGCCGACTCCCCGGCCGACTCCCTGAAGGCCCGCGAGTTCGGGGCCGAGGGCATCGGGCTGTGCCGCACCGAGCACATGTTCTTCGGCAAGGACCGCATCGCGGCGGTGCGCGAGATGATCCTCGCCACCACCACCGAGGCCCGGCAGAAGGCCCTCGCCAAGGTCGAGCCGTTCCAGAAGGCCGACTTCGTCGGCATCTTCGAGGCGATGGACGGGCTGCCGGTCACCATCCGGCTGCTCGACCCGCCGCTGCACGAGTTCCTCCCGCAGAAGGACAACCGCGCCGGCGCCGAGGAGGTCGCCAAGCAGACCGGCACCACCGTGGAGAAGATCTTCGAGCGCGTGGACGAGCTGCACGAGATGAACCCGATGATGGGGTTCCGCGGCTGCCGGCTGCCGGTCGTGTTCCCCGAGATCGGCGACATGCAGGTGCGCGCGATCATCGAGGCCGCCATCGAGGTGAAGAAGAAGGGCAAGAGCGTGCTGCCCGAGATCATGATCCCGCTCGTCGGCGTCGTCGAGGAACTGACGATGCTCAAGAAGCGGGCGATCGCGGTCGCGGACGAGTGCATGAAGAAGGCCGGGGTGACGGTCGAGTACCAGATCGGCACCATGATCGAGCTGCCGCGGGCGGCACTGACGGCCGACGAGATCGCGGCGGAGGCCGAGTTCTTCAGCTTCGGCACCAACGACCTCACCCAGATGACGTTCGGCTTCAGCCGCGACGACATCAAGGGGTTCATGCCCACCTACCTGAAGGAGAAGATCCTCTCGGTGGACCCGTTCCAGTCGATCGACCAGAAGGGCGTGGGCAAGCTGATCGACATGGGGATCAAACTGGGCCGCGAGAGCCGCAAGGCGAAGCACGGCCAGCACCTGAAGGTGGGCATCTGCGGCGAGCACGGCGGCGACCCGGAGAGCGTGGTGTTCTGTCACAAGGTCGGGATGGACTACGTGAGCTGCTCGCCGTTCCGGGTGCCGATCGCGCGTCTGGCCGCGGCGCAGGCGGCGCTGGGCGAGACCGCGCGCGATAAGTGAGCCGAGTTCCGGACGCGGGGCCGGGACGGTGATGAACGCGAACGCCCGGCCTTCAGGCCGGGCGTTCGTCGTGTCTGGACTACTTGCAGCACCATTCCCGGAGCGTGATCCGCAGGTCCGAATACTGACTGCCTCGACCGGCGTCCGTCGGCGCGAGCCGGCCCACCACCTCGCCCGCGACCGCGCGGTTGGTCCGCAAATACCTGATGACGAACTTCGCCTCCGGGCTCGGCCCGTCAGTGAACTCGACCTCGGGCGCCCCGGTCACCTCGACACCGGTCTTCTCGACCGCGGCCAGAACGTCGGCCCGCACCGGAGCAAGAACGCTTCGGTACTCGGACGCGGGCAACCGCCACCCGTCGTCCGGTCCCGCGCCGGGCTTCCGACAGGCGAACTGGACGTCCCAGGAGTCGTCACGCGATCCGCGCAGGAGCGAGCCGCCCACGGCGCAACTACTCGATCCGGACGAGAACTCGCGGGCCTCCCACCCGGCGCCCCGCAGGTTGTGGTCGAACGACGGGCGGGCGACCTCTTTGATCGCATCGTGAACCAGTTCGCGGTCACGGTCAAACGCGCGCCCCGACCGGCCGGGGCCGCTCACGCACCCGCCCGCAACGGCCAGCGCGACGAGCAGTAGGACGGATCGCATCGGGGGCTCCGTCACTTGTCCATCTTCTCGAAGATCCTGGCCTCCGCGAGCGTGATGACGCCGTCCTGATCGCTGTCGCAGCGGGCCACGCAGTCGTTGAAGTGCGCGCTGTCGGAGAGGTGGCGGTCCTTCGAGTAGAAGGTGACGAACGGGATGCCCATGTGCGTCCCGCCGAGGCTCGCGGACTTGTCCTTCAGTGCCTTGTTGAACGCCTCCGCCGCTTGAGTGTTCTCGAACCGGATCGGGCGCCGCGGCTCTTCGCCGCGGACGACCTCGGTCTTCGAGAACAGCGTCAGGCACCCCGGCAGAAGGGCGAGCGACGCCGCCGCGAGCACGGCCGCCGCGATTCGGGCGCGGAACATGGCTATTCCCCCAGTTACAGGGGGGCCGCAATAGCGAACGGAGTGTCGGAAGGGAAGAGCATTTTGATACGCGCGAACCGCGTGCGATAATCCGAGCGTTTCGCGCCTCCGGGTGCGTGAACGTGTTGCTTCGCAAAGCCGGTCGACGCGGTCGCGCCCAATATCTTCGCCCGGGGCTTGCAAGGGGAGGCCGGCTAAAGCGGCCCCATTTGTTCGGCGCGCGGACCTCCGCCGGCGGCACGTCGGGCCGCCACGGTGTTTGCCGTCGGCCGCGAACGTCGAGTGCCGGCGTTTCGCCCTATCCGACACGTTCACCACCCGAGCGCCGGGGTTGGGGCGTGTCGCGGGGCGCGCCCGGTGATAGCATGTCGCTCGGCCGTTATCACAGGAGCGACATCGTATGCCCTCTCCCCTCGTTCTCGCCATCGACCAGGGCACCACCAGCTCGCGCGCGGTGGTTTTCGACTCCGGCACGTTCGCGGTGCTCGGCACCGCACAGCAGGAGATCGAACAGCACTACCCGCGCGACGGGTGGGTGGAGCACGAGCCCGAAGACATCTGGTATTCGGTCGCCCGCACCGTGCGCGAGGCGCTGGCGCGAGCCGGGCGCGACCCGCGCGACGTGGCCGCGGTCGGCATCACCAACCAGCGCGAGACGGCGGTCGCGTGGGACCGCGCAACGGGCCGCGCCGCGGGCCGCGCGATCGTGTGGCAGGACCGCCGCACCACCGACTTCTGCCGCAAGCGTGCGGCGGACCAGCCGTGGCTCACCGAGCGCACGGGCCTCGTGCTCGACCCGTACTTCTCCGGCACGAAAGTGCGGTGGCTGCTCGACCACACGCCGGCCCTGAAGGAACCGGCCGCCCGCGGCGAACTGAAGTTCGGCACGGTCGATTCGTTTCTCATCTGGCGGCTGACCGGCGGCGCGGCTCACGCCACCGACGCCACCAACGCCAGCCGCACGCTCCTGTTCAACATCCACTCGATGCAGTGGGATGACGAACTGCTCCGCTACTTCGGCGTGCCCCGCGCCGCACTTCCGGAAGTGAAGCCGTCGGTCGCGGAGTTCGGCGTAACGAAGGGGCTGGACTTCCTCCCCGACGGCATCCCGGTGCGCGGGGTCGCGGGCGACCAGCAGGCGGCACTCTTCGGACAAGGGTGCTTCAGCCCCGGCGAGGGGAAATGCACCTACGGCACCGGCGCGTTCTACCTCCTTCACACGGGCACGGCCGCGGTCGCGTCGAAGCACAAGCTGCTCACCACCGTGGCCGCGATGACCGATTCGACACCGAAATACGCACTGGAAGGCGCGGTGTTCATCGCGGGCGCCGCGGTGCAGTGGCTCCGCGACGGGCTCCACCTGTTCCAGTCGTCCGCAGAGGTCGAACGGCTGGCCCAGGAGTCGAATCCGAATGAACCTGTCCTGTTCGTGCCGGGGTTCGTGGGGTTGGGCGCGCCGCACTGGGTCCCGGAGGCCCGCGGGGTGATCTTCGGGCTGACGCGGGCGACGTCGGCCGCCGACATCGGGCGCGCGGCGCTGGAGGGCGTTGCGTTCCAGGTCGCGGACCTGATCGACGCGGCCGTGAAGGACTCCGCGAGCGGGAACGACGCGGCCCTGAAGGTCGACGGCGGGATGGCACGCAACGACTGGTTCCTTCAATTTCAGGCCGACGCGCTCGGCCGGCCCGTGGCGCGGGCCGCGCAGAGCGAATCGACGGCGCTGGGGGCCGCGTTCCTCGCGGCGGTCGGAGCCGGCCTCGCGGACGAGGCGAAGTTGTCCTCACTGATGGCGGCCGCGACGCGGTTCGAGCCGAAGCTGCCGGCCGTCGAGCGCGACAGGAAGCTGGCCGCGTGGCGGAAGGCGGTGAAGGCGGTGATCGGCTTCTATTCCGCGGTCGGCTGAAAGCGGCTATCATCCGGGCGCACGACGGAGGGCTTCCGCAATGATCGTTCCGCGTCGTACCGAACTGATCCACTATCCCGACTCCGACGGTCGGCCCACGACCGATGACACCCTCCAGTTCGACTGGATCGCGATTCTGAAGTGGAACGCGGAGGCCCTCTTCGCCTCTCGCGACGACGCGTTCGTTGCGGGCGACAACCTCATCTACCCGGTCGAGTGCGAGCCGGACACCCGCCAGGCGCCGGACGTGTACGTCGCGTTCGGGCGCCCGAAGGGCTACCGCGGGAGCTACCGCGTGTGAGAGGAGGGCGGCGTCTTCCCACAGGTAATCATCGAGGTGTGGTCGCCGAGCAATCGTTACACGCAGATGAAGAAGAAATTCCAGTTCTACGAAAAGCACGGGGCCGAAGAGTATTACATCATCTACCCGGAGTTCCCCGCGCATCTGGAAGGCTGGTTGTGCCGCGGCGATCACCTCGTCGAGATCGAGGAGATGAACGGGCACGTGAGTCCGCGCCTCGGTTTCCGCTTCTCGCTGGTGAAGGGGCAGGTCGCGGTGTTCGGCCCGGACGGCCGGCAGTTGCGCAAGCCCGACGAGATCGCACAGGAACTCGCGGCCGAACGGACCCGCGCGGACCGGGCCGCCGCAGACCGAGACGCCGAGCACGCACGCGCGGAAGAGCAAATGAATCGCGCCGAACAGGAGCGCGAGCGGGCCGAGCGGCTCGCGGCCAAGCTCCGCGAACTCGGACTCGATCCCGACGCGAAATGACCGCGCCGCTCACCACTCGCCGGTAATCACCTCACCGGCCGCGTGCGTCGAAAGGGCACGGTACGTGGCCGGGTCCATGCCCTGACGGATGAACCGCACCGAGCCGTCGCAGAGCACGAAGTTCGCGCCGCCCGGGTGAACGCTCCGGAACCCGCTCACGAGGTCGCGACCCGTCTGGTTGAAGCCCGAGCGGTCGGAGCCGTAGATGGACGGCGTCCCGGGTGAGCGGTTCAGCGGTTCGTCGGCGACGTCGGGCGGCATCCCGAACTGCGCCGTGACCGCCAGCACGCTCGCGTACCACGGGTGCCCCCGGTCGCCGAAGCCGGTCGCGCCCCAGCACTGCTCCATCAGCGCCGGCCGGCCGGTGAACGGGTCCGACACCGCCTTCGACGGGTCGTTGAGGTCGCGCATGGGGAACTTCGGCGACCCGCCGGTCGCCTCGCCCAGCGCGAACGTCGATGCGGTGCCGTCGGTGATGTCGGTGAGCCGCGTGCAGCCGGTCGTGGTCGCTTCGCTCTCGCGGATCGCGATCCCGAACGGCCCGCGGACGCTCGGCGGCACCTTCGCGGGTTCGAGCGACAGCCCGGCGTTCGCCCCCTTGTTGAAGGCGTAGTCCGTCCCGGCCGCGAACGGCGGGATGTAGCACCCCCACTGCGCCGCGATCGGCCCCATGTCGATGCCGCCGGACGCGCGGTTCGCGGGGCAGTAGAACACCTTTACCCCCATTCCGATGGGCGTCGCGTTGGCGGGATCGAACCACGACACATCAAACCGGTAGAGGTTGCGGAGGTTCTGCTGTTCCAGGTACGGGAGCAGTTCGGTGAATCCGGTCCCCCACCCGTCCTGAATGTCGCCGGTGACGATGACCCCGCCGGGC
>JAFKJJ010000569.1:0-30300 GCA_017306025.1 Planctomycetota bacterium
GCGCGGCGAGGACGGGAACCGGAGCGAGCGTCCCCCCGTGGCGCGCGAGCCGATCGCGGAGCACGTTTTTGGCACGGTCGAGCCGTTCCGCGACCTCCGCTTGCGCGTGACCCTCGAAGAATCACGGCACGACCGGCGCGACCTCGCGCCGCACGACCTCCTCGTCCGCGATCGGGCCGGGTACCGCGAGCGCGAGGAACGTTGCCTGGAACGCGTCTTCCGCGGCGTGAAGGTCGTAAGGCCGTGCCGAGCGGCATACGCCCCACACCCGTTGTGCCGGCGCACGACCCGTTCGAACGCGGTGCGGTCGCCGGCTTCCGCGAACCGCCTGGGCCGTTCCGCGTGGCGTGACGGAAAGGATGTGAAGGATCGGCTTCTGGGACATCGTCGGGAACCCGTCGGTGTGTCAGACCCGGAATTAAAGAGGCGCGACGAAGCCGTTTGCGTCCGCGAAAATTGCCACTACCCTTTCACCGGGCCGGTTCCCGCTCCACTCGCGAGCGCCCGCCGAAGAAAACAAAACCGATGCGTAACCGGGTCGGCGCGGGCGGGTTGATGCCGGAGGGCGAGATCGCTCCTCCTCAATTCCGGAGTCCAGATGATGCGGTTCAACCTCGAAGCCCTCGAAGCCCGCGAGAACCCGGCCGCCGGCTTTGCCCCGCGGGTGCCGGCCGAACTGTGGCAGAACCTCGCCGCCGACGTGCGGACCCTCGTCGAAGGCGCGACCCGGCCGTCGCCGGAGGCCGTCCAGGCGTTCGTGGTGACGACCTGGACCGCGTTCTCCGACGGCGCCATCTCGCCGACCGAGGCCGCCCAGATCACGCAGACGGCACAGGTGGTGCTGACGGAGGCGAACGTCACGCCGGCCGAGTTGATGGCGGTCGTCGTCGACGTGCGGGCCATCCACGCGGCGCTGGGGGCGACACGGTAGAACGCGTCACCAGTCCGACGGCAGTGCCTCCCGCCCGCCGACGGTCGCGAGCGCTTCCAGCACGGCCGGGTCGATCTTGTCGGTGAGCGGGTGGTACGAACCGTCCGCGAACGCGGTCACGCAGACGCGGTCGCGCGAACCGAAGAGGACCATCGGGCCGTTGTGGAACCCGCCGAACGGCCGTTCCGGACCGATGTACGGCACGTCCCACTCGAACGCGCGGACGGTCGCATGGCCGCCGTGCGCCCAGTGGCCGGGTTCCCTTCCCGTCTCGATCAACAGGAGCGTGTGCGCCGTGCCGTCCGGGAAACCGCCCTTCAGCGACGTGCGCCGGTCGTAGCCGAAGGCGCCGGCGTGCGGGTGACCGGCCGGCAACCCGGCGGCCCCCACCCCGACGCCCGCGACGCCGACGTAGTTCGTGACCGGCGTTTCGGACCGCCACTGCCGCGTGTCGCGGTCGTACTCGCCGGACGCCGGGCACACGAGGTGCCGCCAGCGGTTGCCGGCGGCCTTTTCGTTGCGCGGGTCGTCGGGACCACGCGACAGATCGAACTGCTGGAAAACCTCCCCCTGTTCGACGAACGGCAAGATCGACACCCACCAACTCAGCCGCTGCTCGGGGGCGAGTTCGGCGTTCGGGATCGTGCCGGTCGGGAGCACCCCGCCGTTGGCGTCGGCGTACGCGCGGGCGGCCATCGCCGTCTGGCCGAGGTGCCCGGCGCAGGTCGTGCGTGCGGCGACGGCCCGGACCCGCACGACGCCGACCGCGCCCGGCCCCGCGACGGCGGCCACGATCACGAGCACCATGAACACTTCGACGCGACGGCGCGACATGGCGTCTCACCCGCGGCCCGTAACTTGACATCCGCGATCACACCGGCCCGGTTGGCGTTGACTCGGCGGCGCGTGCGAGCCGATACTCGTTCTATGCGCCTGCCCGTCTCGCTGGTGACCGCACCGTTCCGGCGGCCGCGTGGGGTCCACACGCCGGCCCCGCGCCGCCCGAACGCGCGGTCGCGCGCCCGGTTCGCGGTCGCGCTGGCCCCGCCGGCGTTCGCGCTGGTGGTGTGGGCCGTCCTGGCGGCGCTCGGCCCCACCGACCCCGCGGGCGTCGACGAAGAATACGCGGCGCGCCTGCGCGTCGCCCGCACCGCCCGCGCCGAACACCCGGACCGCCCGCTCGGTCTGGTACTCGGCACGTCCCGGACGACGCTGGGCTTCCAGCCCGAACTGCTCACCGACCCCGACGGCCCGTACTGGGTGAACGCCGGGCGGAGCGCGGCCGGCCCCGTCCTCAACCGCGTGATGATGCACCGCTTCGTTCGCGACGGGGTGCGGCCCGCGGTGGTGGTGCTCGAAGTGATGCCGGTGTTCTTCGCGGTGGAGTGTCGCGAGTTCCTCCTCTCCCAACTCGCCCCGCGCGACCTGTGGGTCGCGCGCCGCTACGCCGAGCGGCCGTTCGAGTACGATTCCTTCCTCCTCCGCGCCCGTTTCCCGTACCCGATCCGGCTCGGCGAGGGCGTGATCTCGGTCCCCCGGCCGGAGAACTACCTCCCGCGCGGCGGGTTCCCGGACCTGAAGGCCGCGGTCGCGCCCGCGGAGCGGGCGGCCCGGGTCGAGAGCAACCGGGCGCTGTTCTGGCCGGCCCTCAGGGACATGGCCGTGCAGCCCGTCGCCGACCGCGCGTTCCGCGACACCGTTCGCGAGGCCGTCGACTGCGGCGCCCGCGTGATCCTGTTGCGCGCGCCGGAGTCGCGGGCGTTCCGGGACTGGTACGATCCGGCCGCGCTGGCCCGATTCGACGACTACCTCGCGGGGCTGGCGCGCGACCTCGACACGCCCGTGATCGACGCCCGGCTGTGGCTCGACGAAGCGGACTTCAGCGACGCGCACCACGCGCTGATGCCCGGGGCGGAAAAGTTCACCTTCCGGCTGGCGCACGAGGTCCGCCGGCTCCTCGAACCGCGATGAACCCGACCCGTTCACCAGGGTCCCTCACCGGCGGCTCTTCGGGTGCTGGAACGGCACCCAGTGGCCGTTGTCCTTGCTGCTCGCGACGCACTGCGTGATGAACAGCATCCCTTCCACGCCGTCGTAGACGTTCGGGTAGACGGTGTGCGTGGTCTCGAATTTCTCACCCGCGGCGCGCTTTACCATCGCGTCGTAGGCCGTGTTGTAGATGTTGGCGAACGCCTCGAAGAACGCCTCCGGGTGGCCGCTCGGCAAGCGGCTCGACGCCCCGGCGATCGTGCTGAGGTACGGGCCGCCGTTGCGCGTGTAGATCTTGTGCGGTTCGCCGTTGCGGCGGACGATCAGCTTGTTCGGCTCCTCCTGGTGCCACTCCAGCGCGCCCTTCGTGCCGTCCACCTCGATGAACAGGTCGTTCTCGCGGCCGTGGGAGATCTGGCTGGCGGTGACGGTGCCCAGCGCGCCGTTCTCGTACCGCACCGCGGCGACGCCGTAGTCGTCGAGCGCCCGGCCCTGTTCGAAGATCTTCAGGAGGCAGGAGATTTCCTTCGGCAGAAGCCCGGTGATGTACCGGCCGAGGTTGTACGCGTGGGTGCCGATGTCGCCGAAGCACCCGGCCGCGCCGCTCTGCTTCGGGTCGGTGCGCCACTTCGCCTGCTTCTGGTCGTCGGACTCCAGGCGCGTGCGGAGCCAGCCCTGGATGTAGCACGAGCGGACCGCGTTGATCTCACCCAGTTCGCCGGAGAGCACCATCTCGCGTGCCTGCCTGACGAGCGGATATCCCGTGTAATTGTGCGTGACCGCGAACACGACGCCGCTCTTTTCGACCACCTTGAGCAGTTCTTCGGCCTGTGCGAGGTCGAGCGTCAGCGGCTTGTCGCAGATGACGTTGAACCCGGCCTCTGCGAACGTCTTGGCGATCTCGAAGTGCGTGTGGTTGGGCGTCGCCACCGAAACGAAGTCGACCTTGTCGGGCCGCTTGGCCTCGGCCTCAGCCATCTCCTTGTAGGAGCCGTAGGCGCGGTCCGCGGGGATGTCGTAGTCGGACGCGGACGCCTTCGCCTTGGCGGGGTCGGAGGACAGCGCCCCCGCGACGAGGGCGGCGCGATTATCGAGCACGGCGGCGGTGGCGTGGACGCGGCCGATGAAGGCCCCCTGTCCGCCGCCGACGAGGCCCATGCGAAGTTTGCGGTTGAGCGGCGCGTTGGTCGGCACGGAGGTACTCCTGGGAAGAGGTTGGGAACGCGAACGTGCCGAGATTGTAAGGCCGATGGCGAGAAGTGGCGAGCGCCAGGCGGGTTACCCGAAGTCGTATTCCCACTCGGCCGGGTCCGTCGCCGCGAAGGCAGCAAGGAGGCCGCGAACCCGTTCTGCGATCCACGCGCCGTTCGGGGCGACTTCAACCGCCACGAGCAGAAGCCGTAATTCGCGAAGGATCTCCGGAACCAAATCCGCCGGAACTGCCGTGAGCGCTCCGCCGCTGAATAATGGCACGAATTGCAAGCCGAGATGATGGCAGAACGGCAGCCAGCCCTCCGCGAAGCCGCACGAGGACGCGATCGGCACCTCGCGGTACTCGCCGGACGTCTTGTGGCGAAGGCCCATGCTGATGGACATGAGCTGTTACTCTCGCCCTTTCGCCTTCGCCAACTCCTCGCGGAGCTTCGCGAGTTCGGCCTCGGCGTCGGCCGCGCGCTTCTCGGCCGCGAGCCGCGCCACACGCTCGGCGTCGCGCTCCTTCAGCAGGTCGGCCGGGAGCGGGAGCAGTTCGCCACGGAACCAGTATCGCACCCATTTACCCAGCAACCCGACTTCGAGTTCTAGCTCCGGGATCGGGCACCGCCCGTTCGCGTTGGGCGGCGTCGCGGAGTACCCCTTCTCGCCGAGTCGGAACAGCGTGAACTCGTCCGCATCGGAATAGAAGAGCAGGTAGTACGGGACCTTTAGTTCCTTCTCGTACTTCGCGTAGCTCACCTCCTCGTCCTTCCGCGCGCTCGCCTTCGAGACGTACTCCAGCACCAGGAACGGTCCCACCGGTTGCAGCGGCGTCATGTAGCTGCCTTCGGCGACGATCGGCCTGTGGTGGATCACCACCATGTTGTCGGGCACCACCTGACCCGGCTTGTCCGGGTCCTGTCCGGGTTTCGGGTACTGCACGAGTAACTCGTTGAAGCACTGCACGTCCGGGCGCGACACGCGAACGAGGGCGAAACTCGCGAGCGTGATCTCGCGCTGAGTTGCCTGCGGGATCGATTCCATGAAATGCTCCAGCGGAAGCGACTTCAGGTATCGCCGCTCGGCCCACTCGTAGATCATCTTGAGCCGCTTCAGGTCGGTGCCGGGCGGGAGCGTCGGCGTCATGCGAAATCCTCGCGCGAATACGACCGCGAATGTACCCTCTTCGATCCGAACGCGGAAGGTCAGCCGATCACACCACGCCCCGGTCCCTCAGCGCCTTCACCGCGTCCGCGTCGAGCCCCAATAGCTCGTTCAGCACGGCCGCGGTCTGCGCGCCGAGCCGTGGCGGCATCGTCGGGTCGGGCCGGGGGGCGCCGTGCATCGACACCGGGTTGCCGACCAGATCGACCAGGTTGCCCGCCGGGTCGCGCACGGTCAGCTTCATGCTGCGGGCGAAGGTTTGCGGGTCGCGGAACACGTCCGCGTAGGTGCGAACCACCGCGTGCGGCACGTTCGCATCGGTCAGGCGCTTTTCCCACTCCGCGGTGGTGAGCCGCTTCATCAGCCGTTCCACTTCGGGCACCACTTCGGCGCGCCGTTCGACGCGCTGGCGGTTGGTCGCGAACCGCGGATCGGCTCCCAGTTCCGCGGCGCCAGCCGCGGCACAGAAGGCTTTCCATTGACCGTCGTTGCCCACGTTCAGCACGAGCCAGCCGTCGGCGGTGGCGAAGAGTTGGTACGGCACGATCTGGAGGTGCGCGTTCCCCTGCCGCTGGGGCACCGTGCCGCCCGTGAGGAACGCCTGCGCGACGTTCACCTGCGCCGCGAGTGCGCAGTCGGCGAGCGCGAGGTCGATCGCGTAGCCGTGGCCGGTGCGCGCCCGCGCGTGAAGCGCCGCGAGAACCGCGTTGGACGCGTAAAGGCCCGTCAGGACGTCCGCGACCGCGACACCGACCTTGAACGGCGGCCCCTCGGTCGGTCCGGTGATGCTCATGAGGCCACTGAGCGCCTGAACCGCGAAGTCGTAGCCCGGCGCGTCCTTCAGCGGCCCGGTGCGTCCGAACCCCGAGATCGAACACGCGATCAGCCGCGGGTGCCTCGCGAGTAGCGCGTCGGGCGTGAGGCCGAGCTTCTCGGCGCTGTCGGTGCGGAAGTTCTCGACCAGCACGTCGCACTTCGCGAGCAGCCGATGGAAAATCTCGCTCCCATCGGAACCGCCGATGTCGAGCGTGAGCGAGCGCTTCCCGCGGTTACACGAAAGGAAGTACGCGGAAAGATCGCTGTAACCGGGGACGTAGGGCGGCCCCCACCCGCGGGTGTCGTCGCCGGCGCCCGGGCGTTCGAGCTTGATGACGTCGGCGCCGAGGTCGGCGAGCAGTTGGCCGCAGAACGGCCCGGCGAGCACACGGGCCGCTTCGAGTACACGAACGCCGTGCAGCGCCGGCACCGGGTCGATAGGAAACGGGAGCATTCACGAACCTCCTTGCTCGATTCTACGGCCGCGCCCGATAATGAGGCCCGCCGGTTCGTCCCCTCTCCGGAGCACGCAATGTCGGCCCAGCGATTCGCCTTCTTCTGCGCGCTGCTCGGCGCGGCCGCGCTCACCGCCCCCGGCGCCCGCGCCGACAACTGGCCGGCGTGGCGCGGGCCGACCGGGCAGGGGCACACGGCCGAGAAGAACCTGCCGACGAAGTGGTCCGCGACGGAGAGCGTCAAGTGGAAGATCGACCTCCCGGACGCCGGCAACTCCACGCCGATCGTCTGGGGCGACAAGATCTTCCTCACGCAAGCGACCGACAAGGGCAAGAAGCGGTCGCTGTACTGCCTCGACCGCAAGAACGGCTCGAAGGTGTGGGAGAAGACGATCGAGTTCGACGGCAAGGAGGCCGTCCACCAGACGAACACGTACTGTGCCGCGTCCCCGGTTGACCGACGGCGAGCGGGTGGTGGTGTTCCACGGCTCCGCGGGCCTGTACTGTTACGACCTCGCGGGCAAGGAACTGTGGAACAAGAAGTTCGGCCCGTGCGATCACATCTGGGGCAGCGCCGCGTCGCCGATCATCTACAAGGATCTCGTCGTCCACAATTTCGGCCCGCACGAGAAGACGTTCCTCGTCGCGCTGAAGAAGACCGACGGCACCGAAGCATGGAAAAACGACGAGATCGGTAAGAAGCCGGGCGATTACTTCGGCTCGTGGAGCACGCCGGTGATCGCCAGAACCGGCGGCCGCACCGAGTTGGTGATGAGCTGGCCCGCGGTGGTAAAGGGCTACGAGCCGGAGACCGGCAAACTCCTGTGGAGCAGCGCGGGGTTGGAGAAAGAAGGCGGGACCGACCGTCTGACGTACACGTCGCCCCTGGTCAGCGAGAAGTACGTGTTCGCGGCGGCGGGGTTCAACGGGGCCGCGATCGCCGTCAGGACCGGCGGCACCGGCGACGTGACCGAGACGCACCGCCTCTGGCGGGCCGCGAAAAACCCGCAGCGCATCGGTTCGGGGGTCATCATCGGCGATCACGCGTTCGTGGTAAACGAGCCGAGCGTGGTGTGCATCGACCTGAAGACCGGCAAGCAGACGTGGGACAAGAACGTCCCCGGCGGCGCGTGGGGGAGCGTCGTTCACGCGGACGGCAAACTCTACCTGACGAGTCAGCGCGGCGAAACGCTGGTGTTTACCGCTAACCCGAAGGAGTACGAGGAGATCGCGGCGAACAAGCTCGACGGCGCGACCACTCGCGCGTCGATCGTTCCGTCGGACGGCGAGTTCCTCATCCGCACTTACAAACACCTGTGGTGCATCAGCGCGAAGAAATGACAGGAGAACCCGGTGCTCATGCGCCGGGTTCTCCTAACGCTTCCACCCGTCCTGGAAGATGTTCATCAGGTTCCCGCGACCGGTGCGCCCGCCACTTTGAGGCGTCGCCGGCGTCGGTGCGACGAACGTGTCCTTGCGCGGCGCGTCCGCAACCT
Organism: Planctomycetota bacterium; assembly: GCA_017306025.1. Classification (GTDB taxonomy): domain Bacteria; phylum Planctomycetota; class Planctomycetia; order Gemmatales; family Gemmataceae; genus Gemmata. The sequence goes on from JAFKJJ010000569.1 coordinate 8,046, forward strand.
CCCGCCGTTCGGCCACTTGTGGAGCCGGCGCGGGCGGGGCTGCGTGCGCGGGGGGGAGCCACACCGCCGGGGGCGGAGCCGCGTCCGGCTCGCGCGCCGCGGACCTCCGGATCGCCGCGAAGGAGGGGAGCGACGGCAACGAGGGCAGCGCCAGCGACGAGATCGACGCGAGCGACACCGCCGGCCGCGTCCCGGCCGGGAATACCGCGTCCGCGACGTTCTTCGGCCCGGAGAGACGGTCCACGGTCCGCGGCGAGACGCGCAGCCCGCGGGTTAGTGTGTGACGCGCCTCCGCGTAAACCTGCGCCGGCGTCTCGCGCGGCTCCAGCGGGTAGTAGCTCGCGAGCAGGATGTGCGCGGAGTATTCGAGCGTGCCGCTCATCGGCGCGAGCATCTCGTACATCGCCTTCTTCGCGGCCGGCGGCGGTTCGGGCGGCGCTTCCGGTTCCTCTTCGACGCACCGCCGCAAGCACCGCTCCAGCGCGACGTACGCGTAGGTGCGGACCACCTCCGACGCCTCGGCCGGGAACCCGTCCTTGTTCGAGCAGTTCACGCTGATCGTGAGCGCCTTGACCACCTTCGGCGAGCAGCAGCACCCGGTGACGAAAGCCTTCGCGGCCGCGATCCGCACGCACTCGTTCTTCTCCGCGCGCAACCCCGCGAGTAGCCCGGCTTCGGCTTCCGGGTAGTAGCGGCAATCGACCGTCGCGAGGAACTCGATCGCCGCGACCTTCGCCTTCGCCTGCGCCTCCTCGGCCTTGATCCGCGCCGCGGCCCCTTCGGGGCTGGTCGCGGGTTTCTTCAGGTCGTCGGGGTTGGGTGCCCCCCCCGGTCCGCCGAAGCCCGGCGGCGGACAGATCGGGCCGAGCAGTCCGCCGGTCGCGGCGCCGGCCGGCACGAGCAGGTTGTTGATGAACATGCCGATCCGCGAGTTGCAGAAGCACGCCTTGAACTGCGCTTTCTGCTCCGGGGTCTTCATGAAGAAGCTCCAGATGTTCCGCGCGCCCCCCCCGCCCGCGGCGGCCGCTCCCGCAGCACCGGTCGCGGGCGTCGTTGCACCGGGAACACCGGGGACGCCCGGTACACCGGGAACCGCCGGGACCGGTCCGCCCGGCAGCGGCGGCGCGCCGGGGATCGCCGGCAGTTGGGCCGTCGCACTCCCGGCCGCGAGCAACACCGCGGCCACCGCCGCACCCAGCGATCGCGTTCCCATGCCGCCTCCGCTAACGCACCACCGTCATTCATCGGCGGCCGGTTCCCTCCGCTGAAGTGGAATAGCCGATTATCGCGGTCGCAATGAATGCGCAAATGCGATGGGTTGGGCGAAAGCTGCAGCAAAAGTTGCCCGCGAAACCGTTACAACCGTCAAGGTCGCGGCCCGCGCGGACCGAAAACTAGAAGACGCCGACTCAGTGCGTCCGGTCGCGCGACCGGGGCGAGGCGACGGTTCTACCGCGAGGGAGCTGATGGGCGTCCGCCCGGTTATCCGCCGCTCCCCTATCGCCCTCCTGCTCCTGGCGGTCGTCGGGTGCCACCTGCCGGAACGGGACCGCCCCGCAGCGCCCGTCGCCTACGCCCCCGGGACGCTCGTTCCGCTCGCGGCGCGGGCCGAAGTGGCGGTCGCCCGCGCCGCGCCGCCCGCGGTTCCTCCGGTCTCGCGTGCCCCGGCCGTTCCGCCCCCACTCCCGACGGTGAAGGCCGCCGAAGCGCTCACCTCGACCGCTCTGCTGCCCCGGCCCACGGTCACAAAGGTGGCCGCGGCGCCGGTTCCGCCGCTGGACGACCTCGAAACACAGTGGGTCGCGGTCGGTACGCTACGGACACTGTCGGCCGTGCCCAAACTCCGCCCGCCGGTGTTGATCCGCGAGAGCGAGCCGCCGATCGCGCTGCCGGCCGATCTCCCGCCCGCTACCGAACCGCCCGGTGCGGTGCCGGTGCGGGCCGTGCCTGCGGGCGGCACACAGCCGAAGCCGGTACCGCCCAGCGAGTTCCTTCCGCCGATACCGGCGCTGCCCGACGCACCACCGCCGGCGCCCGCGAAGCCCGCTCCCGCACCGCCCCGGAACGGTCCGCCGCCGGTTCCGCTCCCGGTACCGTCCGAACTGCCCCGGGCCGTTGTCGTGTCGCCCCCGGCTGTACCGGACGCGGTCGGGCCGATCGAACTCAACGGCAACCCGGTCACGTTCGACGCACTGTCGCGGCTCGTGGACGGCAACATTTGCCCGAATTGCGGCGGCGGTGGTGGGCTCGGCGGGTGCTCGACGTGTGGCGGCGACTGCGGCGGTCCGCAGTGTCGGGCGGGCGGGAAGCGGTGCGAGCCGTTCCCGGCGCACACGGCCGCGGGCCGCGTGATCGGGCTGATCTACACGAGCGTGTGCTGCCCGGACCCGTGTTACCAACCGCGCTGGGAGCCGCTGGCCGATGCGGCGTTCTTCACCGACGCGGTGCGCCCCAAGACGAGCACGCGGTTCCGCTGGGACTACGCGGACCACTACATCTACCCGGACCGCGGCGAGTACCTCTTCGCCCGCGGCGACGGCAAGGGGAAGGGGCCGAAGGCGTTCGGGACGCTCAAGGGCATCCCGTACGTCGATTACCACGACCTGATGCTCATCACCGAAGTGGGAATGGGGGCGGCCGGGGTACAGATCGCGGTGCCGTACCGGTCGGTGAACAGCACCCCGTTCGGACAGGACGGGGCCGGGTTCTCGGACATGACGATCACCGCCAAGACGATGCTGCTCGACAGCGAACTGGCGCTGTTCGGCTTCCAGATGCGGACGTACATCCCGATCGGCCAGCCGGCGAAGGGGCTGGGCACCGGGCACGTGTCGCTGGAACCGGGGCTGAACTTCGGCCTCCGCGCGAGTACGGAAACCTACCTGCAAGCGCAGGTCGTGGAGTGGATCCCGATCGGCGGCGACAAGGACTACCAGGGCGCGCACCTGCGGTGGGGCGCGAGCATCAACCACGTGCTGTGGCGGCCGATCCGGGAGGTGCAGTTGCTCGGCACGCTGGAGACGACGGGCATCTCGTTCCAGGACGGGCAGTTCACCGACCCGATGTTCGGCCCCACGCACCTCGCGAAGCGGACGGCCGCGGCGATCGGCCCCGGTTTCCGGCTCTTCTTCTGCGACACGTTCGACTTCGGCGTCGGGTGGCAGCACGCGATGACCGGCAAATACCTGGCGCGCGACTTCGCGCGGTTCGAGGTGAGGTACCGGTACTGACCCCGGTCATCGGGAAGCGCGACTACCGACAAGAAGGTTCGGAGAGCGACCGGTTCATTTCGCCGGGAGAACGCGAAGAGCGCCGGGCGAGGACCGCCCCGATGCCCCGGCGGTGGAACGCGCTCGCACCCCGGCGCCGGTCACTTGTAGCTCCGCTCGACGAGCTTCACCGTCTCGAACGTGAGCGGCTCTTCGTGGCGGATCGGGGTCTTCCCCTCGCCCGCGTACTCCCACGCCGCGACGTGGCAGAACTTCGCGTCGTTCCGCTTCGCCTCGCCGTCCGGCGTCTGGTACTCCACCCGGAAGTGGCCGCCGCAACTCTCCTCGCGCACCAGCGCGTCGCGGGCCAGGAGTTCCCCGAACTCCATGAAGTCCGCGACGCGGTTCGCGCGCTCCAGGGCCACGTTCAGGTCCGCGTCCGTGCCCGGGACGTTCACGTCCTGCCAGTAGAACCACCGCAGTTCCTGGATCTTCTTGATCGCGGCCTCCAGCGACTCCTTGCTGCGGGCCATGCCGACGTTTTCCCACATGACGTGGCCCAGCTCGCGGTGGAACTCGACCGCGGTCTTCTTCCCCTTGATCGACAGCAGCTTCTTCAGCTTTTCGGTCGCCTCGGCTTCGGTCCGCTTGAACTCGGGGTGGTCGGTGGGCGTCGCGCCCGGCTTCTCGCCCGCCAGCCAGTGCGTGATCGTGTACGGCAGCACGAAGTAGCCGTCCGCCAGCCCCTGCATGAGCGCCGACGCCCCCAGCCGGTTCGCCCCGTGGTCGGAGAAGTTCGCCTCGCCGATCACGAAGAGCCCCGGCAGGTTGGACATCAGCTCGTAGTTCACCCACAGCCCGCCCATCGTGTAGTGGACGGCCGGGTAGATGCGCATCGGCCGCTCGTAGCCGCTCTCGGCCGTGATCCGCTCGTACATCTCGAACAGGTTGCCGTACTTCTCCTCGATCCGGGCGCGGCCCTGCTTGGCGATCGCCGCGGCGAAGTCCAGGTACACGCCGCGCCCGCCCGGCCCGACCCCGCGGCCGTCGTCGCACGCTTCTTTTGCGGCGCGGCTCGCGATGTCGCGCGGGGCCAGGTTACCGTAGCTCGGGTACTTGCGTTCGAGGTAGTAGTCGCGGGCCTCTTCGGGGATCTCGTTGGGGTGCTTGCCGCAGTCGGCCTTGCTCTTCGGCACCCACACGCGGCCGTCGTTCCGCAGGCTCTCGCTCATCAGCGTCAGTTTCGACTGGTGGTCGCCGCTGACCGGAATGCACGTCGGGTGGATCTGCGTGTAGCACGGGTTGGCGAACCCGGCGCCGCGGCGGTACGCGCGGTAGGTGGCCGAGACGTTGCAGCCGATGGCGTTGGTCGAGAGGAAGAACACGTTGCCGTAACCGCCGGTGGCCAGCACCACCGCGTCGGCCGAGAACGACTCGATCTTGCCGGTCGTCAGGCCCCGCGTGACGATCCCGCGCGCCCGGCCGTTGACGACGACGAGGTCGAGCATCTCGCACCGCGGGAACATCTTCACCGCGCCCAGCGCGATCTGGCGCGAGAGCGCCTGGTAGGCGCCGAGCAGGAGCTGCTGGCCGGTCTGCCCGCGGCAGTAGAAGGTGCGCTGGAGCTGCGCGCCGCCGAAGGACCGCGTGTCGAGCAGCCCGCCGTACTCGCGCGCGAACGGCACGCCCTGCGCGACGCACTGGTCGATGATGTTGACGCTCTCCTCGGCGAGCCGGTGGACGTTGGCCTCGCGGGAGCGGAAGTCGCCGCCCTTCACGGTGTCGTAGAAGAGGCGGTGGACGCTGTCGCCGTCGTTGCGGTAGTTCTTCGCGGCGTTGATGCCGCCCTGCGCCGCGATCGAGTGCGCGCGCCGGGGGGAGTCCTGGAAGCAGAACGCGAGCACCTTGTAGCCGAGTTCGGCGAGGGTCGCGGCCGCGCTGGCGCCGGCCAGCCCGGTGCCGACCACGATGACCGTGTACTTGGACTTGTTGGCCGGGTTGATGAGCCGCTGCTCCTTCTGGAACCGCGACCACTTCTCGGCCGTCGGCCCGCCCGGCACCTTCGAATCGAGATTCATGACGTTCTCCAGCCGGCCCCGCCTGTGAAGGGGCGCGCCTCGGTTCTCTACTGCGGCGCAACCGGGTAAAGGCCGAACCACACGCCGGCCACGATGCCGACGTTGCCCAAAAAGACGGTCGCCGCCACCGCGAACCCGAACCAGCGGATCGCGGTGCGGAATCGGCCGTTCTTGAGGCCGAGCGTCTGGAACGAGCTCTGGACGCCGTGCAGCAGGTGCAGGAACAGGGCGACCTGGGCGACGACGTACAGCGCCGCCAGCCACGGCGTCGTGAACCCGACCACCACCATGCTGTACACGTCCTGGTACAGCGGCTCCTTCGGGTCCTTCAGTTCCAGGTAGCTCACGTACCGGCCCGGCGCGACCTCCGCGTAGGTCACCCAGCAGAGCGTGAAGTGTGCGAGGTGGAACAGGACGAACAGCCCGACGACGGCCCCGCTCCAGATCATCGTCCGGCTGGTGACGGTGGCCCGGACGTGCCCGGGGTACGCGTACCCCACCGGGCGCGCGCCCTTCGACCGCAGGGTCAACCGGACGGCGAGGGCGATGTGCAGGAGGAAGATCGCGAGCAATCCGGCGCGGGCGATCCAGAGGAGCAGCCCGAGCTCGTGTTTGAGAAAGTGCGCGTAGGCGTTGATCGCCTCCGGCCCGCTGAACACCTTCAGGTTCCCGATCATGTGGAAGATCGTGAAGGCGGTCAGCCCCAGGCCGGTGAGCGCGACGGTGATCTTCGCGCCGACGCTGGAGTCGAAAAACGCCCAGACGAACGGGACGGCCGCGCGGTCGGATACTTCCGCGGGCGGCCCTTTGGGGTGGCGGACGGTGGTGGAAGACATCGGCGCGTGAACTACTCGCGAGTTCGGTTCGGTGCGGGATGGAGGTATTCTAGCGCCGCGTGCCGAACCGGCGATGGGAATTGCCGCGGCGTGCGGCGGGAGGGACGCGCACCCGACGGGGGTCGAACCCGTGCCCCGCGGTTCCGAAGACCAACTCCGGGCCACCCGCCGCGCGGGAGCCGGAGATTCAGGGGGTTCCGCGCCCCGGGGCGCGAGCTCGCGGCGCCAATCGTGTCCTTCGGCCGGCCGGGCCTCTCGCTCTCGATGAGATCCGCCGGCGCGGGGCGTCCGGGTCCCTTCCGTTGCCCTCTTGTCCCGCACGGGGGTGAACGACGATTGGTGCGGCCCGTCGGTGGGCGCGTTTCCACGCGGTCGCGCTCACCCGCGCGGCGCGTCGAGCACCTCCCGGACCTTCTGGGCCAGGGCCGTCGGGGTGAACGGCTTGTGGAGGAACGCCACGTCCGCTTCCAACACGCCGTGTCGGACCACCGCGTCGTCTGTGTACCCGCTCAGGTACAGCACGGGCAGCCCCGGGTACCGCGCCCGCAGGGCCTCGGCCAACTCCCGCCCGCTCATCCCCGGCATCACCACGTCCGTTACCAGCAGGTCCACGCGCGGACCGCTCTCCACCGACCGCAGCGCCTCGCGCCCGTTCGACGCGGGCAGCACCGCGTACCCGTAGGACCCGAGGGCGCGGAGGGCGAACTGCCGCACGTCGCCCTGGTCCTCCACCAGGAGCACGGACTCGGTTCCGCCCCGGACCTCGGCGCGGTCGCCGTCCGCCGCGCCGGCGGGGCCGTCCACGGCCGGCAGGTACACCTTGAACGTGGTCCCGAGGCCGACCTCGCTGTACACCTCGACGTGCCCGCCGCTCTGGCGGACGATCCCGTAGGTCGTGGCCAGCCCCAGGCCCGTTCCCTTGCCCGGCCCCTTGGTGGTGAAGAACGGCTCGAACACCCGCGCCTTGACCTCCGGCGCCATCCCGCACCCGGTGTCCGACACGGCCAGGAGCACGTACCGGCCGGGCCGGGCGTGGGGGTGCGACCGGGCGTACTCGGCGCCCAGCTCCACCTCCCGCGTCTCGATCGTCAGCCGGCCCCCGAGGGGCATCGCGTCGCGGGCGTTGACCGCCAGGTTCAGCAGCACCTGGCCGAGTTGCCCGGGGTCCGCGAGCACCCGGCTGACCGCGGGGGCCAGCGCGGTGGTCAGGACCACGTCCTCGCCGATCAGGCGGCGGAGCATCCGGCCCGCGTCCGTCACGACCGCGTTCGGGTCCAGCACCTTCGGCTCCAGCAGGGCGCGGCGGCTGAAGGTCAGGAGCTGACGGGTGAGCGCCGTCGCCCGTTCCCCGGCGTCGCGGATCGCGCCGAGCAGCTCGCGGTCGGGATCGTGTGGGGGGCGGTCGCCGATGAGCATCTCCGCGTACCCGTTGATGACGGTGAGCAGGTTGTTGAAGTCGTGCGCCACCCCGCCCGCCAACTGGCCGAACGCCTCCATCTTCTGCGCCTGCCGGTACTGCTCCTCCAGCCGCTTCCGGTCCGTCACGTCCTGGGTGACCCCGATCACCCGGACCACCCGCCCGTCGGCGCCCGTCTCGGGCTCCCCGCGGACGTTCAGCCACTTGACCCGTCCGCCGACCACGAGCCGGTGTTCGAGCTCGAACGACCGGCCGTCCCGCGCCGTCGCCAGCGCCGCCCGCAACCGCTCGCGGTCGTCCGGGTGTACCTGCGCGGCCAGTTCCTCCTCGGTGTGCGGTCCGTCCCCGCACTCGCAGATCCGGGCCCCCTCGTCCGAGCTGACGTAGACCCCGTCCGCCACGTCGAAGGTCCAGCCGGCCACGTGGGCCATCGCCTCGGCCCGCCGGAGCAGCGCCTCGCTGCGGCGCAGGGTCTCCTCGGCCCGGCGCCGCTCGGTCGCGTCGCGGACCACCGCGACCAGATACTCGCGGTCGAGGTGGACGAAGTTGAGGCTCACCTCGACCGGGAACGTCGACCCGTCCCGGCGGCGGTGCAGGCTCTCGAACACCTGCCCGCCGGTCCGGCGCCGCTCCGCCACCAGCTCGCCCCACGGCCGCCCGGCCGCGAGCGGATCGACGTCCGGGACGCTCAGGGCCAGGTACTCGGCCCGGGCGTACCCGTGCGCCTGGCACGCGGTCTCGTTCACGTCCAGGTACCGGCCGGTCGACGGGTCGATCACCTCGATCGAATCGGTGGCCCGGTCGACCAGGGCGCGGAACAGGGTCAGGGCCTCCTCGGCCCGCTTGCGCTCGGTGACGTCCCGGACCACGAGGGTGTGGAACCGCCGGCCCCCGGCCGCGCCCGTGGAGACCGACGCCTCGATCGGGAACTCGGCCCCGTCCGCCCGCACCCCGCGGGTCCCGGTCCGGAGCCGGTGGCTCAGGGACCCGACGTCCCCGCCCGCGTCGCCCGCCCCGTCCGCGGGGGCGAGCTCGTCGGGGATGAAGTCGGTCACCCGGCGGCCGCAGGCGGCGGCGGCGCGGCACCCGAACATGCGCTCGGCGGCCGGGTTGAACAGGCTCACCCGCCGGTCCGCCTCGACCACGATCACGGCGTCCTTGGCCGACCCGATGATGCCCGCCAGTCGGGCCTCGGACTCGGCCAGCCGCCGCTCCGTGCCGACCTGGCGCAGCACGCGGGCCACGGCCTCCGGCAGGTAGTCCAGGTACTCCAGCGACTTGGTGACGAAGTCCCGGACCCCGATCCGCAGCGCCTGGATCACCGTCGCCTCGTTGCCGTACCCGGTCACCAGGATCACCGGCAGGTCGTAGCCGGCGGCCTTCACGCGGGCATAGAAGTCCAGCCCGTCGGCCCCGCCCGGGAGGCGGTAGTCGAGCAGGACGAGGTCCACCCCGCCGCGCCCGACCGCGTCGAGTGCCTCCGCGGCCGTGGCGGTGACCACCGCGTCGTACCCGGCTTCCTCCAGCCGGGCGCGCTCCAGTTCGGCGATCCCCTCGTCGTCCTCCACGATCAGGACGGTGGCCGTGGTGGTAGGGGCGGTCATTCGCGGCTCCTACTTGCGCTCGTCTTCGCTGGGGACCTTGACGATCGACAGGAACAGGCCGAGGCGGCGGATGGCCTCGACGAACTTGTCGTAGTCCACCGGCTTGGTGACGTAACTGGAGCACCCCAGCTCGTAGCACCGCTTCACCTCGCGCGGGTCGTCGGTGGTGGTCAGCACGATCACCGGTATCTCGTCGGTCTTCGGGTCGGCCTTGAGCCGGCGGAGCACCTCGACGCCGTCCACCCGCGGCATGTTAATGTCCAGGAGCAGCAGCAGCGGACCGTTGGGCACTCGGCCGGTGTGCGCCCCCTGGCAGTGGATGAAGTCGAGCGCCTCCTGGCCGTCCCGGGCGTGAAACACCTGGTTGGCCAGCCCGGCGTCCCGGAGGTTCTCTTGGACGAGGTAGGCGTGCCCCTCGTCGTCCTCGGCCAAGAGGATCGTCAGTTCGCGGTCGGTCATTTCTCCCCTCGCGGTCCGCGCGCGGCGGGCGGTGCCGTCAGGGCGACGAAAAAGGTGCTTCCCTCGCCCGGGCGGGACTCGACCCACACGCGGCCGCGGTGCCGCTCGACCACCCGGGCCACGATGGCCAGCCCCAGCCCCTCGCCGCTGCCGACGCCGGGGTGAGCCCGTTGGAACGCCTGGAAGATTTTCTGACGGTGGCCCTCGGCCATCCCCAGCCCGTTGTCCCGTACGAAGTAGGTGCTCCCGCCGGTACCCTCGTCGGGCAGTTGTCCGATTTCGATCACCCCGGGCCGGGCGGGGTCGAGGTAGGTCAGGGCGTTGCCGACGAGGTTGGCGAACACCTGCTCGACGGCCGTGCGGTCCCCCCACGCCGGCGCCAGGGGGCCGACCCGGACGGTCGCGCCGCGCTCGGTGATCGTTTGCTGCGCCGCCTGTACCACCTGGGTGACTACCTGGGCCACGTCGACGGTCTCCCAGCGGTAGTCCACCCGCCCGGCGCGCGACAGGCGGAGCAGGGCGTCGATAATGTTGCTCAGGCGGGTCACGGCCGCCCGAATGAACCCGACCGACTTGGCCACCTTCCCGTCCAGCACCTCCTGCCCGCGGCGCTTCACGGCTTCGGGGACCGTCCCGTCGCCGAGGAGTTCGGCCAGCCCCCGGCTGGCCTTCTCCAGCTCCCGGCTGAAGCCCTGGAGGTTGACCAGCGGGCTCCTCAGGTCGTGGGAGACGCTGTAGACGAACATCTCGTTCTCGGCGTTCCGTTGGGCCAGGTCGCGGTTGACCGCCTCCAGCTCGGCCGTGCGCTCGCGGACCCGGCCGTCCAGCTCGGCGTTCAGCCGCCGGACCTCGTCCTCCGCGTGTTTCCGCGCCGTCAGGTCACGGGACACCTTGCCGAACCCGACCAGCCGACCGGCCCCGTCCCGGATCGCGGTGATGATGACGTTGGCCCAGAACCGGGAACCGTCCTTGCGCACCCGCCACCCCTCGTCTTCGAGCCGGCCGGTGGCGGCGGCCGCCGCCAGTTCCTTCTCCGGCCACCCCCGTGCGACGGCCTCCGGGGGGTAGAAGAGGGAGAAATGCCGGCCGACGACCTCGTCGGCCCGGTAGCCCTTGAGCCGTTCGGCTCCGGGGCTCCAACTCGCCACCCGTCCGTCCGGGTGGAGCATCAGGATGGCGTAGTCCTGGACGCTCTCCATCACCAATCGGACGCGCTCCTCACTGACCCGCAATTCCTCGGTGGTGCGGGTGAGATCGGCCAGCCGTCGTTCGAGGTCGGCCCGCAGCCGCCTGGCCTCCTCCTCCGCTCGCGCCTGGTCGGTCCGGTCGGTGTAGGCGATGCCCGTCCCGAGGAACCCGCCGACCGGGTCGCGAACCGGCCAGGCGCTGACCGCCACCTGGACCGTCGCCCCGTCCCTGCGGAGACGGTCCGCCACGAACGGCGGGACGCGTTCGCCGGCCCGAACCCGTTCGAGGAGGGCGCGGGTCTCATCGCGCCGGTCCCGGGGAACGAGTTCGAGGACGGGCCGGCCGATCATCTCCCCGGCGGAGTACCCGAAGAGTTCCTCGGCGGCGCGGTTCCACGAGCGGACGAGCCAATCCGGATCGGTGGCGATGACGGCGATGGACGCCGACTCGAGGACCGCCGCGAGGGGGTCGGATGTTGGGGGACGATCGTCCGGTCGGCCGAGGGGCGCAGGCGCGACGGGACCGTTTGTCGTCGTCACGGGGCAGCTCCGTGGTGACGCGGGACTTGTGGCACGCTCGCGTCGGACCCGTCCTCGGTCCGGCGGTGGGACGCCGGGCCGGTGCCCAGAGGGTAAAAGGGCGATCGGGCGTCCCGTCCGCCGCGAAGGCTTCAGGCGGACCGGGACCGGTCTGTTGGCTTCCGTTCGACCGTGCGGACGAAGGTAACGAGCGAACCGAGGCGGCGATTATTGAATTTAGATTGTCATCAGCGCGCCGGTCGTCGTCAAGACGCGGGCGGCAGATCCCCCGATCGGTCCGTCGCCCCGGAGCGGTTGTGCCGGTCAGATAACGTTGAGGAGGGCAGTCGAAAGGTGCTTCCGAATGTTGAGGCGGGAGACCCGGAGACCGGGCGCCTCTCACGGTTCCGCGTCTGTTGCGCGTGTGGCCTGGTTCTGGCCGCACGGCCAGGAGCCGGGGTAGTATTCCTTGTCGTTGGGGCACGTGATCCCGAGACGCGCCCGTGTGACGGGATAACTTCGGCGTTTTTCATGGGTGGTGCGGCGGATCGCCGCACTCCGGAACGCCTGGAGGTGAGTTGAACTGTCTCGGCGAGTTGAATGGGGTCAGTACACCCGACAGGAGTCGAACCTGTAACCTGCGGTTCCGAAGACCGCTGCTCTATCCAGTTGAGCTACGGGTGCAGCCAAGGGCAGTGTAGGCGCCGGGGCGGGGCCGCACAAGCCCGCGTCACTTCCAGAACCGCCACCACTTGCGCGGCTCCGGCGGGTGAGGTGATTGTGGGGGCTGCGAGGGCGCTTCGGGCGGCGGCCCCTCACCGGGCCACTCGAACGCGATCACCGCGCAGGTGCAGTTGTCGCGCGAACCGCGCATCAGGGCGTGTTCGATCAGCACCTCGGCGCAGGTCGCGGGGTCGGTGACGGTGCGGCAGGCGTTCAGGAAAGTGCCGTCCTCAAGGAGACAGGTCACGCCGTCGGTCGCGAGGATCAGCCGATCACCGGGTAACGGAACGAAGGACGGGACCTCCAGCAGTCCGTCGAGGTTCCATCCGCCCAAAAAGCTGATCAGGCGGTGCCCCCCTCGGGCGTCGCGCGCCTCGTCTTCCGACATCCGCCCGGCTCGAACGAGGGCGTAGCCCAAGTTGTGATCCCGCGTCAGCCGTTCGAGCCGCCCGCCGGTCAGCCGGTACGCGCGCGAGTCGCCGATCCAGGTGACGTACACGTGGCCGTCGTGTACCCAGGCGCCCACGGCCGTTGCGGCGCACGCGCCGCGCTCCGTGTTCGTGGTCTGCCAGTCGGTGATCGCGTCGTGCCCGGCGCGAAACGCGGCGTCGAGTCGCACTTCGGGCGGTTCATCGCTCCCGCGGCCGTCCCGAATTCGCTCGCGGATCGCCTCCGCACCGATTTGGGCGGCCCGGGCGCCGTCCGGACCTCCCATGCCGTCGAGCACGAGCGCGAGCGGCAGTTCTGGATCGAGCAGAACGAGATCTTCGTTACGTTCGCGATAATTACCGGTCTGGGTATCCGCGCCGGCGCGGACGAGCCAGCCGGAGCCCTCTTCGCGCCACGTCGCGCAGACGCTCACGGCCGAGTCCTCCGGATGCGCGCACCTTATCCGCGGATACCGGAAGCGCGACCGAAATCTCTCACCGAAAATCGCCGTCCGCGAACGCGATCACCGCGCAAGTGCAGTTGTCGCGCGACCCGGCCATGATCGCGTGTTCGATGATCGCTTCGGCGCAGGTGGTGGGATCGGGGATCGTGCGGCAGGCGCTCAAAGTGGTGTCGGCGGTGATGTGGTTCGTGACGCCGTTGGTGGTAAGGACGAGTCGGTCGCCCGGTTGTGGGTTGACGGAGACGGCTTCAAGCGGGTCCGGACGTTCCGCGTTCCCGAGTGAATAGATGAGGAGATTCCGGTAGTTGGGGTTTGTCGGGGTGCTCCCGCGCCGGACCATTTCGTTCCAGACGGTGTGCGGTTGCGTCAGCAACTCGACCTGATCGCCCGTGACGTGATGCGCGACCGCGTCGCCGAGCCAGGAGAGGTGTACCCGACCGTTGTTGAGCAGGGCGAGCACCACGGAACAGGCGCCCCACCAACCGTTCTCGTCGGGTTCCGCCCGAAGGGCTTCTTCCGCCTCTCGAAAGGCTCGTTCGATAAGTTCGCGCGGTTCCGTGCCCGTCCCGTCTCGAATCACGCGCCGGATGATTTCTGCACCGACGGGGGCGGCCCGTCCGCCCATCTCGGACCAACTGCCGCCGGCATCGAACACTGCGAACAGACCGAGTTCCGGATCGAGGAGCAGGTAATCGTCGTTCTCGCGGGGTGAACCGACCCCTGTGATCCCGCTTTTCGTGCTCCCGCCGACCCGGACCGGCGCGTTCACGCGAGCACCTCACGGATCGGGCTGCCCCACGGGCACAACACGAACGGGCGGGACAGTCGGTCGCGCAGTTCCAGGTCGTGCGGCACGCCCAGGCACTCGTACACGGTCGCGATCACGTCGGCGGGCGTCACCGGGTTGCGGCTCGGCTTCGCGCCGATCCGGTCGCTGGCCCCATGAACGTATCCGCCCTTCACCCCGCCGCCGGCCAGCACCAGCGAGTAGCAGAAGTTCCAGTGGTCGCGGCCGGCGCCGTTGGTGTTGATCTTCGGCGTGCGCCCGAAGTCGCCCACCACGACCACCAGCGTCCGTTCGAGCATCCCGCGGGCGTCGAGGTCGTCGAGGAGCGCCGAGAACGCCGCGTCGAGTTGCGGGAGCAGTTCGCCCTTGAGCTTCTTGAAGTTGTTGCCGTGCGTGTCCCAGGTGGCGTTGGCGTCCGGCGCCCACGACACGCAAGCCACCCGTGAACCGGCCTCGATCAACCGCCGCGACAGGAGCACACTTTGTCCGTAGATGTTGCGGCCGTAAGTGTCGCGGAGCTTGGCCGGCTCGCGGTCGACGCGGACGGCCTCGCGCATCGCGGGGGCGGTCAGGAGGTCGTAGGCTTTTGCGCGGATGCCGTCGAGGTCGTCGGCGGACCCGCCCTTGCGCGCCGCGGCGAGCTTCAGTTCGAGCTGTTTGCGCGCGTCGAACCGGGTGGGGTCGATGTCCGGCCCGAGCGTGAGTTCGGGCAGCGCGAAGTCGGCGGCGTTGGGGTCGCGGAGGACGACGAGCGGGTCGTGCGTCTTGCCCAGCCAGCCGCCGAAGAACCCCGGCTGCGGCGGGCCGCCCGCGCCCTCCTTTGTGATGAACGGCAGCAACACGTGCGGCGGGACGGCCGCCGTCGGCGGGCGCTGGAGCCCGACGACGGAGCCGATGCACGGGTAATCATCGGGCCGCGCGCCGCCGCCGATCTCGCCGCGGTCGTGTCCGGTGAGGGCGCAGTACACCGCGGCCGCGTGGGCGTTGTTCACGCTGTGGTGCGCCGAGCGGATGACCGTGCAGCGGTGCATCCGGCGCGCGAACTTCGGGAGGTGCTCGCCGAACAGCACCCCCGGCACGGACGTCTGGATCGGCTTGAACTCGCCGCGCACCTCGTCGGGGGCGTCCGGCTTCGGGTCCCACATGTCGAGGTGGCTCGGCCCGCCGTTGAGGAAGATGACGATGCACGCGTCGGCGGTGGCGTGGGTGTTCTTCTGTGCTTCCTTCGCGCGGAGCAGCTGTGGCAGCCCGAGACCCAGGTACGACGCGGCTCCGGCCTGGATCATCTGCCGGCGCGAGAGGCGCGGGCCGGGGCAGTGCGAGTGTGTGGGCACGGAGGAGCCCTGTGGTGGGGTTTTCGGCGGGTGAAATGATTGTGCGGCAGCGGGCGGTGAAACGCAAGCGGTTCGGTCCGTTAGTCGGGCCGATTGCCAGGTTCCGGAATGCCCCTGTAAGGTGTTGATTTGCTGCGAGTTATCCACCCGCGGGACGGGCTCCGGTGACACGGCCAGCGCGCATGACCAGGTAAGCCGGGTGGATTTGCGCGTCGGTCGGTGGCGTGCTACCTCCCGACCGCTGGGCGCCGGCCGGTCCCGCGTGTATCCCTCGCACGGCGTGGCGCCCTTCGGCGGGAGTGCGGCGCAGGGGTACCAACCTGCGACTTTGCAATCGGCCTGGGATAGGCGAGTGAAGAGCACTCGGCTCCGGCGGACCGTTCGTGGCCCGCCGGAGTGGATGCGGGATCAGTACCGGCCGATGAGTTCGACCGTCAGGCGGTTGTTGATGATGTCGTGTCGGTTCGTGAGCGGGATCTCGTACGCGAAGCCGACCGTGTAGTTCTTGTTGAGCACGGCCTTCGCACCGAGGGCGCCCGTCACCAGGTGCGCGCCCGCCTGCCCGCGGGTGCCGAGGTTCAACAGGCCGTCGCCCTCGCCGAACGCGGCCGGCAGCCGGTTCCCGCCACTCGTGTACCAGAACCAGTTCAGTTCCGCCAGCGGGTAGAACCAGCCGATCTGACGGTCGATGTGAAAGCTGTTCCAGATGAAGCTCGATCCCTGCGATGCCTGTAGCGGGAAGTAGTAGCCGGTGGTCTGGAGGTAGTGCCAGTTTTCGCGGAACTGCTTGCCGAAGGTGAGGAACGGGGCGAACGATCCGGCCCCCTGGTTCTGCTGCACCTTCGCCTCGCCGCTGGGGATCTCGTACAGGAACCCGATCGCGGCCAGGGTCTGGTTCTCGACGTCGCGGTAGAAGGTGTACTTCAAACCGGCCGCGAGGTTGAGGAACCCGCTCGCCGACGGCCCACGGCGCGGCGAGATGTGGGCGTAGCCGTCCTTGTCGGCGATGATGCTCAGCCGTTCGGTAAGAGCCAGGTTGGTCTGCAGCGCGTACGCCTGGATGTCCCCATCGAGCGGGTGCGAGCCGGGGAGGTTGTTGTTGATGAACAGTAGCCGGGCGTACGAGTTGGACCGCGGGTCCTTGGCGAGAACCGGATTGGACACCGGCCCGATGAACCCGTCGAACGCGTGGTCGCTCTGGAACGGCTTCCGCACCGGCTCGATGCACGCCTCGCACAGCCCGGCCGGCGCGTCGGGCGGCGGAACCTGATACCCCATCACGGCGCCCGGAGCGGGATAGGTTGTGGCCGGGTACCCCGGCACCACGCCGGCCGTCGGCGCGGGGCGTGCGACTTCGCCAATTGTGGCGACCGGATCGTTGGGCGAGTACGCGGCCGGCGGGCCGAACGGGTCAGCACAAGCCGTACCGGCCGTCAGCACGACGGTCAAGGAAAGAGCGTTCATCCGTGAACCTCGGAAGTGGGCGCGGTTCTGGTGGTCGGGATGTCGGGTCCGTCCGTGGCCCGACGTAGGAAATATCGGACGAAGTTGTCGGGAAATGCCGCTACGCTGTCATCCGATGAGCACTTCGCTCAGGAACCGTAACGCGCGTACCTGTTGTAACGCCGGTACGCGGGTGCGGGACTATCCGAACGGCACGCAAATTCGATACGCGCGGCGCACGCGGCCCGGCCCCGGATCAGTCCGTCTTCTTCCACGGGGTGAGCGTTTCCTTGACGGTCATGCCGACGCCGCCGAGGATCGTGTACTCGCCCACGAGCTTCGGGCCGGCCTCGATCTTGTACACGCTGACGCCGATCTGCCCGCCGCTGATCCACCCCATCGAGAGCTGATCGCCCTTCCGCAGAGCCGTGCCGATGTAGGCCACCTGGTCGTCGATCCGGTAGGTCAGCGTGTACCCGTCGCCGCGCTTCTCCACCGTCACCTCCGCGACGTTCGTCTTGCCGGTCACCCCGTCGACCAGTTCCGACCGATACTTGCCGACGATGTCCACCGTCTCCTCGACGGCGGGCTTGGGCTTTTTGAGAGTGACGAGCGCGAACCCGTCCTTCGGGTCCGGTTTGAAGTTCTTGGGGCGCGCCTGGCCGGTCGGGTCGAAGCAGAGCGTGAGGGTGCCGCCTTCGATCGAATAGATGCCGAGCATGACGCCATCTTTGCCCTCGCCCCGGCGCACCGAGAGGTTGGCGGTTGCCGGGGACTTGCCGGGGTCCAGTTGAACGGTGCCGACCTGATGGGGCTTGCCGTCGCGGTTGAAGAAGAAGACGTTGGCGCCGAAGAAAACCCCGCGCTTCTTGATGTCCGCGGCGGCGAGGGCCTTCCCACCTTCCTCCCACGCTTCGATCTGCCAGGTGCCCTGGAGCCGTTGAAGTTCCTCGGCCGCGGTTGTGGCCTTCTTCGGCGGATCGTCGGCCGCGACGGTACCGGCCAGCAGCGCGAACGAGGCGACAGCGAAAGTGAACCGTGCCATTGGCGGCCCTCGGAAGTGCCCCGAGCGTGGGGAGGCGAATGTGGTTTACCTTTTCACGTTGTTCAGGTGCTCCAGAGCGAGCAGCAGAGCATGGGTGCCCTTCCGTCCAAGTCCCTGCGCCCGCACCGCCTCGTAGAGTTGCTTCGCCAACCCGAGCCCCGGCAGAGCGAGGTTCATCTTTTCCGCTTCGGCGAGCGCGATGCCCATGTCCTTGATGAAGTGTTCGACGTAGAACCCCGGCTCGAAGTTGCGCGCCAGCATCCGCGGCCCCAACACTTCCAGCGCCTTACTCCCCGCGGCGCCCACGCTCACGCTCTTGAACACCGTTTCGAGGTCCAGCCCGGCCTTGTAGCCGTACAGGAGCCCCTCGCACACCGCGATCATGTTCGACGAGATCAGGATCTGGTTCACCATCTTGGTGTGCTGACCGGCCCCCGACGCGCCCTGGTGAACGATCGTCTTGCCCATGCACTCGAAGACCGGTTGCACCGCCGCGACCACCTCCTTGTCCCCGCCGATCATGATGGAGAGGGCCGCGTTCTTCGCGCCGACGTCGCCGCCGCTCACCGGGGCGTCCAGGGCGGCCACCCCCTTCGCTTTCGCCGCCTCGTAAATCTCCTTCGCCAGCGACGGCTCGCTCGTCGTCATGTCCACCAGCACCGTTCCCGGCTTCGAGCCCGCGAGGGCGCCGTCGGCGCCGAGGAACACCTCTCGCACGTCCTTCGGGAAGCCCACGATCGCGAACACCACGTCCGACGCTTCCGCGACCGCTTTCGGCGTCTTCGCGAGCTTCGCCCCCTGGGCCACCAGCGGCTGCGCCTTGTCCGCTGAGCGGTTGTACACTGTCGCGGAGTAGCCCTTCTTCATCGCGTGTTCGCACATCCACCGACCCATGACCCCGGTGCCGATCCAGCCGATGCGGGTTTTACCGGGCTGTGCGACGGGAATTTCCATTGCGTGCGTCCTGTGAAGGAAGTATGTATAGGTCCTAACAGTTTTTCGCTGCGGTTGTCCGCTACCGGGATTCCTCACCTCCCGGGCAAGATGCCGGCCACTTGGAGCAGCCGGGACGCGGGGCCACCCGCGACGGGCTGCGAGCTTCGGTGACGTTCATCGTACTGACTCGCCTCCAACGCTGACACAACCCGACGCGAAGGGAATATCCGCCCCCGTTTTACCTCGACAAGAGGTGAGTGCGGGCCGCTTTCTACAAGGCCGGACGTGGCAACCGCCGACACCCCGAAACTCGATGCCCCGATCGTTCTGGTTCACGGCCTCTGCGGGTACGACCGCATCACCGCCTTCGGGCGCCCGCTGAAGGACTACTTCCCCGGCATCCGCGAGAAACTCGAGGCCGCGGGCAACCGTGTGCTCGTTCCGCGGCTCAGTTGCACGCTCGGCGTTGCGGCCCGCGCCGCGGAACTGAAGCGGTTCATCGAGAGGCGGCTCCCGGACGGCGGCCCGGTCCACCTGGTCGGCCACAGTATGGGCGGCCTCGACAGCCGCTACATGATCTCGCGGCTCGGAATGGCCGCCCGTGTGAAGTCGCTCACGACGGTGGGCACGCCGCACCGGGGCACCGCGTTTGCCGATTGGGGCGTGAAGCGGCTCGGGGCGCTCGTCGCGCCGTTCTTCCGCCTGCTCGGCATCTCGTACCAGGCGTTTCTCGATCTCACCACGACCGGGTGCCGTCGGTTCAACGAGACCGTTCCGGATGCGCCGGGCGTGCGGTATTTGTCGGTCGCCGGGGTGTGCGAGACGCGCCTGATGGGGCCGGAGTGGTGGCTGCCGCACGCCATCGTGGACCGCGCGGAGGGACCGAACGACGGGGTCGTGTCGGTCGCGTCGGCGCGGTGGGGCGAGCGCACCGACGTGTGGGAGGGCGATCACCTCAACCTGGTGAACTGGCCGAACCGGTTCGCGCGGCGGCGCGGGTTGTGGGAGTCGCTCGCTCCGGACTACGGGCGCATTGTGCGACGGATCGCCGAGCGGGTGTGATTCCGATTGCGAGGGCGGTGGGTGGTGCTCGCTGGCCGCACAACCCGCCGCCCTCGCGCGGGGTTCACTGGTACTTCGGTGGGCGAAGAAAGCCGACGACCGCTAAACCCCTCCTCGTGCGCGCCGAGAACACATCTGGCGGTTCTGCTGCGAGCGCCCCAGAAGGAGCGCGAACACCTTCATCTCTTCGGCGCGCCGCCGATTGCCACATGCCGGAGCGGCGAACCCTCCGATGGACGAGTAGCCGCGACGGAAGCGGCTGCGCCTCGTCAACCTACAAGGAAGGGTTCGCACCATGCGTAAAATGCTCTTGGCCGCGCTCGGCGTGCTCGCCGTGGCCGGCGCCGCCTCCGCTCAACAGCCCGTACCGTCGATCCCGGTACGGATGCCTTCCGTGCCGGTCACGGCCCCGACCGTCTCCCCGGCCGCCGCGGCCGCGACCCCGCTGGTTCCGGCGTCCGGGGCCACCGTCATCCGGGGCGACGGCGGCTGCGCCAACTGTGGTTCGTCCACCGGCCGCGGGTTCGTGATGTCCGGCATCAGCAACGTTACCGGCGGCAACTGTCAGCTCGGTTACCCGTGTCAGAACGGTTGCGGGAGCATCAAGAGCGACCTCGCGTTCCACTTCGGGTCGTGCAAGAACTTCTTCGCGCCGTGCGGCCCGACCTGCTCCAGCCTGTCCGGGCACAAGTGCCCGACCTTGCCGTTCGCGGCGCCGTGGGGCCAGGGCTGGCAGTGCCCGCGGGCCTACGACAGCTACACCAACCACTGAGAAAAGTCGCAGGTCGTAAGGCCGCAAGTCGTAAAGTCGAAGACCCGCACGGTTGAGGTCTTCGACTTTACGACTTGCGGCCTTACGACCTGCGACCCCTCGACACGACCTGCGACTACCTCCTGAGCCGGTTCCACCAACGGCCGAACCGCTCGAAGAGCCACCACCGCGGCCGGATCTGTGGACCGTAGGTGAGGCCGAACCGCTTCATCGCGGTATCGGTGATGCCCGAAACCACCTCGCCGGGGTCGTCGGAGATGATGAGCTGATCGAGGTCGAGCGCGTCGATCGTCTTCTCGGTCACCATCAACCGCAACTGGTCGACCAGCGGGCGCCAGTAGTCGGTGCCCATCAGCGCCACCGGGAAGCTCTCGACCTTGCCGGTCTGGATCAGGGTCGCCACCTCGAACAGTTCGTCGAGCGTGCCGAACCCGCCTGGTAGCACGACGAACGCGTAGCTGTACTTCACCAGCATCACCTTGCGGACGAAAAAGTACCGGAAGTCGATCCACGAGTCGAGGTACGGGTTGGGCCTCTGCTCGCGCGGGAGCACGATGTTGCACCCCAGCGATCGGCCGCCGCCCTCCTGCGCGCCGCGGTTGGCCGCCTCCATGATGCCCGGTCCGCCGCCGGTCATGGTGGTGAACCCGGACTTCGCCAGCAGCCGGCCGACCTCGCGCGCCATGCCGTAGTAGCGGTGGTGCTCGTCGAACCGCGCCGAGCCGAACACCGTGACGCACGGTCCGACGAAGTGCAGTTTGCGGAACCCGTAGAACAGTTCGTGGCAGATCTTGAGCACCTGCCACAGCTCGAACGTACGCGGCCGCGGCCCCTGGAGGAACTTCGTCTCTTCCGGGGCAACGGCGCCGGCGTCGCGCTTCCAATCGCCGGACGCGGCCGGCGCGTCCGGTTCGAGAACCTTATCTGCCATCGCGAATACTCCGCTGCGCGGGGAACGTCAAACGCCCCGCCGACGACAGAGGAGACGAAGGGCGACCGTCTTCCTTCGTCGTCGGCGGGACGTTTGACGTTCCCCGCCGCAGGACATTTCCCCGCCAAGTCCTATTATTCGCGCGCGATCCCGGCCGCCTTCATCAATTTGTCTGTTTCGCGGTACGCCTCCGCGACCCACTCGACGATCTTGTCGGGCTCCGGCGAATACTCCAGTTCGATGCTGATCGCGCCGTCGATTTCCAGCGCCGCGATCTCCTTCAAATACGGCCCGAAGTTCACCGCCCCGCGGCCCGGCGGCAGGTCGCCGTGAACCTTACCGTCGCAATCGCTGATGTGAACGTGGATCGCCTTCCCCTTCAGCGCGCGCAGTTCCTCGGGCCTCGTGCCGGCGAGTTGTAGGTGCGAAACGTCGATGTTGGCGCGCACGGCCGGGTTGTTCACCTCGTCAATGAACCGCACCATGTTCGGCACGTCGTTCAGTAGCGACAGCTTGAACGGTTCCAGTTCCAGCGCGATCTGGAGGCCGAGGGCGGCGGCGTAATCGCCGAGCGTCTTGAGGTGTTTGACACCCGTGGCCCACTGCTCGGCGGGCGGGATCACCTGGCGCTCCCAGATGTATTCGCCCAGAACCAGAAGCAGGTTTCGTGCGCCGAGTTCGTAACAGAAGTCGAGGTACGCGCGGCAGCGGTCCAGATGGAATCGCTGCACGCTGGGGTTGAAGTCGATGAGCCCGACCGCGACGCACGCGACACTAATAACGGGCAGACCGGCCCCTTCACATTCGGTGCGGATGAGCTTGCGCTCCCTCGCGTCGATGTCGAGCGGGTCCGCGAAGATGTCGATCGAATCGAAACCGATCGCCTTCGTCTGCCGGATGCCGAACGCGGTCCCTTTACCGGCTTGCGCCCACGCGGAGTTGATCAGGCCGAGTTTCATCTTGGTGTTTGGTGTTTCGTGTTTGGTGTTTCGCGGCCGACGACGGTGTCCGCCGTCCCGCG
>JAFKJJ010000569.1:30374-31495 GCA_017306025.1 Planctomycetota bacterium
CGCCCCACAGGGCACCGACCACAAAACACAAAACACGACACACCAAACACTGCCCACCGCCCGCGGTAGGCGGTACCCTGTCAGGACCGACCGGCGCCGACCGGCAGCCCTCACGGACCGCGTAATGCTCGAACACTGGGACCAGTTCGGCTATCAGGGGGTGTTCTTCGCCCTGTTGGCGGCCGGGTTCGGCTTTCCGATCCCGGAGGAACTGCCGGTCATCACCGCCGGCATCATGGTCGGCCACGAGGGCACCACGCTCCGCTGGTACTACATGCTGCTCGTGGTGATGGCGGGGGTCGTCATCGGCGACGGGGTGCTCTACGGCGCGGGGCGCATCTGGGGCCGGCGGCTGTTGAACCTGGGCGTCGTCCGCCGGAACTTCGTGCCGCTGGACAAGCAGGAGAAGATCGAGAAGAACTTCGCCGAGCGCGGCATCTGGGTGCTGCTCGGCGCGCGGCTGCTGCCGGGCATCCGGGCCCCGGTGTTCATCATGGCCGGGGTGCTGAAGGTGCCGCTGGGCCGGTTCCTCCTCGCCGACGCCATCTACGCCATCCCGCTCGTCAACGTGCTGTTCTGGCTGGCGTACTTCCTCACCGACCAGGTGCTGGTGATCTTCAACCGGATCAACGAGTACAAGCCGCTGGTGATCGTGGCGGTGCTTTCGGGCGTCGCGGGGGCGCTGATCCAGAAGTACATCCTCAGCCGCACGGTCTCGACCGGCGAGGCCCCGCACGTGCCCGCGGTGATCGCCAAGCCCGCGGTGGCCGCGGCGCACGTGGTCGAGAAGGTGGTGGAGAAGGCGGTCGAGAAGGTAACCGGCCGGCACCACGACAGGCCGCACGAGGGGGCGCCGCCCGACGGCGCCGCGGACCAGGAGTTCGGCATCCGCACGCAGGAACCGCCCGTCCCAGAGGAGAGTCGAACGTCGGAGGAGCGTCGGAAGTCGTAAGTCGAGAGTCGCAGGTCATAAGTAGGAGTTACGCAGTTGCACCGGCACGGGACTTGCGCATCGGCCGGCATTGATCTAGGATCGGGTCATGAACGCGCCGCGTGCAACCGCCGAGGACTACATCCAATTCCTGATCGCCACGCCCAAGGTGGCGTCGGCCACCGAGGCC
>JAFKJJ010000661.1 GCA_017306025.1 Planctomycetota bacterium
GAAGGGGGTGGCGCCTGGAATGACGAACTGCATCGGTCGAGGAGTGGGTGAGACGTCCGACCCGTCGCTAACGCTCCGGGTTCGCCCAGGGGCGCGCCACCCCCTTCCTTTTTAGGGAAGGGGGACGGGGGGTTAGGTTCTTCCCTTCTGCTTTCCATTCGTCGGCGGCTCGCGTATGCTCTGTTCACCCGCCCTCCGCTGTCGGCTCCCGCGTAGCGAGGTGAGCCCCGCTCGCCGCGCGGGAGCAAGGAGCCTCTCGCATGACCCGTCTCCGTCTCGCAGCCTTCGCCCTCGCGCTCGCCGGCACCGTCGGCGTCGCGCTCGTCGGGCGCAGCGCCCCGGACACCACCGGCGGCAAGACGATGGCCGCCGCCGCTGCGTTTGTCGCGTCACTGAGCCCCGAGCTGAAGAAGAAGGCCGTCTTCGACTTCAACGACCCGCACCGCACCAAGTGGTACTTCACCCCGCAGCAGGACAAGGAGAAGCACTTCACCCGCAAGGGCGCGCGGCTCGAAGAGATGTCCGCGGAGCAGAAGAAGGCCGCGATGGCCCTGCTGAAGTCCGGCCTTTCCGCAAAGGGGTACGAGCAGGCGACCACGATCGTCGGGCTGGAGGCGCTTTTGGCCGAACTCGAAGGGCCGAAGGGCGCGATGACGCGGAACACGGGGTGGTACTTCGTGAGCGTCTTCGGCGAGCCGAGCAGCACCGGCAAGTGGGGCTGGCGGTTCGAGGGGCACCACCTGTCGGTGAACTACACGCTCGACAAGGGCGAGGTCGTGGCCGGCGCCCCGGTGCTGTTCGGCTCGAACCCGGCCGAGGTGAAGGACGGCCCCAAGAAGGGCCTCCGCCCGCTGCCCGAGATCGAGGACCACGTCCGGGCGCTCATCAAGTCGCTGAACGCCGATCAGGACAAGACCGCGAAGCAGCCGAAGGCGTTCCCCGAGATCAAGGAGGGGCAGCCGAAGGCGGACGTCGGCGCGCCCGTCGGGATCACCGCGGACAAGCTCACCGCCGAGCAGAAGTCGACGCTCGCGAAGCTGCTGGAGGCGTACACGGGTCGGATGCCGGAGGAACTGGCCGCGGCGGAGATGAAGCGGGTGAAGGCGACCCCGGACGCGAAGTTGTACTTCGCCTACAGCGGCAGCGCGACGCCCGGCGAACCGTACACGTACCGCGTGCAGGGGCCGGAATTCGTCGTCGAGTTCCTCAACGTCCAGGCCGACAGCGCGAAGAACCCGGCCAACCACATCCACAGCGCGTGGCGCCGGCTGCCGGCCGACTTCGGCCTGGCGGAATGAGCGGCACGGTAATTCTGGTTGTACGGGATTTGCGTGTGGGCCGAACGCGCACTAGGGTTGGGTAGCAAACGGCCCGGTGAGTTTTGGTCGCCGGGCCGGGGGCGTGCGTCGGCGCGTTCCGCGGCGCCACACCTTTCATCCTCGAAAGGGCAAACCCGTCGCGAGGCGGGGGCGCAAAGCCACGGGCCTGTGGGTTCAACCCCTCGCATCCTGCTCACAGGTCGCCTGGTTGCCGAAGGGATCGGGCGGTGAATACCTGTCCATCCCTGGGTGCCGTCGGGTCACACCGGCGGGCATCTCCACGTCGCGGAACTCGGTCTCACCGATGCCGCCGACGCACGCCCCGCTATTTCCCTACTTCTGTTCCTGGCAATTTCGCACGATTCCGCCGCGTTGCTACTCACCCGCCAACTCCATCCGGCGCCTGGGCAATGCGGTCACGAAATCACTCTGACGCGGATCGTATCGTGCAGAAACGTGCGGTGGGATTTCCTTCCCAATTTCCCCGCTCGGCCCATCAGACCGCATTCACGATAGTTGGGAGTTCGTTTCGTCCCCATCTCTCCGGTGGATTGCTCGGGAAGCGTTTTTGTGGTCGATCATCCGGTTCGACCAGCCCGGCGCACGCTCGGGGCCGAGCGCCGTGCCCTTGCGACGGTCGCGGTTCGCGTCGGTTCCGCGATGGCGGACGTGAACCGACACCGGCGCAAGGGATGTGCGATGCGGGTTCGGGCATCGCCGGGTCGGCCGAATACTCGGCCGTAATAACGCCGGCTGAACACCCGACTCGGGAGGGAACGAACAACCTCCCGCTATCGTGAATACGCTCTAGATGGCCGAATCGAAAGATATTTATATTGCAAATCATTAATCGAATCCTGCAATCGGTAGTCCTCCTCACGATCCCGCGGGTCGCGGCGGCATCTTCGGCGGCGGGGGCGGGACCTTCGGCAGCTCGGGCTTCGTCTCGTGCTCGTCCTTCGGTGCCTTCGGCCCGCGCAGCCGCATGTTGATCATCTCCACCACCAGCGCGAACGCCATCGCCGCGTAGATGTACCCCTTGTCGATGTGCTGCCCGAGCCCCTCCGCGACGAGCATCACGCCGATCAGGATGAGGAAACTCAGCGCCAGCACCTTGATCGTCGGGTGCCGGTCCACGAAGTCGGCGATCGGACCGGCGAAGTAGAGCATCACCAGCATCGCGAGCACCATCGCGACGATCATCACCCACACCTGCTCGACCATACCGACCGCGGTGATGACCGAGTCGAGCGAGAACACGATGTCGATGACCGCGATCGTGATGATGGTCTTGGCGAAGCTGACCGCGACCGCCGGCACCGCGACCGGTTGCCCGTCCCGCTCGGCCCTTGCGTGCTCCAGTTTCTCGTGCATCTCGAAGGTACTTTTGCCGATCAGGAAGAGCCCGCCGCCGAACAGAATGAGGTCGCGCCACGAAATCTCGCGGGCCTCTGTGTCGTGCAGGAAGCCGAGTTCGGGGAGCGTGAAGATCGGGGCCGTCAGACCGAGCAGGAACGACAGCGAGAGCAACAGCCCGATCCGGGTCCCCAGCGCGGCCATCAGACCGAGCTTCCGTGCCCGCGGCTGCTGCTCCTTCGGCAGCTTGCCGGCGATGATCGCCAGGAAAATGATGTTGTCCACGCCCAGAACGATCTCCATCGCGGTGAGCGTGAGTAGGCCCAGGAAGATCGCGACGAGCGCCGCCTTCTCCTCGTTGACCACCTTGATCTCGCGGACGTCCGCCCGCTTGACGGTCGTCTCACCGACCGACGTTTCCAGCTTGAACTGATCGCCGACCACGCGCCCGCGGACGATCGACTTGTCCGTCAGTTGTACCGTGTCGGACAGCTTGCCCTCCGCGTCGGCCGTGAGCGTGATCCGCCGCACGTGCGACATCTCGACCGTCGTGCTGCCGGTCTCCGTCTTGAGGGTGACGGCCACGAGCTTCAACCGCCCCTCGACCGTCGCGCCCCCGCCCGTCGGCTCGACCCGCACCTCCGGAAACTTCGGCGGGTCGGCGCCCGGCGCCGGGGGCGGCTGTGCGAACAGCGGTCGGACCGCGGTGAGCACCAGCGCCGCGAGACCGACCGAGAGAACGAGCACCGGGAACGGGCGGCGGGGCATTGGCAACGTCCGGAGGGGCACAAGGGGCGGACGCGTGAAGTGTATTCAGGCCGGCAGCGGGGCGGAAGCCGCGGGCGCGATTTCTGCCGGCCGAACTGCGGCCGGCGCGTTCAGAAACCGTCGCTCGACCGCGCGGTAGAACGTGTACCCCAGTCCGACCGAAGAAAGCGTGCAGAGCGGCAGCGTGACGAGTACGGTTGCCGCGGTGGAGGTCAGCCCGGAGCTGTAACACGCCCACGCGACCGGCGCCACCGCCAGCGGGTGCGTGAGGTAGAGGCTGTAGCACATGCGCCCGCAGAACCGCAGCGGGGCG
>JAFKJJ010000662.1:0-1142 GCA_017306025.1 Planctomycetota bacterium
GGACGGCCCCCCGTGACGGACGATTTCGCTCTCACCCCGGGGTGAATTCATGAACCCTTCCTCGGCTCCGGTCGCCTACGCTCCACAACGTTTTTCCGCTCGGTCAGACTATATACGGAGATTAGCAAAGGCCGTGCCTACCCCAATGACGGGCGGTCCGTCGGTTCGAGATTGCGAGCCCCCTGCCGCCGATGTGCGTGCGGGGTGGCGTCGCGTGAGGAACAGGTTCACCCGCCCCGGTTGAGAACCGGGCGGGCGAGGACGGTGGCCCGCTTCCGGTGCCGGCCGACGCGACGGCTCACCAGGCGCGGCGAACACGAATTATTCCCGATCACCGGGCAAGGCGCAACGACCAAGCGCCCAACGCCGATCGAAAACGCTATTCGCCCCCCAGCGCCTCCAGTTCGCGAACGGTGTCGTGCAGGTCGAGGTCGGGGTTGATCTCCAGCGCCTGGCGGAAGGCGCGGAGGGCGGCCCGCGGGCGGCTCAGCTTGAGCAGGCACTGCCCCATCCCGGCCGCGGCGCCGAAGTGGTGCGGGTTGAGCCGCAGGACGGTCTCGCAGTCCTCGACGGCGCGGGCGAACTCGCCCCGCTTGAAGAACCAGATGGCGCGCTGGTTGTGGGCCTCGGCGAACGCCGGGGCCTCGCGGATGAGGTCGTCGAGTTCGGCCCGCGCCTTGATCGCGTCCGGTTCGCGGGCGGCGTCTCGAAGGCGCGCGTTCTGCTCCGCGGTGCCGGCACGGAACTACAGTTCCCACAGCGCGTCGGCCGCGAACCGGCGGACGAGTGGGTCGGCGTCGTGGAGCGCCGCGGCGACCGCCGGCACCGACACGAACGTGCCGGTCAGTCCGAGGGCCAGCGCCGCGCCCCGGCGCGCCTTCGCGTCGGCCGAGGCGGCCAGGACGCGCTGGAGGGTGCCCTCGCCGTAGTGCTCGCGGACGGCGGCCCGGAACTCGCGCATGGCCGTCTGCACGCCGGCCGCCCACAGGTCCTCGTCGTCGCCGGGTCGGAACGCGGGCAGGCGATCGAACAGTTCCACCAACAGCGGGGCGGCCACAACGACACCTCCGGCGCGGGATCGGCACACGCTCCAATCTAGTGCGCTGCGGGTGAGGAGTTCAATGGCCGTAACTGTTCGGGGG
>JAFKJJ010000662.1:1190-6056 GCA_017306025.1 Planctomycetota bacterium
GAGCGAGCGGACCACTCTGAAGACCCCGGGCCTCACCGCCGCGCCAGTTCCCGCAGGACCTCGATCCCGCGGTGGAGCGTCTCATCGGCGGCCGCGTAGGAGATGCGCAGGTGCGTGTCGCGCCGACTGAACACGCCACCCGGGATCACCAGCAGGTTGTGCCCGATCGCCTCGGTAACGAACTCCGTGCCGGTACCCCAGGGTGCTTTGGGGAACAGGTAAAACGCCCCGCCCGGCACCACGAACTCGTAATCGTCCTTCAGTCCGCTCACGAGCAGGTCGCGCTTGCGGCGATAGTCCGCGACGATTCCGGACACGTCATAATCCATCGCCGCGGCACCCGCGTGCTGCACCACGCTCGGCGCGCAGACGAACGTGAACTGCTGGAGCTTCGCCATCTCCTGGATCAGCCGCTTCGGGCCGTGCGCCCACCCGAGCCGCCAGCCGGTCATGCCGTAGGTCTTGCCGAACCCCTCGATCACCAGCACGTTCGGGTCGTGACTCGCGGGCGACAGCGGCGCCGTCTCGTAATGGAAGGCGCGATAAATCTCGTCGCTGACGAGCAGCACGCCGCGGGCGCGGCACAGTTCGGCGAGGGCCTTCTGCGCGGCCGCGTCGACGACCGCGCCGGTCGGGTTCGACGGGGTCGAGATCAGCACGACCTTCGTGCGCGGCGTGATCGCGTCGGCGAACGTGTTCGGGTCGAGCCGGAAGTCGGGGTACGTGTCGACGGTGACGAGCCGGCCGCCGGTGAGCGCGGCGAGGTTCGGGTACGCGACGAAGTACGGGTCGGCGGTGACGATCGCGTCGCCGGGGTTGACGGTCGCGAGCAGCGCGAGGAGCAACCCGCCGCTCGTGCCGCTCGTAACGAGCACGTCGCGCTCCTGGCCGGGGAACCGCGCCGCGACGTCCGCCCGCACGGCCGCGATCAGTTCGGGGATGCCCTGCGTGACGGTGTACCCGTTGTGGCCGGCGTCGATCGCCGCCTTCGCGGCCGCCTTCACGGGTTCGGGCACGTCGAAGTGCGGCTGCCCGATACTCAGGTTGACGGGGTTCTTGAGCGACTTGCCGAGTTCGAACACCTTGCGCACGCCGGACACTTCGACCGCGCCGCACCGGTCCGACAGCCACGATTCGGGGATCACGGGAACCTCGAAGACAAAGACAGGATGGCCACAAAAAGGCACCAAGAGCACAAAAAGAAGACGTGCTCTTTGTGCCTTTTTGTGGCCATCCTGCTTTCTGCTTTTTCGCTCAGTCCGCGGGCAACAGCGTCGGCGGGCCGGTGCGGGCGTAGTGCTCCCAGATCGCGTTCAGCTTCGCCTGCGCCGCGTCGATCGGCATCGCCCGGTAGCGGTCGCCGTTCAGTTCGATCAGCCCCACGCGCGTCAACTTACTCAGCGCGTCGAGGATCTCGAAGTTCACGTCCGCGCCGAGCCGCCGCTCCAGGTCGAGTTCGACGTAGTAGTCCAGTTCCTCCGCGGTCCAACCGTTCGGCCCGGCGTACCGCCACAGGTAGAAGTACCCGAGCAGCACCTCCCGCGTGTCCTGTTCCTCCGCCTCGTCGAGCAGGCGGAACATCACCCCGCTGTTGTTGTCGAGGAGTTGGTGGTAGAGGCTCTGGTTGAGCTGGAACTCGTACGCCTGCCGGGCCGTGCGGAACCCGTACCACGTCTTGTAGGCGTACCCGCCGATGAGTGCCAGCGGCGTGTAGAGCGCCAGGAGCACGCCGGTGCCGAAGTCGCCGAGCAGCGACGAGAGCGGGAACGCGCTCAGCTTCCAGCCGACGTAGGCGACCGAACTGGTCGCCGACCCGCCGAGCTTCAGCCGATCGAGCCGCGGCATGCGCACCCGCCCGCCGGGCAGGAGCATCTCCACGTCCACCTGCGGGATGTCCTTGAACAACTTCAGGAACACGCTCCGGGTGTCCGCGTCCTCGTCGAGCCGCTCGTGCGGGCGCAGCTTGAACATCACCGCGGCGCGGGCGAACGTCGGCACGGCGACCTCTTCCTTGCGCCACGGGCGCAAGAGCCGGCGCCGCGTGCGATTCGAGAACCCCTTGCCGCGGTAGAACACCTCCAGCTTGTCGAACGCGTCCCAGGCCACGTCCAGGTCGACGCCCCAGTCGCTGGCGCCCTGCATGATCTCTTCCATGTCCGGGCGCGACAGCCGGCGGTAGTTGGCGCGGCTCAACAGGTGGCTGAACGTGTCGGTCAGGCGCTCCAGCGCCGCGAGCCACTCCTCGTCGGTGAGGCGGTTGAGCGGCTTGGGGTCCGCGTCGGGGTCGAACGGGGCGTACGCGTCCTTGAGCTGCCGAATTTCGGCCTGGTACAGCGTGTGGATGTGCGCCACAACCGCGTTGGCGAACTGTCGAAATGCGGCCTGCTCGTCGGGCGAAAGGGCCTGATTGTGCATCGGCCCCGTCTCCGCACACAGGTACCCGATCAGGTCGGAGACGCGGATCGGGATGAAGTGTTCGCGGAGCATCGAGAGCGACGGTGAGGAACGAGGGAAACGGCAGCCGGGCGCCCCCGAAACTGCCTACACTGCAATTCGCTTACCCATCACGTATCTCTTCGCAATTTTGGTCCTGCCTCACCCTTTTTCCCGAATTCTCACTCCTCCAGGTCGGCCGGGTTGTCCAGCTTCGCAGCCGCCTCGTCGGCGAGCTGATCGAGCGTACCCTGCACCTGGCTCATGCGTTCCGGGCGGTTGTTGGCGTTGTGCCGGAGGCACTGGTGGATCAGCTCGGCCAGCCCGTCGGGCACCATCGGGTTGGCCACCTTCACCGGCCGGAGCTGCTCCTTGAACATCTTGGACGTCATCGGCAGCGCGTCGGGCGAGGTCGCCCACGACGGGGGCAGGGAGAGGGTGACGAGCCGGTACATCGTGACGCCGAAGTTGTAAATGTCCGTCCGCTCGTTAATGAGCTTGTGCGTAACGGTTTCGGGCGCGATGTACTCCGGGGTGCCCTGCACGCGGTCCTTCGGCTCGCCCTTGATCCACGCCAAACCGTAGTCGAGTACCTTGACTCGCGTGGCGCGTTCGAGGATCAGGTTGTTCGGCTTCATGTCGGCGTGGTAGACGCCCTGCTTGTGCATGTGCGTCAGGCCGTCGGCGATGCGCTCGAAGATGCGGATCAGCTTCGCCATCCGCTGCAGCGGGAGCTTGTCCATCGTCTTGCCGGGCACGTACTCGATGAGCAGCTTCGCCTTCTTCGGCCCGGAAAACCACCCGCCCTCGGTTTCGAGACAGTACACCTTCACCAGATTGGAGTGGTTGAGCATCCGGCCGACGCGGAACTCGTGTTTCGCCTGTTCCAAATATTTCAGGTCGTCCTTGGAGTCGATGTTGACGAGCTTGAGAGCGTACTCGCGGTCATCGTCGGCCCGGCGGACGTGTAAAATACGACTGTGGGCGCCGCTGCCGAGCGTACCGAGAACCGTGAACTTGCCGATCCTGTCGATCACCATCTGGGCACCGAATGGCGGGTGGAATGATCGGTTGAATGGTACACGGCCGGGCGCGAGGTGGCAAACACCACGGGGCGAACCCGGCCACAAGGGCGGGTGACACCCCAACACCCTCCGCCCTTGCGAGCGGGTTCACCAGAACACACATGCACAGCGACCTCGACGCACGCACGAAACAATTCGGCCGCGAGATCTTCGCCCGGCTCGACCGGCAGGGGCCGGTGCTGTTCACGCGCGCCTGGCTCGAAGACAGGCTCATGGGCCTGGGCATGCACGACCCGGCGCTCAAGGTGCAGCTGTTCCGGTTCGTCGACACGCTCCCCTACCTGAAGCAGCCCGCGGAAGTGTCGCGGCACCTGCGCGAGTACCTCAACGAGGCCCGCGACGAATTGCCGCGGTGGGTGCGGTGGGGCACGCGGTTCATCCCCAACAGCGGCCTCTTGGGTCAGGGGCTGGCGCTCGCGTCGCAGGTCGGCGCGAAGCAGATGGCGCGCAAGTTCATCGCGGGGTCGAACGTCGCGGAAGCGGTCGCGGCAGTAAAGGAGATGCGGAACCGAAGGCTCGCGTTCACGATCGACCTGCTCGGCGAGGCCACCGTCACCGAGGTCGAGGCCGACCACGTTCAAAAACAGTACCTCGAACTGCTGCACGGCCTGACTCAGGAGGTGAACGCGCTGCCCGAAGAGCCCGCGGTCGACCGCGACGACCGCGGGCCGATCCCGCGCGTGAACGTGTCGGTGAAGCTCTCGGCGCTGTACAGTCAGTTCGACCCGATCGACCCCGACGGCACCGCGCGGGCGGTGGGCAAGCGCCTGCGGCCGATCCTCGCGCTCGCGAGGCGGACCGGCGCGTTCGTCAACTTCGACATGGAGCAGCACAGCTTCAAGGACGTGACGCTCCGCATCTTCCGCGACGTCCTCGCCGAGCCCGAGTTCCGCGACTGGCCCCATGTGGGCATCGCGATTCAGGCCTACCTGAAGGACACAGAAGCCGACCTCCGGGAACTGCTCGGCTGGGCGAAGATCGTCCGCGGGACGCCGGTCGGGGTGCGGCTGGTGAAGGGTGCGTACTGGGATTACGAGACGGTCGTCGCGGCGCAGAACCACTGGCCGGTGCCGGTGTTCACGCAGAAGTGGCAGTCGGACGCCAACTACGAAAAGTTGACCGAGTTCCTGCTCGCACACGCGGACTGGCTGGTTCCGGCGTTCGGCTCGCACAACGTCCGCAGCATCGCGCACGCGATGGCGGTCGCGGAGCGGCTGAACGTTCACCCGCGGCGCTACGAGTTCCAGATGCTCTACGGCATGGGCGACCCGATCAAAGAAGCCATCCTGTCGCTCGGCCACCGCGTGCGCATCTACACGCCCTACGGCCAGCTCCTGCCGGGCATGGC
>JAFKJJ010000663.1 GCA_017306025.1 Planctomycetota bacterium
GCGCGGCCGCCCGGGCGAACCGCTCGGCTGCCGCCCGGAACTTGTTGCCCGCCACGTTCTCGTCGTAGCTCGGCAGCGCCGCGACGTGCGCCAGGTCGTCCGCGCCGGCCGGGTCGTCCGGCACCTCGACGACCCGGTACCCGATCCCCGCGGCAAACGCCGCCAGCGCGAACGCGCCCGCGCCGACCATCCGCTGCACCGACCGCCGGTCGCCCGCCCGGTCGGCCGACCACGCGCGGGCGATGAGGCGACCGGCCAGCAGGACCGCGGCGGCCGGTAGCCACACCTGCCAGTGCGACACCCCGCCCGCCAACAGCGACGGCCCCCACCCGGCCGACGCCAACCCGCCCAGCATGA
This sequence comes from Planctomycetota bacterium, assembly GCA_017306025.1. Taxonomy (GTDB): domain Bacteria; phylum Planctomycetota; class Planctomycetia; order Gemmatales; family Gemmataceae; genus Gemmata. Next base: position 358 of record JAFKJJ010000663.1, read on the forward strand.
CCGCCACGCCGCACGCGACCACCAGCTTGCGGAACAGGAGCCCGCACACGTGCCCGAACGCGAACCCGTAGGCCGCCGGCACGAGCGCGTACTTCCACCCCTGCGGCCCGAGTTCGACGAACAGCCGGCTCCGGAACACGGCCGCGAGCGTCGTGTGCCCGTACCCGGCCCGGAGGTCCGGGTCCAACTGCCCGCGTAGCGCGCCGGGCAGCGCGAGGAGCAGGAGCAGCCACCCGAGCAGCCCCAGGTGGATGCCGATCTTCACCCACCACGCCCGGCCGACGGGCAGCCGGAACTCCCCCCAGAAGACGGCGGTGCGGTGCGCCTGCTCGTCCCCGAAGGCGGTCACCCCGGCCAGCACCCCGGCCGTCAGCGCCAGCGCCGGCCAGACGAACAGCGGGTGCATCTCCGGCAGCAGCAGGGCCAGCCCGAACGCCAGCGCGAACACCGAGAGCACCGGCCCGGTGACGCGAAGTTGTCGGAAGGTGAGCCACGCCAGCGCGCCGAGCCCCAGCCCCGACCGCCACCCCGCGCCCGCGTCGGTCCGCTCGCCGCTCGGGGCGGTGGCGGCGCGGGCGCGGTCGGGCGCGGTAAACCGCCACGCCGACAGCGCCAGCGGCGCCGCGAGCATCAGCACCTCGAACAGCGCCCACCCGATCGGGCGCGGGCCGCCCGGCCCCGACAGAAACAGTACGATGGGGAACAGGAACGCGAACGCGGCCAGCGTCGCGGCCGCGATGGCGACCCCGACCGAGCCGAGCGTGGTGCGGGCCAGGGTGGAACCGAGGGTCCCCCACGCGAACGCGAGCAGCGCGTACACCACCAGCCGCCGCACGAACGGCCCGTCGCCCACCTCCAGCGCCGCCGTGGCGCCGAGCAGCACGGCCACGACCGCGCCGGCCAGGACGAGCCCGGCCACCAGCTTCGCGCGCCACAGGAGCCAGCGGCGCGTCGGGAGGGTGTCCAGGAACGTCATCGTTCCGGCCTCCTTCTCGGCCGCGAACAGCGCCCCCCCGCACACCATCCCCGCGGTCACGACCAGCATGAGCGCCAGGAGCCGCCCGGCGCCGAGCGCCGCGACGACGTCGGTGGACGCGGCGGTCTTCGACGGCGGGTCGGCGAACGCGGCGGCCGCGGCGATCAGCGCGCCGCCCAGCGCGGCCAGCATGACCGCGATCAGCCCCTGTTCCCGCAGCTCTTTCCACACCACGGCGCGGATCACTGTCACCTCTGGTGTTTCGTGTTTGGTGTTTCGTGTTTTGGTGTTCGGTGTTTCGGTGTTCGCGCTTCGCCGCGTCGGGTCGGGTCGGATGAGACCGGCAGAGGGTTACCGGATCGGCAAACGCCGGAAGTGCGCCAACAAAACACCAAACACTACTCGGAGACCCGCCGCACCAGCGGCGGGAGGGCGCCGCTCTCGGACGCGGGTCCGGGCTTCGCCATCAGTCCGGCGTACACCTCTTCAAGCGACACGGCCGCGTCCGCGACGTCGCTCAGGTCGGCGCGCTGGCGCAGCGCCGCGATCGCGTCGGGGTTCGGGTCCTGCACGAGTGCCCGCCAGTATCGCCCGGTCCCGTTCTTCTCGACTTCGGTGCTCAGTACGGTCCCCAGTCCGGCCGCGTCGGGCGGGACGCCGGTGAACCGGAGGCTCACGCGGCGCACCTTCTTGCGCACCTCTTCCAGCGGGGCCGACAGGATCATCTTGCCGTCGCGGAGCAGCCCGACGTGCGTGCAGGCGCGTTCCAGCTCGGCGATCGAGTGGCTGGTGATGAACACCGTGCGGCCGCTCGCGGCGAGGTCGGACAGGCTCGCCAGGAACTCGCGCCGTGTGAGCAGGTCGAGACCGGAGGTCGGCTCGTCGAGCAGGAGCACTTCCGGGTCGGGGGCCAGCGCCAGCGCCAGGCCCACGCGTGCGTAGCCGCCTTTAGAGAGATCCTTCAGGCGCTTCGCGGGGTCGAGGCCGAACCGGGCGGCCCACTCGCGGAACCGGCCGAGAAAACTCGGATTGTGGAACGACGCGGTGAACCAGCCGAGGTCGCCGACCGACATCCAGTCGTAGAACCGGGGCCGCTCGGGCATGTACCCGACGCGGTGGCGCAGCTCGGCGGCCTTCGACCAGCAGTCGAGGCCCAGAATGGTCGCGCGGCCGGTGTCCGGGGGCGCCAGCCCGGTGAGGACCTTCATGGTGGTGGTCTTGCCGGCGCCGTTGTCGCCGAGGAAGGCGTACACGGCGCCGCGCGGCACGTGCAGGTCCAGCCCGTCGAGGGCCACCTTCCCGCGGTACCGCACCACCAGCCGGTCGATTTCGATCGCGTTCTCGGGCATGAGCAGCGAGCGCCCCCGACGTGCCCCGCGGGTTGGGTTTTATTGTGGCACCGGCTCCCCACCCGCATCAAGCCCGACACGTGGGACCGCACCAAAGAAGACCGTACGCGCGGACCGTTAGCCGCGGGTGAAAAACTGGTCCTTCACCGACGGGTTCACGACCCAGTCCGCGGGCCACTCGCCCGCGAGCAACTTCACGATCGCGGTCGCGGGCAGGCGGGCCATGTCCTGGCGCGACTGCTGGTCCACGCCGGCGGTGTGCGCCGTGAGGACGATGTTGTCCAGCGCGCACAGCGGGCTCGCGCGCAGCGGCTCGATCTCGAACACGTCCAGCCCCGCCCCGGCAATTCTTTTCTCGACCAGCGCGTCGTGCAGGTCCTTCTCGTGAACGACCCCGCCGCGGGACGTGTTCAGGAGGACCGCCGACGGCTTCATCAGGGCGAGCGTCTCGCGCCGGATGAGGTTCTTCGTCAGCGCGGTCTTCGGAACGTGCAGGGTGACAACGTCCGACTTCTGGAGGAGTTCTTCGAGCGGTACGAACGTGACGTTGTGGGCGGCCGCGAACGCCTCGTCCGGAAGGATCTCGGTGGCGATCACCTTCAGCCCGAACGGGACCGCCCGCTGGGCGACCGCCTTCCCGATGCGCCCGAGCCCGACGATGCCGAGCGTCTGCCCGCGCAGGTTGCCGACCACCCGCCGCGGCCACAGCCCCTGCCGGATCTCGATGTCCTGCTCGCGCAACTTTCGAACGAGCGCGAGCATGAGCATGAACGCGTGCTCGGCGACGGCCTCCTGGTTGGTGCCGGGGGCGTAGCACACCGCGACGCCGTGGTCGGTGGCCGCGGCCAGGGCCACGGGGATCGCCTTCCATCGGCGGTCGTCGACCTTGGATCCGCGCGCCTGCCACTCTTCGAACTTCGAGAACGCCAGCCCGAACCAGGGGCGCGAGCTGAACCGGTCGAGCGTGTAGGCGCGGACATAAGCATTCTCCGCCCGTTCGAATTGGGGCGGTCGCGAATGGAGGGCAGTCTCGGCGTCGTCGAGCTCCTG
>JAFKJJ010000664.1 GCA_017306025.1 Planctomycetota bacterium
GGTCCACCTGGCTGAACATGTCGAAGACCCGGCCGAGCATGTCGGCGGGGATGCCGATACCGGTGTCCCGCACGGTGACCACGGCCTCCCGCCCCGCCCCCGTGGCCGTCAGCCAAATCGTCCCGCCCCGCGGCGTGTACCTGGCGCTGTTGGTGAGCAGGTTCGCAAACACCTGAGCCAGCCGTGTCAGGTCCGCGTCCAGGAGGATCGGCTCGGGGGGCACGCTCACCGCCAGGTCGTGCCCGGCCTCGTCGATGAGCGGACGGGCGGTCTCGACCGCGAGGCTCAGGACGTCCGCCATCCGCACCGGCGCCCGCCGCAGTTCCATCTTCCCGCGGCTGATGCGGGACACGTCCAGGAGGTCGTCGACCAGTCGGACCATGTGCGACAGTTGCCGGTCCATCCGGTCGCGGGCTTGTGCCGCGGGTTCCGGCAAGCCGCCCGCCAGGCGCATCACCTCCAGGCCGTTACGGATCGGCGCCAGCGGGTTGCGCAGTTCGTGGGCCAGGAGGGCGATGAACTCGTCCTTCCGCCGGTCGGACTCGCGGAGCGCGGCGAGGAGGTTGGCGTTCTCGACGGCGATCACCGCCCGGTGCGCGAGGTCCTCGACCGCCCGCAGGTCGTCGGCGCCGTACACCCGGCCCGACTCCGCCGTCGCGAACGTCAGGGCGCCCAGGACCCCGGTGCGAGACTTCAGGGGCACGCTGATGTAGGACTTCAGGCCCAGCTCGCGGGCGCCCCGCAGGTGCTCCGCGTCCCGCGCCGACCCCACCAGCATCGCGTCCGTAATCACCGCGACCCACTCGGGCTCGCCGGTCCGCACCACCCGCATGACGCCCTGCGCGTCGGACGGGGCGGGCGGGTAGCGGCGGTGCAGTTCGCGGACCAGCGCCACCCGGGCCGGGTCGGCGTGGTTGACGGCCACCCGGCGGAGCGCGCCGTCGGGCTCCCGGACGTCCACGGCGCACCAGTCGGCGAAGAACGGCACCGCCAGCGCCGCGACCTTCTGGAGCGTGCTCTCCGGATCGGTCAGTTCGGCGAGCGCGGCGCTGGCGTCGGCCAAAAAGCGGATGGTCTCCGCGGCCCGCTTGGTGTCGTCGATGTCCGTGCAGGTGCCGAACCAGCGGACGATCCGCCCGCCCTCGTCCCGCACCGGGTAGGCCCGCCCCAGGAACCAGCGGTAGCCGCCCGTCCGCCGGTCCCGGAACCGGTACTCGATCTGGTAGCGGTCCCCCGAGCGGACGCACCCGTAGTACGTCTCCGCGCACCGGCGCACGTCGTCGGGGTGGAGGACCGCCTTCCAGCTCTCGTCACCGTACTCGCCGCGCGGGAACCCGGTGAACTCGTACCAGCGCTCGTTGTAGTAGTCGACGAACCCGTCCGCGCGGGCGGTCCAGACGATCTGCGGCAGGGCGTCGGCCATCTGCCGGAACTGCGCCTCGCTCCGCCGCAGCGCGTCCTCGGCCCGCCGGCGGTCGGTGACGTCCCGGGTCACGGCCAGGTGCGTGAAGCCCCCCGACGGGGCGGGCAGCGGGACGGCGGCCGTCTCCATGTGCCGGCGCGTGCCCTTCAGCCCGACGACGTCGAACTCCAGCGTCCCCTTTTCCCCGCGGCACACGCGGTCGTTGAACGACCGAAAGGCGTCCGCGTGCTCCGGAGCGATCACGTTGTAGACGCTCCGGCCGAGGGCCGACTCGTCGCCCTCGACCATCGCCAGCCCGGCCGGGTTCATCTGGAGGAGCGTGCCGTCCGGCGCGACCAGTTTGACACAATCGGGCGTCGCCTCGACGATCGCGCGGTAGCGGGCCTCGCTCTCCCGCAGGTTCCGGGCGACCCTGGCCCGTTCGAGGGCCTCCCAGCACCGGCCGACCACCGTCCGGACGAGTTCGACCTCCGCCGGCGCCCACGACCGGGGCGCTTTCTGGTGAACGGCCATCGCGGCGGTGAACCTTCCCCCCTTGTGCAGCGGAACACAGATCACGGCCCGGATGGTGGTCGCCCGGAACGCGGCCCGATCGTCCGGCCCGATCCGCGCGTCGGTGTCCGCATCGGAAACGACGTACGGCTCGTTCGCGAGCATCGTCCGATGGTGCTCGGCCCCGAAGGACGCGACCGACCAGCGGCCGACGATGCTCGGAACGCCCCTCGGGTGGTCGCCGGTGATAACGTAGACGGCCTCGTCTTCCACTTCCGCGTAGGCGCACCGGTCGGCGCCCAGGTGCTCGGCCAGCATCCGGGCGACGGTCGCCATCACCTCGGCCGGATCGGCGAGCGGCTCCGTGGCGGCCGCGAGGTCGGAAAGGAAGCGGTGCCACCCCTCGCTCTCGCGGAGCGCGTCCTCGGCGCGTTTGCGGTCCGTGATGTCGATCCCGGTCGGGGCCAGGAACAGCACGGTTCCGCTGTCGTCCGTGACCGGGGCGATCACCAGGTCCACCAGCCGCTCGCCGCCGTCGGCCACGAAGTACCGCGACTCGGCCCGGAACGGCCGCCCGGTCGCCGCCTGCCGACACGCCCCGCGGATCGTGTCCATCAGTTCGGCCGACCGGTTCCACCACCCGCACTCCCAGAACGGCTTGCCGACGACCTCGTCACGTGAGAACCCGCAGAAGTCCAGGCACAGGCGGTTCGCCTCGACCACGGTGCCATCGAGCGCCAGGATGCCCGCGAACTGAGTCCCCTGTTCGAAGAGGGTGCGGAACTTCGCGTTGGCGGCCGCGGCCTGCCGGTAGCGGTCCTCGCTCTCCCGCAGGGCCCGCTCGGTCCGCTTCTTCTCGGTGATGTCGCGGGCGACCTTCGACGCGCCGACGACGCGCCCCTCCGCGTCGCGCAGCGGCGAGACAGTCAGCGAGATGTCGAGCCGCCGCCCGTCCCGGGCCACCCGGACCGTCTCGTAGTGCTCGACCCGCTCGCCGCGGCGCATCCGGTCGAGGATCATCCGCTCCTCGTCCAGCCGCTCCGGCGGGATGATGAGCGTGATCGACCGCCCGACCGCCTCCGCGGCCGCGTAGCCGAAGAGGCGCTCGGCCCCCGCGTTCCACGACCGGATGACGCCGTCCAGGGTCTTGCTGACGATCGCGTCTTCGGACGATTCGATGATCGCGGCCAGGCGCTCGCGCAGTTCGTCGGCCCGCCGGCGCTCGGTCACGTCGCGGAACACCAGCACCGAACCGACCGGGGGGCCGGAGCCGTCGCGCATGGGGGCGGCGCTGTCGTCGATGGCCCGCTCGGTGCCGTCCCGGGCGATGAGGATCGTGTGGTTCGCCAGCCCGACCACCGCCGCCTCGCGCAGCGCCCGCAGCGCGGGGTTCTCGACCGGCTCGCGGGTGTGCGCGTGGACGATCCGGAAGACGTCCGGCATGGGCCGGCCGACCGCCTCGGCCCGGGTCCAGCCGGTCAGGTCCTCGGCCGCGGGGTTGAGAAACGTGACCCGACCCGCGGCGTCGGTGCTGATGACGGCGTCGCCGATGCTCGCCAGCGTGATCCGCAGCCGCTCGCGCTCGACGGCCAGCTCCCGTTCGAGGCTCTGGCGGGTGAGGGAAGCGGCGGCGTTCCGGAGGGCCTCTGAGCGGAGCAGTTCTTCCTCGTTGCTGTCTCCGGCCATCACCCACACCCGAGCCTTTCCGCCTCCAGAGCCGGGTCGGGGCTGTCGCCTTCCACGGGCGTCTCGATCAGGCAGAGGGGGCGCGGGACGCTGTCAATCGGTTCGGTCGGGATCGCCACGGACTGCCTCA
>JAFKJJ010000665.1 GCA_017306025.1 Planctomycetota bacterium
TTGTCGCGCGCCTTATGATCATCCCGATTTTACCAGCAACGCGCGTAGTGAGGACTTACTCAGGGCTTCCCTAGTATCGGAACAAGGCGTATTGCTTCAGTGTTCAGTATTGCAACAAGACCAGCGAGTGGGACAGATGGCGAAAATTCTGGCGATAACGAATCAAAAAGGCGGAGTCGGTAAAACCACCACCAGCGTCAATCTTGCAGCCAGTCTTGCCGCGGCGAAACGCCGCGTGCTGCTGGTTGACCTGGATCCCCAAGGGAATGCGACGATGGGAAGCGGCGTGGATAAGGGCATCCTTGAACATACCGTTTACCAAGTACTATTGGGTAGCAAGTCGATTTCGGAGGTGCGGATCGTTTCGACCGCGGGTAAATATGACCTTGTTCCCGCAAATCGCGAGCTGGCGGGCGCCGAAATCGAAATGGTGGACCTGGCCCAGCGGGAAACGCGTTTCAAAGAAGCGCTCCAGGAAGTGGAGCACCAGTATGATTTCATTTTGATCGATTGCCCGCCCGCGCTCAGCCTTCTCACGCTCAACGGGCTGTGCGGCCAGAAGGTGCCGGTCTACTACTGCCCCAGCGACAGCGGGCAGGCCGAGCAGAACGTCGGGACGTACCAGCGGGTCCGCGGCAACTACGTCGTGAACTGGGGCAACGCCAACTACGACACGGCCCCGCCCGCGGGGCTGGCGCCGTTCTACCACGTCAACGGGAGCCGCTCGACGCCGGGCGTCACGCGCATGACCAGCATCACCGACGGCACCTCGAACACGCTGCTCATGTCCGAATACCTGATGGCCAAGAGCGCCGACGACAACGACTGGCGCGGCGACATCCACAACGACGACGGCATCTTCCGGTTCCACACGCTGCTCACCCCCAACACGACCGCCCCGGACGTGATCCTCAACGGGTGGTTCCAGACCACCAACGACCCGGCGATGCCCGCGACCGCCGGCAGCCCGCAGTACAACGCGGCCCGCAGCCGGCACACCGGCGGGGTGAACGCCGCCCTCTGCGACGGCAGCGTCCGGTTCATGCGGAACTCGGTCCCGCTCCAGACGTGGCAGGCGATGGGCAGCATGAACGGCGGCGAGGTCTTCACCAACGACTGACCGCGGTCGCGCCGCTCTTCTTCTGTAGCCGGCTCGTGTGAGGCCGGCGCTGTTCGGACGATGTCGCACCGGCCCCACAGGGGCCGGCTACGGAAGAACGCGCCGATTCGTCCCCGTCGTGGCGCGCAAAGGTGCGCCCGACGAACCACACCCGAACACCGGAGAGACGCGATGCGGGTCCGAAACGCCGGGCGGTTCGCCGCCCTGTCCGCGGCGCTGACCGTTCTGATCGGCTGCGCCGGCGACAACATGGCCGACGTGAGCGGGACGGTCACGGTGGACGGCGCGCCGGCCGAGAAGGGGTCGGTGACGTTCGTCCCCGCCGACGGCAAGTCCCCGACCGCCGGCTGCGAGATCGCCAACGGGAAGTATTCGGCGCGGGTGCCGCCGGGCACCGCCAAGGTTCAGATCCGCGTGCCGAAAGTGGTCGGAAAGAAGAAGCTGTATGACACGCCGGACAGCCCGGTGCAGGAGGTGCTCGCGGAGTCGCTGCCGTCGAAGTACAACGACAAGACCGAACTCACCCTCGACGTGAAACCGGGTACCAACGAGAAGAACTGGGAGCTGAAAAAGTAGTCCGCGGGCCGCGCCGGCGGGACGGGCGGGTCCGTCGGCGCGGCCCGTTTTCGCGTACGGCGGTGGTTTTGGTCGGGTGTTCCGGTGATGACCGGTCGGGCGACGTGTCGGGCACCGTCACCTACGACGGCAAACCGGTCGAGGACGGACACATCAAATTTATTGCGGCCGACGGCCAGGGGACGGCCGACGACGTCATCAAGAGCGGAAAGTACACCGTCCGGAAGGCGCCGGTCGGGAACACGAAGGTGAGCATCTCCGGCGTCAAGGTGACCGGCCAGAAGAAGATGTACGACACGCCCGACAGCCCGACGGTGCCGGTCGTCGCGGAGCTGTTGCCGGCGAAGTACAACGACAAGACCGAACTGACCTTCGAGGTCAAGCGCGGGAGCAACGAGAAGAACTGGGAACTGGCAAAGTAGCGCCCCGTACGACCGGGCGCCAATCACTTCACGTCGAACGGCGGCAAACTGTTCGGTTCGGCCTTCACCTCGACCGTGAAGACCGGTTTCTTGCGGTCGCTGTACCGGCCGTGGAGCCGGTCGCCGCCGAGGGCGGGGTCGTCGGTTACCGTCTCCGGCCACTGCACGAACACCGCGTACCGACCGGGCGGCAGCCCGTCGCCCGGCTTGTAGGTCGTCGCGGCAAAGTTCCCGGACGGGTCGGTCAGGAAGTCGGTATCGAGCGCCGGCCCGTCCTGACGGGCCAGCGCGACGAACGTCACGCGGGCGTGTGGCACGCCCTTCCCCTTCGCGAGCACCGACCCGGTGACCGGGTAAACCGGGACGCGCCCGGCGGGCTCCTTCCCGCACCCCGCCAGGGCCGCGAGGGCGGCACCGGCGACGGCCGCGGCAATCGAGCGCGTGACGATCATCGTGTTGCCCCCGGCTGAAAAGGTCAGTCCCCGTCGATGGGGTAGCCGTCGGCGCGGGCGCACATCTTCTGGAGCGTGACCAGCGAGACGCTCTTGCGCAGGAACCGCACCGACCCGTCGCCCATCCCGACGTTCGCGCCGTCGGTGTGGAACGCGTAGATCTCGCCCTGGTTCGCGCAGTTGATCGAACACGCCGTCGGCACGTCGGTCGCCGAACTCAGGGTGCCGCCGGACGTGTTCGACCCGTCCACCGCGATGTCGTTGCCCGAATAGGCCCACGGCCCGTTCATGAACGTCGGGTCGGTCTGCCGGACGCCGAACTTCCAGCTCTGTGGCCGCGCGCCGGCCTCGGCGAACATGATCGTGTTGCTCAGGCCGTCGGTGACCGTCAGGAGCGGGGTGAACACGTTGCTCCCGAGTACGCCCTTGATGGCGTCGTCGCCGGGGTAAGTCAGCCCCATCGCGGTCCAGATCGCGGTCCGGTTGTTCGCCCGGTTGACGGCCATGTAGTCGGTCGTAGCCGGCACCCACCCGCTCCCATAGGTAGCCGGTTCGAGGATCGGGTCCATCAGGTGGGAGTAGGGAACGGACGGGCACTCGAAGGTGGGGATCCGCGTCGCGGCCGCCGCCCGGTTCGCGGGATCGTACCAGTCGAGCCGGAAGTTGTAGGGCGTGCCGTTCTGTTGTAACACGTTGCCCTGTTCGATGTACGGGAGGATGATGGCGAGGAAACAGTGCTTCGCGTAGTCGGAGTTGCTCGTGCCTGTGGTGCCCACCTTCTGAAAGTCGCGGAGCCCGGCGAACGCGGCCGCGGCCGGGCTCTGGACGCTCGACGGCGGCAGTGCGCCGCGGGTGCCCTCGTAGTTGTGCAGCGCCAGACCGACCTGCTTGACGTTGTTGGCGCACTTCATTCGGGCGGCGGCCTCGCGCACCTTCTGCACCGCTGGCAGCAACAGACCGATCAGGATGGCGATGATGGTGATGACGACGAGCAGTTCGATGAGCGTAAAGGCGCGCCGGCCCTCGGAAGATGATGGCATGACGGTCCCCTGGATGAAAGAGTGACGAAAGCCCGGGCGATTTCGGGCAACTCGATCACGTTTCCCCGTCGGGGGCCGGGCGCCGCTGCGGGCGCCCGACGGCTCTGCTGCGAACCCCGTCACCTGCGCGGGCTACCTCCCGTCCAGCAGGTGCGACAATGTATCGTCGATCTTGCGGACGTACTCCCAGTCCTTTTCGTAGCTGACCGCGGCGAACTTCGTCTTCCCCTGCGGCACGTATCGCTTGCCCACGCTCGTGCCGGCGAACTGGAACTCCGCGAACGCCCGCGCCACCTTCCCCCGCAACTCGGGCGGCAGGTGGTGCGGCACCCCGAAGCACAGCGGCGGGAACGGCTTGGACACGTACAGCGAGCGGTACTTCGTCTTGTCCAGTTCCCCGCTGGCTTCCGCACGATGGAGCAGGTCGTTGGCGACGCACGCCGCGTCACACCTGCCGGCGACCAGTTCTTTCACCGATCGGATGTGCTCCCCGATGATCGCGTACTTGTAGTCGCGGCCCGGCAGCAGCCCGAACTCGTCCTTGAGGGTCACCATCGGGGCCTTCGCCCCGGAGTTGGACGACAGCGCCACGAACCCGACCGTCTTGCCCTTCAGGTCGGCGGGCGTTTTCACGGGCGAGTCGGCGCGAACGAGGATCTCCATCTCGTAGGAGAACTTCCCCTGCGCGTCGGCCGGGGCGAACAGCGGGACGAACCCCGCGGTGTTCACGGCCATCGGTACGGCCCCGGTGTTGAACGCGGTCACGTGCAACCGGCCCTCGCGCACCGCCGTCAGTTGGTCCTCGATCGTCTGAATGCCGTCGAGGTACTTCACCTTCTTGCCGGTGGCCTTACCCAGCGCGGCCATGAAGTCCTTCCACTCCTCGACGGCCTTCGCCGGGTCGTCCGTGCCGACCACCGTGAACACGAGTTCGCCGTCCACCTTCGCCCACTTCGACGGGTCTTTCGGTGTGTCGGCGACGAGGTCCTTGGGGTCGGTGTCGGCGTAGCCGTCGGCGAGCTTCTGGTTGGCCGCGAGGCGCGTGAGGTACGCCTTCAGTTCTGTCAGTTCGTCGACCGGAGGGGGCTCGGGGTTCTGTGCGCGGACGTAGAGGTAGTACCCGCCTGCTCCGGCGACGAGTACAGCGATCAACCCCAGGGTGTATTTCCAACTGCTCTTCCGCGCGGCCGGCGGCACGGGCGCGGGCGCACCTTGGGCGGGTGCCGAAGATGGGATCGGCTCACTCATGGGGGCACCGGAGGGCGTGCGGTAGAGAGGAACGCCGCACGCATACGATTTACCGGCGCGGGGGCCGCCGTCAAACGAAGAAATCGTGAAGGTGAGAAGATGGATCGTCTTCGGGCGATTCTCTCCGGTCGCAAATGCTTGTATCAACGAGATTTGTGATCGCAGATTCGGCCCGAGACCGGATGTCCGGCCGCCGGGCGCGTTCTGGTGATCCGGAGTCTTTTGGGCGCCCTCGGGCGTTACTCACAACCACCGCGCCCGTGTCACTTACCGAGCGAGGTGAAGTCCACCACCACCCGCTCGCCGGCCTTGAACGGCACCTTCTGGGTGAGCGTCTCCGGCTGACCGTTGCGGACCACTTCAGCGCGGATCACGTAGGCGAACTCGCGCCCGGCCGGCAGCGGCGGGGTCGAGAACGACCGCACCGGGTCCTTCGACGGGCTCCGGCGGTCGTCCACGAACAGCGCCGCGTCTGCGGGCAGTTTGACGGTGATGGTCGCGCGCTCGCCGGCGGGCGCCGGCGGCTCGACCGCCGGCCGCACCGGCGCGGCCTTC
>JAFKJJ010000570.1 GCA_017306025.1 Planctomycetota bacterium
AACGCCGTCGAACGGTGTCACAACTTCTTCGCCCAGTTCGGTCGGGTTGGGCGACGACTCGACCGCAACGCCCGATACTACCTCGGGTGGTGCCAGCTCGCGGCCTGCGTCATCTTCATCCGATCCGGTTTTGTCCGGTAGTCCTTAACTTTTCCGCGGCGGGGCGGCCCGTCCGCGGCCCCGCGATCACCCCACCCGTTCGGCCCAGCGGCACATCACGTCGGTGCGCATCACGTACTTGCGGCCGTCCGCCACCGGCGCGCCGCGGTGCAGGACGCGGTGCGGGAACACCAGCGCCTTGCCCGCTTCCGGTTGCACCCGAACCGCCGCGTCCTCGTCGCGCACCCGACCGTACGTCCGTAGATTGAACTCCGTCGCGCCGCCCGCCACCCCGCCGCTGAGGTAGATCATGAACGTGAACGCGCTCCGCTCCAGCGGCGAGCGCTCGTACGCGCCGTCGAAGTGCCAGTCGAACTGCTGCCCGGGGTCGTAGCGGTAGAACCGCCACCGCTCGTTCAGCCCCACCGGCAGCCAGAATTGCACGCGCTCGGGGAAGAACGGCCGCAACCGCTCCCACATCGCTTCCGCGAGCCCCGGGTCGTCGATTATTACGCGGTCGTTGTTGCGGATGTCCTTCCGCATCACGAACCCGGCCGACGTGGTGATCGGCGCGTCCCCGTACCCCGCCGACTCGCTCAGCGCGGTGTAGTGCTCGTACTCCTCCGGCGTTAGGAAGTCGTGGACGACGAACAGGTCGTCGCGGTCGGCGAGGAGCTCTTTCCGTGATCCCGACATGGCGAACCTCCGCGTGTCGATGTGTCACGGACACGGGGCGGGCCGAAAGGTTCTCGCGGAGCGCGAACGGCGGTCACAGGTCCAGATCCCACACCACGACCCGCCCTCGGTCGCTGGCGCACACCGCCCGGCCGCCGTCCGGGGCGACCGCGACCGATTTCAACGGCCCGATGTCCCATGCGAACTCCCGCACCTCCGTCCACTCGGCCGTTTCCCACAACACGGCCGTGGCGTCGTTGCTGACGGTGAGGAGGTGCCGACCGTCGGGCGTGAACGCGGCGTCTTGAACGTACTTCTTCGACCGCACCCGCTCCGCGATCGGGTCTCGGGTTCTGAAGTCGTAGGCGACGAGCCGGGGTCCGCCCGAGTACACGAGCACCGACGCCCGCGGGTGAAAGGCCAGCGTGCCGACCCCGGCGGTGTGGTGCGAGCCGACCGCCCGCGCGACGAGCGCGCCGGTCCGGGCGTCGAGGACGTTCACGGCCTGTCCGTAGTGCGGCGCGAGCGCCGCGAGGAGCCGGCCGTCGGGCGAATAGCGGAACCGGTTGAAGGTCGTGATTTCGCCCAGGTGGTCGATCGGTTCGGTCGTCCCCGTTTCCAGGGCCGTCCGGCGCGCCCCGCGGTACGGGGAGGGCGCGCCGGTGACGACGGCCGAGCCGCCCGGGGTGAACGCGATGCCGCACCCGCGGCCGGGGTGCGTGTGCCGCAGGGCGCCCGAGGCCACATCGAAGACGATCGCGGCGGTCCAGCTCACGACGGCGAGCCGGGTACCGTCCGGCGAGTACGCCAGCCCCAGCCCCGGCCCGGCCGAAGGTTCGATGTCGTGCCGCCAGCGAACCTTTCCCGTCGCCGCGTCCGCCACACACACGGCCGGCACCGGGCCGCACGTGGCGACCGACGCGCCGTCCGGCGCGAACGCCACCTGGAAGATCGCGCCTTTGTGCGGCTTGTAGGCGAGCATACGCACCTTCTGCGAATCGCCGCCCCGGGCGTAACTACTTCCGCGGTTCGCTGCGGTACGGCTTCTTGTCCTTGTAGAGTTGCAGCCGCTTCTGGGCGCCCTCGCCCTCCTTGCGGGCGTACCCCGTGTCTTCGAGGGCGCGTTCCTGCGCCTTCACCGCCGCGGCAAAATCCCCGGCCTCGGCGTGCGCCGCTGCGAGCGTGTCGAGGAACATGCCCTCGCGGTTGTCGGTCCGCTCGCACACCTGCTGCGCCAACTTCACCGCCTCCTTGCCGTCACGAACCGCCGCGTCGGGACACGTCGCCTTCAGCCACGCCATGTTGTTCAGCGCCAGCGGATCACGCGGGTGGTTCTTCAGGGCCGCGGCGTAATCCGCTTCCGCCTTCCGGTAGTCGCCCTTCAGTTCGCAGACCCAGCCGCGGTTCAGGAGCGCCGGCGGGTGATTGAGCTTCACCGCCTCGTCGAGATCCCTGACGGCCGCATCGAACTTGCCCGTCTCGGCCAGTACCAGTCCGCGGTTGCTCAGCCCCACGACGCGGTGCCCGGTGGCAGCGGCGGGGACCAGTTCGAGGAACTTGTCGAAGTCCTTGATCGCGTCGGTCGGTTTGCCGAGCAGGTACGCCGCCCAGCCGCGGAGGTTGTACATGTAGGCGTCGAGTTCGTCGGCCTTGATCGCCTTCGTGTAAAAGTCGATCGCTTCGGACAACAGGACCAGTTCCCCCTTCTCCACCCAGAACGCGTTACCGGCCTCGACCACTTCGACGCGCGTGCCCTGTTCGGACTTCACCTCCCACGACGCGCCCTCCAGCCTCGTGACCACGGGGCGGTCGGTCTTCGCCGGGGGGAGTGTCGCGGACCGATCTTTGAACTCGGCGCTGGGGTCCGGCTTCTTCGGCAGGACGGTCTTGCCGACCCACGACTTGTTGTCGCCGGCCTTCGGCACCGGCGCCCCGACCACGGGGCCGCCGAGTCGCGTAACGGCGGACAGCCCCACCACCAAAACCGCGCGGCGCGAAACGTGTTCGGTCATGAGCGGCACCCATTAGCGGAAGTGCGGAACCTCGCGGATCAGACCAGCGACCAGACGCGGACGACGCGCACCGTCTTGTCGTCCTCGATGATCGAGTAGTCGATACCCAGGGGCAAATCGACGGCGGTGCGGTTGACCGCCGAGTTCCGCGCCAGGCCGATTGCGAACGGGTGCCAGATCAGCGCCAGGTCGAGCCGGTGTGCCGCCTGGGTGACCGCGGTTCGGTCGGTCGCCGCGTTCCACGCCGCGGCGAGGTCGTTCTCGGCCGGCGGCTCCCAGACGACGGTGTAGTTCATCTCTCCTCGCCCGCCTGGAGCCGCTTCAGGATCTCGGCGAGCGGTTTGCCCCCCGTCTGTTTGCGCGCCTCCTCGAACTCCTTGTCGGAAATTGGGGACGTCACACCCGGGGGGGGCACGCCGTACCCGTCCAGAAAGAACGTGCCGAGAACGCGGCCGGCCGGGTCGCGGATCTCGACGAAGCCGGGCGCGGCCGTGAGCTTGGCGAGCAGGTCCGGGTCGGTAATGGTAATCGTCGCGTTCACGGCACGTTCTCCCTCGGGTGCTCCATCATACCAGAAGGTCGCGGCAGTCCGCGATGGTGCCCGCCAGGGCGCTCGCGGCCACCGTCAGCGGGCTGGCCAGGAACACCTTCGCCTCCTTGTGCCCCATCCGGCCGGGGAAGTTGCGGTTCGTCGTGCTGATGCAGCTGATCGGCGTGTTCAGGCGGCCGAAGGTGTCGCTCGGCCCGCCCAGGCACGCCGCACAGCTCGCGTCGCCGATCTTCGCGCCGGCCGCGAGGAACACCTCGCGCAGCGACTTCCCCCCCACCTTCTCCGTGTCCAGGCCGCGGGCCACCTCGGTCGTCGCGGGCACGACGAACGTGTCGATCTTCACCGACTTGCCGTTGAGCAGTTCGGCCGCGGCCTTGAAGTCGGTCAGCTTGCCGCCGGTGCAGCTCCCGATGTACGCGCGGTCGAGCTTCGTGCCCTTCACCTCGCTCACGAACGCCTTGTTGTCGGGCGAGTGCGGCTTGGCGATCACCGGCTCCAGCTTCGACACGTCGTACACCTTCTCGAACGCGAACGTCGCGCCGGGGTCGGTCCTCACGGCCTGGTACGGCTTCTGCCCCGCGTTGCGCTTGTTGACGTAATCGAACGTGACCTGGTCGGCGGCGATGATGCCGTTCTTGCCGCCGGCCTCGATCGCCATGTTGCACAGCGTCATGCGCTCCTCGATGTTGAGCGCGTACACGCCGTCGCCGTCGAACTCCATCGCGCGGTACGTGGCACCGTCCACGCCGATGTCGCCGATCACCGCGAGGATCAGGTCCTTTGCCATCAGGTACGGCGGCAGGTTCCCCTTGAAGACGAACCGCATGGTCGGCGGCACCTTCAGCCACAGCTTGCCGGTGCCGAGCACGAACCCCGCGTCCGTGTTGCCGATGCCGGTGGCGAACTCGCCGAACGCGCCCGCGGTGCAAGTGTGGCTGTCGGTGCCGAGGAGCACCTCGCCCGGCCGCGTGTGCCCCTCTTCGGGCAGCGCGATGTGGCACACGCCCTTGTAGCGCTCGGTGCCGACGTCGTAGAAGTACGTGATGTCCTGCTCTTTCGCGAACTGGCGCAACACGTCCACGTTGCGGTTCGCCATCGCGTCCTTCGTGAAGATGTAATGGTCCGGGATGAGGACCACCTTCTCGCGGTCCCAGACCTTCGCGTCCTTGCCGAACTCCTTCTTGAACACGCCGAAGGTGCCCGGCCCGCACACGTCGTGCGTCATGAGCACGTCCACGTTCGCCCAGACGTTCTCGCCGGGGGCGACGCTGCTCTTACCGCTTGCGCGGGCCAAGATCTTTTCCGTCATCGTCATCGCGGGCATCGCGGTACGCTCCGAAGCTGTTGGTGGGTTAGGCTTACCGTATTGTAAGGGACGGGCGGCGGGTACGGCGCGGCGCGGGCTTTGCACGCACACACGACCGGAAGAACTCGTCGGGTCAGGAGAAACCCATGTCCTCGTCACACAAACCGTTGCGCGCCCGGCTCGGGCTCGAAGTGCTCGGCGACCGCATCACGCCGGCGGCGGGGTTCGATGTGGCCGTGTTCACCGCTCGGCTGGAGGCGCCGACCCTGATCCGATTCAGCTTCTATGAGAACGACCCGGCGGTGATCCCGGTCGGGGTGTACCGATCGGCCGACCCGACGTTGGACGCGAGCGACCAGTTGGTCGGGAGCGGGGCAATTACCCCGCCGGCGGGAGGCGGGTTCGGGGTCGCGTCCGCCGCGCTGAACGGACCGCTCGTGCTCGACCCGTCCCGCGATTACGTTCTCGTCGTCGCCGACCCGAACAACCAGGTGGCGGAGTTCAACGAGTCGAACAACATCGCGGTGTTCCGCAAGTTCGCGGTGGCCGCGGTCGTTCACGGGCTGAGCCTGGACGGGAACCCGGGCGCGTTCCTGGCCCCGTTCGCCGCCCAGGTGCAGGCCGAGGGGTACGACTTCGTCCTGCCCTACGTCTGGACGCCGCTGAGTCAGACCGCGTCGCCGAACGCGACGGTCATCGCGGGCCGGAACCTCGCGCAGTTCTTCCGCGAGGTCGCAACGCTCGCCGGCCCGAACGACGTGGTGGACGTTCACCTGATCGGGCACAGCCGCGGCGCGTCCGTCGTGTCGCAGGCGTTCCAGGACCTGACCGTGAACCCCGGCCCGCACGCGCTCGCGATGGGCTACTTCAAGGAGACGCTGCTCGACCCGCACGCGGCGACGAACTTCGGCCCGGCGGAGCTGGGCGCGGCGGAGGTGGCCCTCGCGCCCGGGAGCGTCGGCACGAGTCTCGTCGGGCAGTTCTCGTTCGACAAGTCGAACCCGCTCGGGCAGACCGCGGCGCTGGCGGTGCTCGCGTTCCAGGCGGCCGCGAACGACCCACTCGCGTTCGTGCCCGCTTCTGTAGACGAGGCCGAGGTGTATTACCAGCAGTTGCCCGCGGACCAGGCGACCTGGACGCCGCCCGGCGCTTCGCAAACGGTCGAGCAGTCGATCGGAGTGAACCTGTTCGGGCAGGTGCCGGTGGCGAACCCGTTCTCGCGCCCGGTCCGGTACGTCGATCTGGGGCCGCAGAAGGTGGGGCACTCCGAGGTGCCGGACTGGTATCTGCTCAACGTCGTTCCCACGCTCGGCGGTTGAGGTCATCTCGCGCCCGGAAGCCGATCGTTCCGGGCGCGGTGAGCCCGCCGGATGAGAACCCGACGAGCGCCGGCGGACGACAATTCGGGCTTCGGGCGTACCGTGCGCCTTCTGCGTTCTCGACGGCCGGAACGAACCGACGGTCGCGACGAGGGTTTCTGGCTCAGCGCGAGTCGGGCCATGCACGGCAACCCGGTGACCACCGCGCGGCCGGACTCGGTATCAGTCGGAGGATAGGGCGCAATTCGGCCGCGCCTGCTTGAACCTCGCGATCCCCTCCTTCGTCACCTTGCTCTTGCCGACCCGCAACCAGTCGAGTCGCTCGAACCCGGCCAGTTGCTTCAGCCCCTCGTCCGTCACGTGCGTGTTCCGCAGGCACACCGCCCGCAGTGATTCCATCTTGGCGAGGTGCTGCAAACCGGCGTCCGTGATTTGGTCCCTTGCCAGGACGTCGGCCTTCTCCAAGTAGAGGCTCCCCAGTTTCTTCTGCTTCGCGAGGTGCTTCAAGCCCGCGTCGGTCACCCGTGTCCGCGACAGATCGAGGCCCAGGAGATTTTCGAGGCCGGGGAGGTGTTCCAGTCCCTCATCGGTCACGGGGCAATTCGCCAGGTCGAGGCAGGTGAGGCGGTTGAACCCGGCGAGGTGTGCCAGTCCCGTCCCCGTCACCTTACTGTTGTTCAAGTTCAGAACCTGGAGGCCGGTCTTCCCGGCGAGGTACCTCAGGCCCACGTCCGTCACGGCGTCGGCCCGGAAGGAGAGCGTCTCCATTTTCGCCATGTCGGCGAGGTACGCGAGGCCGGCGTCGTTGACCGCGGGGAGGTGCAGCGAGCGGAGGTCGGTCATCCCGGCCAGGTGCCTCATGCCGGCCTCCGTCACCCGCGCGGCGGAAAGGTCCAGGGAGCGGAGCTGCGTCATCCCGGCCAGGTGCCTCATGCCCGCGTCGGTCAACCGGGTCGAATGGAGGTTCAGCGACTGAAGCTGGGTCAGCGCGGCGAGGTGCTTGACGCCGGCGTCGGTGAGTTTGGCACCCCGCGCGTCGAGGTGCTCGAGTTCGGGGAAGTTCGGCAGCACCTTGAACCCGTCGTCCGTCACCCGGGCGTCCGGGATCGCGAGTACGCGGAGGCGAGTAAGGCCCACGAGGCGCAACAGGCCCTCATCCGTGACCGCGGTCTTCTGGAGTCGGAGAACCCGCAACTCGGACAGCGCGGCGAGGTGGGCCACGTCCGTGTCCGTGACGTCGTGCGGGGTCCGCCCGGTGGAGACATCGAGGGCGCGGAGAGATTTGAACCGGGCGATCTCCCGGAACCAGTTATGCGGGATGCGGGAATGGCCCTGAACCAGCCCGAACGGCTCCCCCGGAGCCGGGAGGTTGAGCGGCAATTCGGGGAGCGGCATGCTTTTGTCCCCACCAAAGCCCCCCCAAAGATCGCGCCACTTGGGAAAGTAGAACGCGGGTATCTCGCCGGGCTGGCCCGTGTTGCCGACGCGAAATTGCGTGTCGTCCACGCTCATCCAGCCGACCTCGGCCCCGGCTGCCTGCCAGGCTTCCACGACCGAATCGGGGAGCGGCTTCGGCAACGGCGCCGCCGGGGGGACGGGCGCGGCGACGCCGGAGACGGCGAGCCCCCACGAGAAGGCCATGAGCACCACCGCGAACCTGAGGCCCGTTAGCCGAAGCGCCGGCATACTCCCCCTCCCAATCTGGTGCGCGACAATCCGCCCCAGTCTAAACGCGCGACGGCCCCGCGCCGTTGGGGATCGCGTCACAAACTCGCGACAAGGTACCGTTCGCCGTCGCGAGCGTTTTAGTGGGTGAAGTACGAGGACGTATACCTGCGGTGCTACGAGTCGGTCCCGGAGTCGGAGTGGGGCTGCGGTCGTACTTCGCCTTCTACAACCGCGAGCGGCTGCACCAGTCGCTCGGGTACAGGACACCCGCCGAGGTGTACAGCGGGGCCGGTGGCAGTAGCAAAGAACCGCCGGTTTCTGGTCTGGGCAATTGGGTCCACTACATGGCGCCGCGTTGGACGGACCACAGCATCCTATCTCGGCTGAATTCTGTGGCTCGACGTAAACCTTTGCGCACGACGAGAGGGGGCTTTCCCCAATCGTCCCGGTTCCCACTTGCGACCCGAACCCGACGGGGCATACTCAAGGTGATTTTGATCGCCCGCTCGCTCGTCTGTGCGGTTTTCCCCGGTCGCCTGTCTTGGGGACGGCCAACGGTCCAATTACCTCGCCCCACAGCTCCGAGCGCCGAATCCGCCCAACAGCCGTGATCGGTCCGAGTCGCGAGCCGCACGGACGTCCCCGACGAGCGGTCGTATGGAAGACGCGCCAACCGAACCCGCCCCGGCGCCGCACGCGCCGGACTTCCGAACCCTCTTCGAGTCGGCACCCGGTCCGTACCTCGTCTTCGCACCCGACCTCGCCGTCGTCGCGGCCAGCGACACGTACCTGCGCGCCACCCGGACCGCGCGCGAACGGATCGTCGGCCGCGGGCTGCTCGACGTGTTCCCCGGCGCCCGGCCCCTCCGCGACTCGCTCGACCGCGTCCTGCGGAGCCGCGCCCCGGACGCGATGCCGGTTTACCGGTACGACGTCCGCCGCGCCGCGGCCGAGGGCGGCGGGTTCGAGGAGCGGCACTGGAGCGTCGTCAACTCGCCGGTCGCCGGCGCCGGCGGGGCCGTCGCGTACATCATACATCACGCGGAGGACGTGACCGAGCTCGTCCGCCGGCCGCCGACCGAACCGGGTGGCGGAGGCGCGGGGCCGGGGGCAGAGGATTTCTTACGGGCGCAGCAGTTCCAGGAGGTCAACCTCCAGTTGCGCACGGCCAACGAGCAACTGACCCGGCTCCGCGCCGAGCTGGAGCGCCACGTCGAAGAGCGGACCGCGCAGCTCACCGCCGCGAACGCCGCGCTCCGGGCGGAGGTCGAAGAGCGGGCGCGCGCCGAGCGGGCACTGGGGCAGAAGCGCGAGAAGCTCCGCGTCACGCTGGAGAGCATCGGCGACGCGGTCATCGCGACCGACGCCGAGGGCCGGGTGACGCTGCTCAACCGCGTCGCCGAGGCCCTCACCGGCTGGTCCGCCGCCGACGCGATCGGCGCGCCGCTGGCCGACGTGTTCCGCATCGTCGACCAACACACCCGCCGAGAGGTCGAGAACCCCGTCCGCCGGGTGATCCGGGAGGGGCGAACCGTCGGACTCGCGAACCACACCCTCCTGATCGCCCGCGACGGCACCGAACGGCCCGTCGACGACAGCGCCGCCCCGATCCGGGACGAGACCGGGGGCCTCCTGGGCGTCGTGCTGATCTTCCGCGACGTGACCGAGCGGCACGCGGCCGAGGAGGCACTGCGGCGCGAGCGCGCCCTCCTGCGCACCCTCATCGACGCGCTGCCCGACGCCGTCTGGACGAAGGACGCCGGCGCCCGGTTCGTCATCAGCAACCGGGCGCACGTCGAACTGGTCCGGGCGGGCGACGAGGCCGCGCTGGCGGGCAAGACCGGCTTCGACTTCCACCCGCCGGAGCTCGCGCGGGAGTACCACGCCGACGACCTGCGCGTGCTGCGCGACGGCGCGACCGTATTCAACAAGGAGGAGCGGGTCCGCCACCCGGACGGGACCGAGCGCTGGCACCTCGTCATCAAGGCGCCGCTGCGCGACCGCGACGGCCGGGTGACCGGGCTGGTCGGCATCAGCCACGACATCCAGGCGCGGAAGGAGGCCGAGGCGGCGCTGCGGGCCAGCGAGGCGCTGTTCCGCGGCGCGTTCGACGACACGAACGTGCCGACGGTCCTCACCGACCTGGCGAACCGGTTCGTCCGAGCCAATGCCGCGTTCGGCAGGCTGTTCGGCCGCGCGGCCGACGAGATGGTCGGCATGACGATGACGGACATCACGCACCCCGACGACGTGGCCGAGAGCCTCGCCCTCCGCGACCGCCTGCTCGCCGGGGAGCCGTACTTCGTCCAGCACAAGCGGTACCGCCATAGCGACGGCCGGGTGCTGTGGGGCGTGACCAACGTGGCACTCGTCCGCGACGCCGACGGGGTCCCCCGGGCGTACGTCGGGCAGGTGCAGGACGTCACCGCCCGGCGGGCCGCCGAGGAGGAGCTCCGGGCCAGCGAGGGGCGGCTCCGCGCGTTCTTCGACTCGACGACGGCCGGGATGGTCGAGATCGCGCCGGACGGGCACTACCTCCGGGGCAACGCCGCGTTCCACCGCATGTTCGGGCACCCCCCGGAGGCGCTGCCCGAGTTGACCATCGCCGACGTGGTGTTCCCGGAGGACCGGGAGCGGGTGCTGGCCGAGTACGCGCGCGTCGCGCGGGGCGAGATCGCGTCCTACGAGGCCGACCGCCGGTACCGGCGGCGGGACGGCTCGACCCTGTGGGCCCGGGTGAGCGTGGTCGCCGCCGACGGGGCCGGGCCGGGGCGCCCCGCGGTCGTGTCCGCGGTGGTCATCGACCTGACCGAGCACAAGTTGGCCGAGGACGCGCTGCGGGCCAGCGAGGAGCGGCTCCGCCTGTTGATCGACTCGGTCCGCGAGTACGCCATCTTCACGACCGACCCGGACGGCCGCGTGGTGACGTGGAACCCCGGCGCCGAGCGGGCCTACGGGTACCCGGCGGCCGAGGCCGTCGGGCTGCACATGTCGCGGTTCCACCCCCCCGACGAGGTGGCCTCCGGCGCCGCGGCCGACCGGTTGTCCCGGGCCGCGGAGGCGGGGAGCCACTACGCCGAGGCGTGGCGGGTGCGCCGGGACGGGACGCGGTTCTGGTCGGAGGTCGTCACCTCCGCGCTGCGCGACAACGGCGGCGCCGGGGCGCTCCGCGGGTTCGTCGTGGTCGCCCGCGACATGACCGACCGGCGCAAGCTGGAGGACCAGTTCCGGCAGGCGCAAAAGCTGGAGGCGGTGGGCCGGCTGGCCGGCGGGGTGGCGCACGATTTCAACAACCTGCTCACCGTCATCAACGGCTACAGCGACGTCCTGCTCAACGCGCTGCCGGCGGCCGACCCGCACCGCGAGGCGCTGGCGGCCGTCCGCGACGCCGGCGAGCGGGCCGCGGGCCTCACCAACCAGTTGCTCGCGTTCAGCCGCAAGGCGATCGTCGAGCCGCGGGTGCTCGACCTGAACGAGGTCATCGACCAGTTGGCCCGGCTGCTCCGCCGGCTGGTCGGCGAGGACGTGATCCTGGCGACCGCGCTGGCCCCCGGGCTGCACCGCGTGAAGGCCGACCCGACCCAGCTCGAACAGATCATCCTCAACCTCGCGGTGAACGCCCGCGACGCCATGCCCCGGGGCGGGCGGCTCACGATCGAGACGCGCAACGTCCGGCTCCGCGAGGTGGACGCCGCGATGTACGCCGACCTGCCGTCGGGCCATTACGTCCAACTGGCCGTCTCGGACACCGGGACCGGCATGACCGACGCGGTGAAGGCGCGGGTCTTCGAGCCGTTCTTCACGACGAAGGAGCAGGGCAAGGGCACCGGGCTGGGACTGGCGATGGTGTACGGGGCGGTGAAGACGCACGGCGGGCACGTCTCGGTGTACAGCGAGCTGAACGTCGGCTCGACGTTCAAGATCCTATTGCCGGCGACGTTCGAGGCGGTCGCCCCGCGGTCGGGCGAGGTCCGGCTGGCGCCGCGCGGGAGCGAAACGATCCTTCTGGCCGAGGACGACGACACGGTCCGCAAGTTCGCGCGGCTGGCGTTGGAGGCGCAGGGGTACGCGGTGCTGGACGGCGGGAGCGGCGCGGACGCCCTCCGGACCGCGGCCGACTACCGCGGCCCGATCCACCTGCTGGTGACGGACGTGGTGATGCCGGGGGTGGGCGGGCGCGAGCTGGCCGACACGCTCCGGACCCGGCACCCCGGGCTGAAGGTGCTGTACGTGAGCGGCTACACCGACGACGCGATCGTGCGGCACGGCATCGTCGAGGCCACCGACGCGTTCCTGCAGAAGCCGTTCACCCCGCTGGCGCTGGCGCGCAAGGTCCGGGCCGTCCTCGACGGCACCGCGTGAGCGGCCGGGGCCGCGGCGGTCGCAGAACCGGCCGGTGGTGGTTCGTTGTGGTCCGGTCACTCCGTGACCGGTGCGGAACAGCGCGTTCGAGCGGTGCGGATGATCGTCGAGCTTCGTGGGCTCGATCATCCCGGTCACGGAGTGACCGGACCACAAAGTTACCCGGCGCGCAACCGCTCCCCCAACCGCTTCAGCCCCTCCTCGACCGACACCTTCGGCTCGTACTCCAGGTCGCGCCGTGCGGCGGAGATGTCGTACCAGTGCGACGTCGAGAGCTGGCTCGCGACGAACCGTGTCATCGGCGGCTCGCCCGGCACGAACGGCACGAACCGGTACACCCACTCCAACACGCGGCCGGCGAGCTTCGCCTTCCACGCGGACACGTGCTTGGTCACCGGCGGCGCGCCGGCTTCGGCGAGGATGCGGCCGATAAACGGCCACAACTCCAGCGGCTCGCCGTTGGAGATGAAGTACGCCTTGCCCGCGGGCCGGGTGCCGATGTCCAGGCGGTCCGCGGCGTCGAGCTGCGCCTGCGCGGCGTTGTCGATGTACGTGACGTCGACCTTCACGTCCCGCGTGCCGATCCGCTTGAGCTTGCCCTTGCGGGCCGCGCCGACGATCCGCGGGACGAGGTGCGGGTCGCCGGGGCCGAAGATCAGGTGCGGCCGGAGCGAAACCGTCGCGAGTTCCTCGCCGTTGGCGGCCAGGACGGCCCTTTCGGCCTTCGCCTTCGTTTCGGGGTAGTGCGCCTCGAAGTGTTTCGGGTACGGCAGCGATTCGTTCCCGCCTTCCACATCGCCGCCGGCGTGGACCACGCTCGGGGTGGACGTGTAGACTAGGCGGCGGACGCCGTGCTT
Source organism: Planctomycetota bacterium (assembly GCA_017306025.1). Lineage (GTDB taxonomy): Bacteria > Planctomycetota > Planctomycetia > Gemmatales > Gemmataceae > Gemmata. Next base: position 12,849 of record JAFKJJ010000570.1, read on the forward strand.
CTTGCACGCGGCGAGCACGTTCTCGGTGCCGGTGACGTTGGTGTTGTAGAAGTCCCAGTACCGGCCCCACACGCCGGCCTTCGCGGCGACGTGGAACACGACATCGCACCCGGCGACGGCCCGTTCGACGGCTTCGAGGTCCGCGAGGTCGCCGAGCGCCTGTTCGACGCCGAGTTCGTCGAGCCACGGGTACCGCGAGCGGGTGAACGAGCGGACGGAGTCTCCCCGCTGACGGAGCAGCCGCGCGACCGCCCCGCCGAGGAACCCGCCGCCGCCGGTCACCACCGCCTTCACGCCTTCGGCTCCTTTGCTTCGGGGTTCCACTTCGGGCCGAGCTGCTTGTCGGCCCACACCGCCAGCTTCTCGCGGAAGATCTTCGAGTTGTGCCGGACGTCCACCGGAAACTTGCCAGGGTAAGGGAGGAACGTCTCGATCGGCTTCGTGTGCGGCCACCGGCCCGCCTCTTCGAGCAGATCCGCTCGAACCTCCGCCCAGCCCGACTTGAGTCGCCCGAACGCGGTCAACTCGACGCACACCACCGGGAAGGTCGTTTCGCCCCGACGCACCCCGACCAGTGCGGTACGGGAGACCGTAACGTCATTAAAATTGAAAATCGGTTCGACCATATCGGTGAACAGCGTCCCGTACGGGGTAACGACGCGGTGCGACTTCCGGCCGCAAAACCACAATCGGCCACGGTCGTCAATGTACCCGACGTCGCCCATCCGATGCATCACGTCACCGGTCTTCGGGTCGCGAATCTTGGCCAGTTTGGTCGCGTCGGGGCGGTTGTAGTATTGCCGCGTGACGACCGGGCCGCGAACCACGAACTCGCCCACCTCCCCGGGTGGCGCGAGGAGCGCGTCGTCCCACTCCGCGATCGGCTCGTCGGTGACACGAATGACCCGCACCTCCATCCCCGCGACCGGCCGGCCGACGCACACGCCCTTGCCCTGTTCGGTGAGGTGGCGCGTTTCGGACAGGATCTCCCGGCTGCCGATGTTCGCGACGGGGAGCGCCTCCGTGGCACCGTAAGGCGTAAAGACTTCGGCGCCGTCGGGAAGGAGTTTCACGAAGCGCTCGATCGAGGCGGCCGAAGCGGGCGCGCCGGCCGAAATGACGCGGCGGAGGGAGGGCAGAAGACCTATCCCCCCGTCCCCCCTCCCTGAAGGGAAGGGGGTGACGGAGCGGCTCGCCTCCTGCACATCGTTGGGGGCTATCGGGACGTCAGTGTTTTTCTCCTCTCTTCCCTTCAGGGAGGGGGCGGGAGGGGTAGGTTCGGCACCTCCGCCCGCCAACTCCCCCAACCGCCTTATCACCGCGGGCGAGCCGAACAGGTTCGTCGCGCCGAACTGCTTGATCTGCGCCGCGGCTTTATACGGGTCGAGTTGGGCCGGACGGGTCGCGTCCATGTCGGGGATCACGCACGTCATGCCGAGCGCCGGGCCGAACAGCGCGAACAGCGGGAACGTGCAGAGGTCGATCTCGCCCGGCTCGATGCCGTAGGTCGCCTTCAACATCTCGACCTGCGCCGCGAAGATGCCGTGCGTGTACACGACGCCCTTCGCGGGTCCGGTGCTGCCGCTCGTGAAGAGGACCGCGGCCGGCTCGGTCGCGCCGGAGTCGGGGATCGTCCACGGCCCGCGCTTGCGTCCCTGTTCGCGCAACCGCGCGAGCGACGTGTGGCAGTACATGCGCCACCGGCCGACGTTCACGGTGACGCGGACCGTTTTGCGCCCCCACCCCAGCACGCGGCGCGCCGCGTGTGCCTTCGCGATGCCGATAAAGGCGGCGGGCTCGGCCTCGTCGATGCACTTGCCGAGGTTGTTCGTCCCCATGCCGGGGTCGATGAGTACCGGCACCGCACCGACCTTCAAGAGAGCGAACGTGAGCGCGAAGAAGTCCGGCGACGGCGGCACCATGACCGCGGTTCGAGTGCCGCGGGTGATGCCGGCGGTGGAAAGCCCGTGCGCGATGGCGTCGGAGTCGGCGTGCAACTCGGCGAAGGTGATCGCGCGGTGTTCGGTGTAACCGCTCGGGTTGACGGAACCGTGCGGCGCGTGGATCGCGACCTGTTTCGGGTGGTCGTGCGCCATCCGGGCGAGGTGCGACGCGACGTTGAGGGGAGACGGCATGTCACTCGATTTCGCTGGTGATCGTGGTCGGATCGCGGGGCACCAGTTCGTTCTTCCCACAATCCACGATCAGGTCGAGATCTTCCATCACGATCGCGCCGATCAGTGCGTCCGTGCGGTTCGGCTCTACGATCGCGTTGAACACGCTGCCGCGCCCCAGGAGTTGCACGAACGCGTTGTTCACCATGTCGCGTTTTTGACTGCTCCGGTCGCCGTAGTGAACGGTAGCTCTGCCGGACACGGGTAGACCGATCGCATCGACCACGCTCTTGGGGAGCACCAATCGCGTGGCGCCGGTGTCGATCACACCTTGCAGGGAAACGCGACGGATCTTGTCCGGGGTGAGGCGCCCCTCCCCCACGGCGTTCACGTCGCTGTAGTTCATCAGCTCGAACGTCACGATCACGCGGCCCATGACGGTTCTCCTACGGATTGAGCGGGTGCCGTTGAAGAAACTCCCACACGCGCATGATGGCGAGTTCGCCCGCGTCCTCCAAGAGGTAGTGCCCGCAGTCGGGCCAGGTGTGGACCTCCGCGTGCGGGAAGTACCGCTTCCACTCCTCCAGGAAATGACAATCGAATACGAAGTCCTTCATCCCCCAGAGCAGGAGCGTCGGCGTCGCGCGGAACTTCGACAGCGCCGCCGCGGTGCCGCTCACGATGTCGTAACCGGGGTCGGCCGGCGCCAGCGGGATCGTCTGCACGAACTTCAGTACCGCGACGCGGTGCGCCGGGGTGTCGTAGGGGGCGAGGTACGCGGCCTTCACTTCGGGTGCGAGCGGTTTGCGCGTCGCGCACCACTTCGCGGCGAACTTGCAGAACGCGTTCCGCCTCGTGATGAGCCACGCGCCGAGCCGCGTGTTGCGGCCGAGCCACAATGAGCGCGGCAGCTTCTTGCCCGTCGGCAGCGGGAACGCGCCGGTGTTCGAGGCGACGATCCGCTTCACGCGATCGGGGTGCCGGGCCGCGAACCCCATGCCGATCATCCCGCCCCAGTCGTGGAGCACCAGCGTGAGGTCTTTGGTCAACCCGCGCTCGTCGAGGAGCCATTCCAGGTCGTCGATGCGGCTCTTGAGCGAGTAATCGTACGCGCCGAGCGGCGGCTTGTCGGACAGCCCGCAGCCGATGTGGTCGGGGACGATGCAGCGGTACGACTCGCGCAGCGACAGCACGAGGTTGCGGTAGTAGAAGCTCCACGTCGGGTTGCCGTGGAGCATCACGACCGTCTCGCCGCGGCCCTCGTCGAGGTAGCTCATGCGTAGCCCCCGGCGCGCCGCGGTCCGTGGCGTGAACGGGTACAGGTCCGGCGCGGGGTTGGGGAACGGCGTGGCGTCTTCGTCGGACGGAAGGCGGTTGGTGCGAAGGGGCGGGGGCGATTCCGGGGCCGGGGTATTGTTCATGTGGGTTTGCGATCCCAGGGCGTTGCCCTGGGCCGAGAAGCCTCACCCTTCGGGTGAATTGTTCGTGCGGGCGGAACGCCTGCGATTCCTCCGCCCAGGGCGACGCCCTGGTTTGCGTCGGTCACCATTCCAGACCGAGCATCAGGCAGTTCAGCCCGCTGCCGATGCCGAGGAAGCCGACGCGGTCACCCGGCCGGAGGAACTCGCGCTCCTCCGCGATCGCCGCGGTGATCGGCAGCGACACCGTGCCGATGTTGCCCAGGTACTCGAACGTACTGAAGTCCTTCTCCGGCGGGACGCCGATCGCCTTCAGCACCGCCTCGCGGTGTCCGGCGCCTACCTGGTGGCAGATGACCTTGTCGAGGTGTTCGCTGCGCCAGCCGAACTTCGTCAGGAAGCTCTGCCACGTCCGCATGCCGAGCTCGACGCCGTACTTCAGCACCTCGCCGGCGTGCGTCTCCATGAACGGGATCATCACGTGCCGCATGCCGAGGTCGACGCCCTTTTGCACGAGCGCGACCGCGTTGTGCCCGAACACCCGCTCGGCCGCGGCGCCTGCGGCCGGCAGGAGCGACTGGAGCCCCCACCGGCACAGCGCGTTGTACTGCGGGGCGTTCTGCGTCACGCCGCCGAGCAGTTTCCGGCGCTTCTCGCGCGACAGTTCCTCGCCCGTCACCAGCACCGCGACCGCGCCCGACCCGCCGGTGAGTGTGGCGACGCTCTCGCGGAACAGTTCCGGCGACTTCGTTCGCACCATGCGGTCGATCACGTTCTCGTTGATCTCGCGCGCGGTCTCGGCGGACACGACCAGCCCGGCCCGCGCCTGTCCGAGTTCGATCCGGTTGGCGACGTCCACGATGCCGTTCAGTACGCCGAGGCACGCGTTACTGAGGTCGAAAATGCTCGCGTGCGAGTTGATCTTGAGCTCGTGCGCGACGGCGCAGGCGGTGGCCGGCTCGAACTGCTCGCGGCACACCCCGGCGTAGATGAGCACGTCGATGTCGTCGGCGGACACGTCCGCGGAGGCCAGCGCCTTCTTCGCGGCCGCGGCGGCGCCCTGCGAGATGGGAAAGTTGGGCTCCCACCACCGGCGCTCGCTGATGCCGGTGAGCAGTTCCAGTTGCCCCGGCGCCATCTTGAGCGCCTGATACACGGGCGAGAGCCGCGACTCCAGTTCGGCGGTGGAGACCACCACCGGCGGGAGTTCGTACCCGATCGCCTCGATGTGAACGCGGTCGTACTTCATGCGCGCGAGTGGGAACGTCCGGTGTCGGGGCGCCAGGGGAGGGCACGGCGTGTGCCCTACTTACTATACGCGAGTCGCGAGGCCAACTATTACTCTAGGGAGAAATCGGTCATCTGGTAGATGACGCGACCGTCCACGGTGAGGAACCCGTTGGCCGTGAGCCGTCGATTATGGTCATCGGCCGCGACGACTTCCAGTACAACCGTGACCTCGCGGTCGGTGGGGAGCACCTGCCCGCGGTACACCCACGAGTGCGGCTTGCCCACCGCGACCGTCTGCCACGGCCTCACCGGTTCGCCCCACCGCTTCCAGGCCGCGTACTTCAGCAACTGGAGGAACGACTCCAGTCCGAGCGAGCCGGGCCACACCGGGTCCTGATAGAAGTGGGCCTTGAAGAACCAGAACTCCGGGTCCACCACAATCGCCCCGACGATCAGGCCGAGCCCCTTCGAGCCGCCGTCGGGGACGTACGCGGTGACGCGATCGACCATCCTGAGCATCGGCGCGGGAAAGGGCGCGTCGTGCGGGAGAGCGTCGCCCTTCGCGCGCATCAGTTCGGCCTCGTCCGGCCACGGCACCCGCGCGTCGCGGATGCCGATCTGGTTCGCGAGCGCCCCCTTCGTGAAGAACCCGAAGTACGTCGTCCCTTTGTAAACCTCTCCGACCTCGTCCCTGACCAGCATGTCGTAGTGCTGAATGATCATGCCCGCGGAGTTCGAGACGCTCGTCATCTTCACGGCCGTGGTGAGCGTGCCGCTCGCGGGCGTGACCGGACGGAACTGCGTCGCCTTCCCGCCGAGGTTGCGGAAGCGGAGATCTTCCTTACTGGTGAGCGCCGAGCCGCAGTAGGCCGCGAGCCACCCGCACGGCTGAAGGGCTATCTCCAACAGGACGGAAAACGGCATGTTCTCGCAGCGGTTCGCCCCGAAGTACCATGCGTCGAGCGGGACGGCGTACCGCGCCTCACACGCGGCGCCCGCCTTGAGCACGAACGGCTCGCCGGTGACCGCGGTGATGCAGTCGAGGAACTGGAACGGCGGCCCGGGTAGGCGCGCGATGACGCGCTCGGCGTCGAACACCGTGTACGGCTCGCCGAACGCCTCCGACGGCTTGCCGTTGGAGTACGCCATGATCTTCGCGGAGTCGTAGAGGGGCGCGATCGCGGCCGCCCCTTCCCCAATCCCTCCCGGTTTACTCCCCGGCCCTGTCAGCGGAGTTTCTCGCGGGCCGGGGCGGGGAGAGGGGCTCAAAACAGAAGTCGGCTCTCTGACTCCCCCTTCCTTTTCAGGGAAGGGGGTCGGGGGGTTAGGTTGCCTTTGCGCCCACGTCACTTCGAGCTTCTCGCGCGTCAGCCCCGTCATCCGGAGCGACATGTTGGTGATCTCGACGATCGGCCGGCCGTCGGCGTACATAAGGGCGTCGGCGATACAGTACGGCTCCGGCCGGTAACCGAGTTCCTTTACCGTCACCTCGTAAGTCACGGTCCTGGTCGTCGCGATCACCTGTCCACGGCACTTCAGCCGGCTGTTCACGCCCGGCACCGGCTCGTGAACCACTTCTCCCGCTTCGCCGACCCACCCCGCCCGCATGAGGAACACGCGGAGCGTGTGCAAACAGCACTCGTACATGAGCGTGCCGGGCATCACCATGTCGTCGACGAAGTGGCACGTGAGGAACCAGTCGTCGGGGTGGATGTCGAACTCGGCGCGAACGAACCCGGTGCCGAACCGGCCGCCCTGCGGGTCGATGAGTGGGACGCGGTCGACCAGTCTGAGCATCCCGCCGGGAATTGTGGCGGGGCTGTCCAGGTTCGCACGCGAGAACTCTTGCCCGAACGCGGTCACGAGATCGCCCGCCCGTAGTGCGTCCACCTGCGCCGGGGCGAGCGAGCACTGCGCCGACGGCACGAGGTCGGTCCAGTCGGCCGGCTTCTTGCCGGGCAGCCGCTGCTTGTCGAGCGTCGTCTGGACGATGCCCCGCCCCGCGGCCAGCGCCTCCGCGGTGAAGAACCCCGCGACGCCGCTCCGCATCGTGATGAGCGGTTGGCCGTTCACGGTGCCGTCGAACCAGAAGTGGAACAGCCAGGAATCGCCCTGCTTCACGAACTTGTCGATGTGGATGTCGTAGACGATGGTTTCGCCCACGACGGGCAGCCCGCGGTGGAACGACACGACCGCGTCGAGCAGCCGGTACACCGCGAGCCCGCGCGTCTGGAAGTCGATGCCGAGGTAGCCCGAGAGGAACAGGTCGGCCTGTCCGCTCTCGACCGAGAGGGCGGTCGGGATGCGGTCGGATTCGAGGTACCAGCGGTCGGCGCGGACGGCGTGTTCGGTGACGACGCGCCCGCCCGTCATCGACTTCGGCTCGCCCTCGATGAGTGTGATGCGGTCCACGAGTTGGAGCGGCCCGTCCGGCAGGCGCACGCGGGTGGGGAACGCGTCCACCTCGGCGAACAGCGGCCCGAGCGCGTCAGCTACCTTGCCCGCGGCGAACGCGCAGCACTGCGCGTAGGTCAGAGCACGGGGGACGGCCGAAGACGAAGCCCCCACCCCCCAACCCCCTCCCGGTTCGCTCCCCGGCCCTGTCAGCGGAGCTTCTCGCGGGCCGGGGCGGGGAGAGAGGGAGAAGGTACGAGACGCGGGTTCACGGGCGGGAAGAGCAGAATCGGGCTCCAGAGGTCTTCCCCCTTCCTTTTTGGGGAAGGGGGTTGGGGGGTTAGGTTGCCCCTGCATCCACGCTTCGAGCAGCGCCGTCTGAAACCGCACGACGCCCGCGGCGGAGGCCATCAGCTTCTGGTTGACGCGGAGGAACGTCTCCTGCGCCTGCATGTTGAGAACCTGCACGTTCGCCGCGGACTCGATCAGCGGCGCGACGGCCGGCAGGTACGACAGCCCGCCGCCCGCGAGTGCCTCCTGGCCCCTCCCGTTTGCCGCATACCGCGTCTCGGTTGTTGGCACGACCTCGGCTACGCGCGGAGAGAAGTGGGAAGAGGGCGTTACGACGCGAGAGTCCGCGTTCGCCGGTTCCGCGAGTGGCTCGCGCATCGGCTCCCGAGGAGAATCGGGGAGGTCGAAGGGCTCGCCCCTCTCCCCATCCACTGCTCCGTCCGACGGAACGGCGACCTCCCCGCGTACATCCGCGTGCCGCGCCTCACTTGCTTCCGCAATCTCGGCTGCACGCGGAAGGGGGGAGGTCAAGACCGGCGGCGCGATCTCACGTACCGGCGCAGTCGGTACCACTTCGCGCGGCACCGGCCGCAACCCGACGGGAATTACCACCTCGTTGCGCCGTGCCTCTCCGGGCGCGCGGTGCCCCACACACTTCGTCTCGGTGCCGTAGAGGGCCGCGAGATCGACCGGCACCCGCTCGGACGCGAGATGCGCGACGAGCCGCAACACCTGCGAAACGGCGTCCTGGCGCGCCGCGTGCGCCGACCGCGCGAGGTGCGGGCGGCCACCGAGGATCGTCGCGATCATGCGCGAACACGACCCGCCCGGCCCGACCTCGACGAACACGCGCACGCCGTCGCGGTAGGCCGATTCGATGACCCGCGGCACGTCGATCGGGCCGACCAGCCCCGCCGTGATCGACTCGGCGCACAGCTTCTCGCCGGGGTGGTAGCTCTTGCCCCACGCGCCGCTGTAAATCGTCACGCCGGCCGGCGGCGTCACCGGCAGCGTGTGCAGTTCGCGGTACGGTGCCTCCACCGGCCGGCCCGCGTCGCAGTGCGCGAGCGTCACCCCTTCGAGCAGGTGGAGGGGTCTGCCGATGGCGGCTGCGAGCTTCTCCACGTCGGCGCGGCGGCCGCCGATCACGCACTCGGTCGGCGTGTTCACGATCAGGAGGTACGCGAGCAATCCCGGCCGCTGCGCCGCGGCGACGTCGTCCGGCCCCGCGGCGACGATCCCGCTCACCCAGTCCACCGGCTCGCCCCGCGGCACGCCCCAGTACTCCCGGGCCGCGTCGTAGGGCGGCGCGAGGTCCGACGCGAACAGCGTGGACCGCTGCATCCGACGGTACATCTCGTCGCGCGTGCGCCAGGCGCGGACGCCGAACAGCCCAGCCGACTCCCCCAGGCTCAGCCCGATCATCGCGTCGCACCGCACGCCCAGAGCTACCACGACGTCGCTCACCAGCGCGCCGACCGCCACCTGACCGAACATGAGGTCGCGCGCGGACGCTTCGGACGTGCGATCGGCCCAGAAGAGGTGCGGGGCGAACTGGTCGCGGAGCCGCTCGCTCTCCGCGTGCTGGCGGCGGAGCACCTCCGGCCAGTGGGCCGACAGGTCGCGGCCCATCCCGTCGAACTGGTTGCCCGAACCGGGGAACACGAACGCGACCTTGGCCCGCGCCCCGAGCGGTTTCGGGGCGTAGAACACGCGGTCGCGCAGCGCCGGCTTTGCGGTCGCCGGGAGCGCGGCGTGCGGGTCGTTTCGGAGGGCCTCGGTCGCGAACGCGGTCTGCTCGGCGAGTTCGGCCGCCGAGCGCGCGACGAGCGACACCGCCAGCCGGCGCGTCGCATCGGGGGGCGCTGCGCGAAACCACTCTCGCGCCAGCGCCTCGATTCCCCCGTTCGTCCGCTCGCCCGCGAGCCCCGCGAGCCGCTCCAGCCCCGCGAGCAGTTCTTCCGGCGCGTTCCCTTCGACGACGAACGCGCCCTCGTCCCGCGCGCCGAGCGGTTGCTCTCGCTCCGCGGTCCGCCCCGTCGTGTGTGCCGCGTACTCTTCGAGGATGAACGCGAAGTGCGTGCCGTCCGCGCCGGAGGCCGAGACGCGGGCGCGCCGGGGGCGGTCGCCGCGGTTGTGCAGCCAGTACCGCGGCGCGGCGCCCGGCAGCACCTCCTGGTAGAGCGCGACGCACGCCTTCAGGAGCGACGCGGCGCCCGACACGGCCCCGACGTTGCCCACGTCCGGGGCCGCGTCGAACACGACCGACGGTTCCTCCGACGCCCCGGCTCCGACGGCCGCGCGCCGGCGCGCCTCCTTCTCGCTCGACGCGACCCCGACCCCGCGGATCACCGCGTACACGCGATCGCCGTCGCGCTCGGCGTCGGCCAGGCGCTTCAGCACGAGCGCGACGGCCCCGTCGGTCGGACGCTTTTCCCCGGCAGGCAGCACGAGCCGCGGGTCGCCGGCCAGATCGACCCCGCCGACCAGCACGCGGTCGAGTTCGTGCGCCTGAAGGGCGCGCACGCCGAGTTCGACGGCCCGCGCCGCGGAGCCCTCCTCGCTGCAAACCGTATGGCTCGGCCCGCCGAAGTGGAACGCCCGCGCGCGGCGATGCTGCCCAGCGCGCCCATCGTGCGGTTCGCGGTCAGCGGCGGGCTCGCGTCGTCCGGGGCGCCTTCGGCCGCGATCGCGGACCATCGCAGATGGAAGTTCGTCGTGTTGAGGTCGAGCCCCAGGCCGATGAACGCGCCGGCGGTCGGCGCGTCGCCCTTGGACTCGCGCCCGGGGTGCGGCACGCTCGCGTCGTCGAGCGCCGCCGCCGCGGCCGCGAGCACGAGCAACTGCTGCGGCAGCGTCTCTTCGAGTTCCTTCGGCGGGATGCGGAACCGGTCGATCGGCAGCTTCAGTTCGTCGATGTAGAAGCCGGGCGGGCACGGCCCGGCCGCGAGCGCCCAGCCGTTCACCTTCGTGTACGTTTCGCGCGCGTCGCCGTTGAGTACGTGCTCCTGGAGCTCGCGCGCGTCCTCCCACGGCCCGACGCGCGCGGCCAGTCCGACTACCGCGACCGGCTCGCCGATGCGGGGCGGGGCGGGGGTCGTCGTACCGCGTGCCTGCGCCGCCGTGACCAGCTTCGGGGTGCCCTTTCCCGGTTCGGGGCGCCGCGCGGCCGGCTTCGGCGGGATGCCGGTCCATTCCTCGACCAGCAAGTGGGCGTTCACCCCGCCGAACCCGAACCCGCTGACCGCGGCGCGGCGCGGCTCGATCGCGCTCTTCCGCGCCCACCGCTCCGGCGCGCCGAGCACCCGGAACGGGCCGTTCGCGTACCGCAGACCGCTCGCCGGTTCGGCGAAGTTCGCCTGTGGCGGCAACTGTTCGGCCTTCAGCGCGAGCAGCACCTTCGCGAGCGCCGCGGCACCGGCGCCCGTGAGCAGGTGGCCCACCGTGGACTTCACCGACCCGATCACGCACTGCCCGGGCGCCCAGCCGGACGTCCCCCACAGCTCGCGCAGGCTGTCGAACTCGACCGCGTCGCCGACGGGCGTTCCGGTCGCGTGGCACTCGATCAGGTCGACGTCCTGCGGCTTCCACCCGGCGCGGTCGTAGGCGGCACGCATCGCCCGCAACTGCCCCTCTTTCGCGGGCGCGAGCAGGTTGCCGTGCATGTCGTTGGACAGCCCCGCGCCCGCGATCACGGCGCGGATCTTGTCGCCGTGTTTGATCGCGTCGGACAGGCGCTTCAGCACGAACACGCCCGCCCCCTCGCCCACGACTAGGCCGTCGGCCCTCGCGTCGAACGGCGAGCACCGGCCGCTCGGCGCCAGCGCCCGGAGCTGCGCGAAGCCCATCTGCGTGTACTGGCAGTCGGGGCGCGACGCGCCGCCGGCGAGCATCGCGTCGGCGCGCCCCGCGAGCAGTTCATCACACGCGAGCTTGATGGCGTACAGGGACGACGCGCACGCGGCGTCGAGCGTGAAGCTCCCGCCGCCGAACCGCAGCCCCTTCGCCAGCAGCCCGGCCGGCAACCCCGCGACGTACCGGTTGAGGGCGTGCGTCGGCTCGCGCTTCGGCAGCCCCAGACCGGCGCCGAGCACCTCACGGCACAGGTCGTTGGCGCGGTCGGTGGGCAGGCAGATGTTCCCGAGCACGACGCCGACGCGCGTTGCCCACGTCCAGAACGAGGTGGAACAGCGGGTCGAGGGCGCCGATCACCCCGGCGTCGAGGTCGAGGCCGGTGAGGTCCAGGTCGAACGGGTCGAGGTAGTAACCGCGGGTCGAATAGACCGTGTCGGGGTTGGCGACCCGCGGGTCGGTGCAGCGGTCGGGGGGCAGCGCCCAGCGGCCGCGCGGGACGTCGCGCGAGCAGTCGGCCGCGGACGCCACGTTCTGCCAGAACCGGGCCAGGTCCGCGCCCGCACCGGGGAAGCGGCCGGCGAACGAGACGATGGCGATGCGGTCGGTCATCGAGGGGTCTCAAGTCGTGAGGTCGAAAGTCGTAAAGTCGAAGACCGGATGCCCGACTGTGCCGGGCATCGACTTTACGACTTTCGACCTTCGGACCTTCGACTACTTCAAAGCGAGTTGGTTCTTGCGGAACGAGGCGTTGAGCGTCGGCTCCATGACGCACTCGTAGTCCTGCATCTGGGCCAGTACCTGTCCGTTCGGCGCGACGAAGTCGATGTCGGCGCGGGCGAACTTGGCGTCGTCGCGGGTGACGCGGACCACGACGGTGATCGGGTCGGCCGGGAACCCTTTGCGAAACTGCCGGTAGCGGCCGATGAAGCTCGGCAGCGAGCCCGTGTTGTGCTCGCCCTGCGTCCAGAGGATCATCATCTGGAACGCGGCGTCGAGCGCCAGCGGGTCGGCCACCCACCCGGAGCGCAAGGGAAACTCGAACCAGTCGGCCGGCGGCGGGGCCGGGTACGCGCTGCCCACGAACGCCCGCGCGGCGCGCCCGACGATCTCCGCGATGCCCTGGAGGTCCGGGCCGTGGAACAGGAACTCCTGGTAGGCGCGGGCCACGTCGTAAGAGACGGGGGCCACGGCCGGGGGAGCGTCCGCGGGCGGCGGCTTGGGCAGCGCGGACGTGAGCACGATCTCGGCGCGGGAGAAGATCAGCTCGCGGCCGTCCTTTCGCTTGCCGCGCAGTTCCACCGGCACGACGAACAGTCGGCTGGGGGAACCCCCCA
>JAFKJJ010000666.1 GCA_017306025.1 Planctomycetota bacterium
GGAGCGCCGCGGGGAGCCGGCGCGCGATCTCCGCGGTCGTGGGGCCGAGGCCCTTCGGGTACTGCTCGGTCGCGCGCACCGGGACCGCCAGCGCCGCGGCCACGTCGAGCACGAACCCGGCGTTGCGGACCAGCCGGTCCCGGTCCGGGATCTTCGGGAGCAGCTTGTCCTGAACGTCGATCACGACGACGGCGGAGTTCTCGGCGCGGAGCCGCTTCACGGTGGACATTTACGGTACCCTGGTTTCGAGGGCGCGCCGGAGGTCGGCGAGTCCGGTTTCGAGTTCGGCGAGCCGGGCGCCGTCGGGCGGCCGGCCGCCGAACCGGTCCCGATAATACGCGTCGGCCCACGCGAGCGGAACCGCGGCCGCGGAGGCGCACCCCGGCCGCCCGCGGAGCGCCTCCGCGGCGCCCCGCGCCAGTTCCAGCGGCGTGTCGCCGGGCGCGCCGGTGATGCCGTGCGCCGCGAGCAGCTCCACCAGCCGGCCGAACCACTGCGCGGGCGGCGGGGGCGGCTCGGGCCGTGCGGCGCGCGCCGCGCGCCGGCGCAACAGGAACCGCAGCCCGTACGCCGCCGCGACCGCCGCCGCCAGCCCGGCGAACGTCTCGGGGCGGGCCAGCCGGGCGGCGAGTTCGGCCAGCGCCTTCTGCCGCTGTTCCGGCGTGTAGTTCGTGACGTACTCGCGGAACCACTCCCCCACCCACGTGTTCGCGCGCTCCAGCCAGCCCCGCTCGGCCTCCGCGTCCCCCAGGGCGCCCGGCGTCGGGTCGAGCGTGCGCCAGTGGTACGCCCGCGCGAACGGGTCCCGCGTTTCCGGCTGCCCCGGCACCGACACCAGCGCCTCCACCCACGCGTGGGCGTGCTCCTGCTTCACCACGTACCGCCCGTTCTCGACGTGCTCGCACCCCTTGAAGCCGAGGACGAACACCGCCGGTATCCCCTGGGACCGGAGCATCAGCACCAGCGCCGTCGCGAACCGCTCGCAGTGCCCGGCCCGCGAGTGGAAGAGGAAGTCCTCGATCGGATCGACCGAGGTCTTCTCGCGCCGCAGGTCCGTGGTGTACCGCAGCGTCGGGGTGGTCGCGAGGTGCGCGGCGAACTTGCGGGCGATCGCGTCCTGGTGCGCCGGCTTGGGCAACAGCGACCGCTCCTCGCGGAAGTCGGCGGGCAGCTCGCCGGCGCGGACGAGCTGGGCGAGCACGTCGTCGGCGTACTCCTTCACGCGCGCGACCGGGGAGCTGCGGAGCGGGACCAGCGCCACCTCCGGGTTGGGGTCGACGAACCGGAACGGCGGCCCGGCGTCCGGGTCGTCGGGCACCCGGTACGCCTGCACGTAGCGCCGCGGGACGCCGCGGCCCCGCGCCGGCGGCTCCCAGAAGAAGCTCCCGTCGGAGACCGGCAGCCAGCCGCGCGGCCCGGCGTCGGTGAGGGCGGCCAGCGGCGCGGGCTGGTCCGGCGCCCACACCACCGGCGAGGCGACGAACGTGCCGCGGAGCCTCCCGGGGACGTCGAAGTTGAGGAGGAACTGCCCCGGGCCGAGCGCCGGCGGGGTCCAGTTGGTCGCGTGGGCGGCGAGCGGGGCGATGTGCGGCAGCAGCCCCTCGGTCAGCTTCCATTCGCCCTGCGAGTAGATGCGCAGCGCCTTCCCGCGCCACTTCTGGTCCGGGGAGAGGTCCGTCTTCGGGGTGCCGTCGGGGTAGGTCGCGGTCACCTCGAACGCGGGGTCCGTGTTGACGTTCAGCGGCCCCGTGCGGTTCAGGTCGACCATCTGGTCGGCCGCGTACCCGATCTCGATCCGCGGCTTGCCGAAGTCCGCCTTGGCGGCGGCGGACCGCGGGGTGAGCAGGTAGAGCGGGACGGCCCCGGCCACCGCGACGGCGGCCCACAAGAGCGCGGGCCGCAGGTCGGTGCGGTGGCCGGTGGGGTCGGCGGAGACGGTGACGGTCTTGGTCGCCGGCTGCCGCCCGCCGGGGATCGGCGGGATCGTCCCGCGGGACCGGCCCAGGTGGAGCAGCGTGAGGCTCCAGACGGTGGCGAGCAGGTACAGCCCGACGAGCGCGAAGCAGGCCGGCTCCTCCGCGAACGCCGCGGCCAGCCCGACCCCGGCCAGCGCGATGCCGTGGAGGGTCCAGTAGTCGCCCGCGTGCTTGTCGCCGCGCGCGACCTTCGCGACGATCACGAGCATGACGAGCGGGCCGCACATCGCCACGACGAGCATGTGCCAGCCCATGTTGATGAACTCGCCGGTGTCCACCTCGCGCTTGACCCGGTACGCGGCCCACATGAGGTACACGAGGGCGATCGCCAGGCCGAGCCGGTTGGCCGACGGGATCGACAGGAGCGCGACGCGGCTCTCCAGAAAGTAGAGGACCCCGAGCCCGATCACGGCGATCACGGCGAACCCGATCACCTCCGGCAGCAGCGGGTACTCCGCGTAGCCCAGCGCCACGCACGCCAGCGCGAGCGCGAGGTACGTGCTGAACCGGAAGCTGGCGTCGGTCGGCATGGCGGCCCCCTCAAACGGGACGGGCGGGCGGCAGGTACCACGGGAGCCGGTCGGCGGGGCCGACGGCGACGAACGGCCGGCCGGTCGAGCGGGTCAGCGCCGCGGCGAACGGCGTGTTCGGGCGGCTGCTCACCACCACGCGCGCCCCCCGGGCCAGGTGGCGGCCGAACGCGTCGGCCGGCGGCGCGTCGGGCGTCGGGCCGCCCGCCACGTCCGCCAGCGGGGTCAGTGCCTCGCGCATGTCCTCCTCGGACGCCGCCGTCGCGACCGCGACCGCGCGCCCCGGCGCGGCCACGGCCACCACGACCGGGCTGTCGAACGCCCGGCGCCACGTCACCGCCATTGTGACCGCCAGGCTCAGCGCCGATTCGAGCCGCGCGCGGTCGGCCGCGGTCGGGTTCGGCGGCAGCCACGGCTCGACCACGAGTACCAGCTCCGGCGACGGCGCGGTGTCGTACTCGCGCACCATCAGCTCGCCGCGGCGCGCGGTGGTCCGCCAGTGGACGTCGCGGAGCGAGTCGCCGGCGCGGTAGGCCCGCACCCCGCGGACCTCGGCGTGGTCCGAGGTGACCCGGCGCTGGACCTTCCGCGCGCGCCCGTCGTCGGCCACCTGGCGCGCCACCCACCGCCGCAGCCCGTCCGGCTCGGCGTACCCGTGCGCGGGCAGGACGACGACCTCGCCGCTCGCGTCGCCGGCCCGCTCGCACTCCAGGAACCCGAACGGGAACCCGGACACGACCGTGACCGGCCCGCCGAACCGCCCGCGGGTGGGGAACTCGCGCCACGCGCTGCAGTAGATCGACTGCCCGGCGGGGAGCCGGTAGACGAGGAACGTGTTCGCCCCGGCCCCGGCCCGGTCCTCCGCGGTCACCGTGACCGGGCTCGTCGAGTCGTTGGTCACCTTCACCCGGCACTCGGCGCGCTCGCCCGCGAACATCGGCGGCACCGCGACGCGGCTCACCCCCGTCCGCCTTACCGCGAGCCACGCCAACAGGCCGTTGAGCAGGAGCAACAGCGCCATCGCGTAGACGACGATGAGCACGAGGTTGATGCTCTTGTACCAGGCGAGCGCGCCGACCGCGCCGCCGACGAACAGCCACCACAGCCCCGAGGTGGTGAACCTCAGCCGCGCGCCGGCGGGTGCGGGGGGCTCGGCGGTGCGCCTCACGTCGGCACCTTCAGTTTGGAGAGCAGTTCGCGGACGACCGGT
>JAFKJJ010000571.1 GCA_017306025.1 Planctomycetota bacterium
TCCGTGGCTCTTTTTCTGTGGCTAATCCAGGTCCATCCGCCACCACGCGAGCGCGGTGAAGGCCGCGCCGAAGGCGAGCAGCACGCCGCACGACACGAGCACCGCGGACACGTCCGGATTGGGAGACGCCAGCAGTTGCGAGTACGCGTTTAGAGCCCACGCGTGCGGGGTCACGAGGCTGATCGTCTTCATTTGTTCCGGCATCAGCTCGCGCGGCAGCAGCGAACCGCTGATCCCGCCCAGCACCAGCACGAGCAGCGTTCCGTACACCGCGACCTGCGTTTCGGTGCGGGCCACGCTCGCCACCAGTACCGACAACCCCACCGCGGCCACCGACGTGCAGGCGACCAGCGGGACGAGCAGTTCCGGCCGCGGCCCCCACGACATGCTGAGCAAGAGTCGGCCCGCGCCGAGCAAGAAGAAGCCCTGGAGCAGCGACACCACGAGGCACGGCAGCAGTTTGCCCAGCAGGATCTGTCCGCGCGTCAGCGGCGCGGCCCGGAGCCGCACCAGCGTGCCGTGCTTGCGCTCCGCGACGAACAGCCAGCCCACGTTCAGCACCAGGAAGAACGCGAACATCACCGAGTTCGACGGCACCAGGATCGGCGCGCGCAGGTCGGCCGCGGTCGTGAGCGTCGTGCGGTTCGCGGAACTCGCCACGCGGGCGTCGCTCTTCACGAGGTCCGCCCACGTCGTCGCCTCGAAGTTGTAGTTCGAGAACAGGTCGCCCACCCCGCGCTTCACCGTCGGCCCGACCTGCTTCCGCACGCTCGGCGTCAGCACCTCGCCGAACGCCACCTCCTTACCCATCGCTTCGAGCAATTTCGGGTTGTGGAACGCCTTGTGAACGGCGGCCTGGAACTCGGCCTTCCGGTTGGCGATGACGAGCGCGTCCTGGCCGGCCTTGACGATGTTGCTCCCCTTCGCGTCGCGGAACTCTTTCAGAAGGATCGTCTGAAACTCCGGGTGGTTCGTCAGCGTAACGAGCAGCTTCTGCACGACCGGGTCGAGTTCCTCCAGAACTTCCGGCGGAACCGGCTTCACGCCGTTCAGGCGCTGCGCGACGAGCTCCATGAACTGGGCGTCCCCGACGCGCTGGAACGCCTTCCCGATCATCCACGGGATCACGACCCGCAGGAGCGTGACCTGAGTCACCTGGTCGATGATCGACGCGGACACCGGCTGCGTCCTGTCCGCGAGCAGTTCCAGGTCGAGCCGGTCGAAAGCGATCCCGTCGCGGCCGAGCGGGTTGACCGAATCCGGCTGTGTGAGGAACGAGCACTTGTGCATCCGGTCGCTGAAGTCCGGTCCGAACACGATCACCGCGGGGCGGCGCCCCTTCGCGATCAGTCGTTCGGCTTCGGCGCGGTCGGCGATGATCTCCAGCCGGATGTCCTGGGTCGCGCTGAGGTCGTCGATCACGACCTCGGACCACGGCTTTTCGGGGAAGGGCACCTTTCCCGGCAACCCGCGGTCGAGGTTGACGATCGAGATGCGCAGCCGCTCGTCGGGCTTCTCGCCGAACCCCTCGCCCAGCGCGAAGTACAGCACGACGATGAGCAAGAGCGGCGTGACGAGCAGAATGACCGCGCTCCGCGGATCGCGGAGCAGGAGGCGGAGGTCTTTGGCGGCGAGCGTGAGGGTGGGCATGCGTCAGTCCCGCAACTCGCGGCCCGTGAGGTGAAGGAACACGCGTTCGAGGGTGGGTTCGCGGGTGGTTACGGAGACGAGTTCGGCGCCGGTCGCCGCGCACGCGGAAGCGACCTTCGCCAGAACGGGACCGATCTCGTCGACGACGAGCTCGAAGGTGAGGGGTTGCGAGGACCCCACCCCCCAACCCCCTCCCCCAGAGGGAGAGGGGGAGAAAGCATTCGGAGGGGTTGCGGCTTCCCGCGCCGGGAGAACGTCGCCGAGTTCCGGAGGTCTTTCTCCCCCTTCCTTTTTAGGGAAGGGGGTTGGGGGGTTAGGTTCCCCCACGCGCTTCACCCCCGGTATCGCCTCCAGTCGCTGTCGCAAGTCACCGGGGGCGTTCGCCGCCGTCACGCGGATGGTCGTGTCGAGGCGGCTCAGCAGCCCCCGGAGCGTGTCGCTGGCGCGCACGCGGCCGTTGTCGATCACCGCGATCCGCTTGCACAGCGCCTGCACTTCTTCGAGGTAATGGCTGGTGTAAATGACCGTCAGCCCGGCCGCGTTGAGCGCCTTCACCCGCTCGAAAATGTGGTTGCGGCTCTGCGGGTCGACGCCCGTGGTCGGCTCGTCGAGGAATAAGAGTTTCGGTTCGTGAACGATCGCCGCCGCGAGATTCAGTCGGCGCTTCATGCCGCCCGAAAACGTGCCGGCGCGGTCGTCGGCCCGCTCGGTGAGCCCCACCGCGGCCAAAACGTCCTCGACCCGCGATCCCAGCCGCGCCCCGCGGAGGCCGTACAGCTTGCCGAAGAAGCGGAGGTTCTCGCGGGCCGTCAGGTCGGGGTAGATCGACAGGTCCTGTGTGCCCATCCCGATGAGGTGGCGGGCGGCGAGGTCGTCGCGCGTGAACGGCTTGCCGAACAGCTTCACCGAGCCGCCGTCGGCGCGGGTCAGCCCGGCCGCGATGGACAGGAGCGTCGTCTTCCCGGCCCCGTTGGGGCCGAGCAACCCGAACACCTCGCCCGCCTCGACCGTCAGCGACACGCCGTCGAGCGCGACGGTCGTTCCGTACCGTTTGCGGATGTCGGTGATTTCCAGAACGGGCTCGGACATGGGCGTTATGATACGCCCCGGTCCGCGGTTGGACCCGAATGGACGCGACCCCACTGCGAACCGCGCGCGTTCGCCGCGCGAACGATCGGCCGCCCAACCCGAAGGGCCGGTACGTCCTGTACTGGCCGCAGATGTTCCGCCGGCTGCACTCGAACCACGCCCTCGATCACGCCCTGGCGCTGGCGGCCGAACACAAGAAACCGCTCGTCGTCTACGAGGGGCTCAAGCTCGACTACCCGTGGGCCTGTGCCCGGCACCACACGTTCATCCTTCAGGGGATGCGCGACAACGCGGCCGCGGCGAAGAAACTCGGCGTGTCGTACTGGCCGTTCGTCGAGACCCCGGACGACGACGGCCGCAGCCGGGTGCGGAAGCTCGCCGCGGACGCGGTGTGTGTGGTCACGGACGACTACCCCGCGTTCATCGTCCCCGCACACAACCGCGCGCTGGCCGCGAAGTGCGACGTCCCCCTGATCCTCGTCGACGGCAACTCGGTTGTGCCGCTGGCGCTGCTCGGCGAACCGGTCGCGGCCGCCGCGCACCTCCGCCCGCGCATCCACAAGCTGTTCGCGGCCGCGTGGGAGCACCGGGCCGCGCACGAACCCGCCGTGCCGAAGGTCGCGCGCGGGCGGATCGATCCACCGTTCGAGCCGTGGGACGCGAAGCAGAACATCGCGCGATTCGTCGCGGCGCTCCCGATTGACCAGAGCGTTCCGCCGGTCCCGGGCGCGGAGGGCGGGACGGTCGCGGGCTGTGCGGCGCTTGATGAGTTCGTTTCGGACAAGCTGCCGAACTACGCCGACGGGCGCAACGAGCCGAACGCGCCCGCCCGCACCGCCGCGAGCCGGCTCAGCCCGTACCTGCACTACGGACACGTCTCGATTCAGGAGGTGGCCGAGGCGGTGCTCGGCGCGAAATGGTCGCCGAAACTCGTCAACGCCAGGACCCGCAACAAGGACGATTTCTTCTGCCGCGACCCCAACGCGAACGATTTTCTGGACGAGGCGATCACCTGGCGCGACGTCGGCTACCACTGGAATTTCATGCGAATCGCCGGCGATCGGGCGGCACCCGGAAATGGGAGAAATGTCAGTTGGATGACGCCCATTCCAACTAACGTTCCCTGTTTCAACTTCGAGAGCATGGACTTTTCGCCCGGCGGCGAGCGCACGCTCGACGCGGTACTGCCGGACTGGGCGCGGACGACGCTCCGCAAGCACGCGCGCGACCGGCGCGAACACGTCTACGCGCTCGAAGAGTTCGAGGCGGCCGCGACGCACGACGAACTCTGGAACGCGGCGCAGAAGGAACTGGTCGCGACCGGGCGCGTCCACAATTACTTGCGCATGCTCTGGGGCAAGAAGGTGCTGGAGTGGAGCGAATCGCCCGCGGACGCGTACCGCGTGCTGGAGCACCTGAACAACAAGTACGCGCTCGACGGCCGCGACCCGAACTCGTACACGGGCGTCCTGTGGTGCTTCGGGCTGTTCGACCGCCCGTGGCCGCCGGAGCGGAAGGTGTTCGGCACCGTGCGGTACATGTCCTCGGACAGCACCGCCAAAAAGTTCGATCTGGACGGGTATTACGAGTACGTGGACGCGCTTCCGACGTGAGCCGACGGGCGCCGGGACCGGGCACGAGTGTTCGGCCCCGTGACGCCCGGCCGGGCGTCACGGGGCGAGCGGCGATCGCTACTGCTTCGGGGGCGGCGGGATCTTTTGCGTTTCCGCGCCCCGTGTGGGCGACTGCATGGGCGGGGACGTGCCGGGGGTCGAGTTGGGGGACGGTTCGTCCTTCCCGCACCCCGACAGGAGCCCGATCAGAAGACCCGCCGCGCAAACCATCAACACGCGCGTTCGCATCGGTGTCCCTCAGAAGGGCGAATTTCGGTAACGGCGTCGCGGCCGGCGGTCATTCGAGGAGCGACGAGTTGATTACGTCCCCGTCCGCCATCCCGCCGGCCTGCTGGAACGCGTACCACTGCGCGGAGTACCAGGACGGGTCGCTCGTGGACAACTTGCGGATCGAGCGGACCGACCCGTCGCAGTAGACGAACTGAACGATCCCGGTGTGCCGGCTGCTGAAGTTCGCCCACCCCGACGGGTTCGTCAGGTTGAAGCCGGTCGGCATGACCCCGGGGCTGAGCCAGGCGAACGTGTAGTCCCGCGGCGAGTTCGACGACCCCCCGAGCGTCTCCCCGAACGCCAGCGTGTTGGACGTGCCGTCGACGATGTCGGAGATCTTGGTCTTCGAGTCCGTGAAGAACGGCCCGCACCACTTCGCGAAGGCCGACACCTTCCCGAGCGTCCCGGCGCTCGCCACGTAGTTGGTCCGCCCGCACGTCTGGTTCGGCCCGCCGAAGACGGCGATACCGGCCCCGCCGTCGTTGAGGTCCATGATCGCGATCACGCCGCCCGTTTCCCCGCCCGCGTTGACGGTGTCGGAGGGGCACTCGAACAGCTTGATCTTCGTCTGGGCGGCCACGGCGTTGGTCGAGTCGGACCACCAGGGGTTCACCCCGGTCAGCACGTTGAGCGTGACCCGTTGTGCCACCGCGTCCTGCTCGAAATACGGGAGGAGGAAGGCCAGCGGGCCGGCGTACGAGCCGGACACACCGCCCGGGGGGAACTTGCCGTTGGCGCTCTCGTAGTTGTGGAGGGCCAGCCCGATCTGCTTGAGGTTGTTGGCACACTTCATCCGGGCCGCGGACTCGCGGACCTTCTGCACCGCCGGCAGCAAGAGGCCGATCAGAATGGCGATGATCGCGATCACCACCAGCAGCTCGATCAGCGTGAAACCGTTGCGCGGGCCGACCGGGTCGCGCCCGCTCGAATCGCCTCCTCGATTAGTCATTATGATCTCCAGGTAAACAGAATAACAGCCGTCGAAGGTATCCGAACCCGCCGGGCAGGCGGGCGTTTCCGGGAGAGCGAGTTGGTCCCGGGTGGGGCGAACCAAAGAAAGCCGGGCGGAGAGGGAGAGTCTCGGGCGGGTCTCAGTGCGGCTTCGTCGCGTACGTCGGTAGCAGGCTCTCGGTCGTGTCCCGGAGGTGAACGAGCATCGCCGTCCGGGCCGCGCCCGGGTCGCTGGCGAGCACGGCGGAATAGACCGCCTCGTGTTCCCGGGCGTCGGTCTCGCGCTTGGCGCTCGCCTCGTCCCGCCAGTTGGCCGGCTGCCGCTCGACCAGGACCGCCCGGAGCAACTGGAGCAGGTGCCGCAGGATGATGAGCAGGACCTGGTTGCCGGCGATCCGCGCGAGCCCGAGGTGGAACTCCTCGTTGAGCCGGACGTAGGCGTCGTAGTCCGCGGTGTCCGCGTACATCCCCTGGAGCGCGTTCCGCACCGGCACCAGGTCGGCCAGCCGCCGGCGGGCGGCCGCCATCTCGACGAGGTCGGCCTCGATCATCCGGCGCGCTTCGAGCAGGTCGAGGAGGTTGTTGTCGTCCCCGGTCAGGGACCGCGGGAGCATCTTCGTGAACGCCGCGACCAGGGGGGAAAAGCTGACCGACTGGACGTAGGCCCCGGACCGGGGCTGGACCCGGACCAGTCCGACGGTCTGCGCCTCCAGCAGCGCGTCCCGGACGGCGTGCGGCGACAGCTCCAGCTCGACCGCGAGATCCTTGATCGAGGGCAGTCGGTCGCCGGTCGAGTAATTGTTCGCGGTGATGTACGCGATCAGCCGATCGACGGCCCCGTCCGGCTTGTTCGCATCGTGAGCCATGATGGGACCGCGCGAGTACGTGATCAGCCAAGTTGCGACAACTGATCAATCAGATATTATCTCTGATCGGTCTCGCGGTCAATTCTGATTCTTCATCTTTTCTCCGGGGTGAAGGGACGACCGCAGAAATAAGCGTGGGGCTGGACAGCGGGCCGCGAGATTTTGCCCCGCCGACGTGAAGACCCGGAGCGGCTCAGATGCGGGAGGTTGGTCGCCGACGGGGCGGGCGCTGGCGGTTTTCTGTTCCGCGGGCCGCTCGCCCTTTACGCTCCGATGTGGACGAGCGGCCGGTTTGTGCCGATAATTCCGGAGTGAGCTTGTTTCCGATCGGCTCGCTTTGCTACGAATGCGGGCACGAAATAACTCCACGAGGCCCCGCCTAGAGCCGATAAGCCACAACCCACTTCTTCGAGGGGCGCTGCAACGGGACGCACGGGCGTACTTGCCAGGCTCGCAGGGGTGGAATCACTACCGTGCAACGGCGCCCGTTCATCGTTTCGGAGACTTTGAACGTGACCACCGTTGCGCAAAAGCCCGCCACCTTCACCGACTACCACGTCGCCGACATCTCGCTGGCCGCCTGGGGCCGCCGCGAGATCGCCATCGCCGAGACCGAGATGCCCGGCCTCATGGCCATCCGCGAGGAGTACGCCTCGCGCCAGCCCCTCAAGGGGGCGCGCGTCACCGGCTCGCTCCACATGACCATTCAGACGGCCGTCCTGATCGAGACGCTCAAGGCGCTCGGGGCCGAGGTCCGCTGGGCCTCGTGCAACATCTTCTCGACCCAGGACCACGCCGCCGCCGCCATCGCGGCCGGCGGCACCCCGGTTTTCGCCTACAAGGGCGAGTCCCTCGCCGAGTACTGGGAGTACACCCACAAGATCTTCGAGTGGGCCGACGGCGGCTTCACGAACATGATCCTCGACGACGGCGGGGACGCGACCCTGCTGCTGCACCTCGGCGCCCGCGCCGAGAAGGACGTCCGCGTCCTCGACAAGCCCGGCAGCGAGGAGGAGCGAATCCTGTTCGCCTCCATCAAGAAGCGGCTCGCGGCGCAGCCCGGCTGGTACTCCGAGCGGCTCGCCGCCGTCAAGGGCGTCACCGAGGAGACCACGACCGGCGTCCACCGCCTCTACCAGATGCACAAGCGCGGCGAGCTGAGGTTCCCCGCCATCAACGTCAACGACTCGGTCACCAAGTCCAAGTTCGACAACCTGTACGGGTGCCGCGAGTCGCTGGTGGACGGCATCAAGCGCGCCACCGACGTGATGATCGCGGGCAAGATCGCCGTGGTCTGCGGCTACGGCGACGTGGGCAAGGGGTCGGCCCAGGCCCTCCGCGCCCTCTCCGCGCAAGTGTGGGTCACCGAGATCGACCCGATTTGCGCGCTGCAGGCGGCGATGGAGGGGTACCGCGTCGTGACGATGGAGTACGCGGCCGACAAGGCCGACATCTTCGTGACGACCACCGGTAACCTCAAGGTCATCACGCACGACCACATGAAGGCGATGAAGAACAACTCCATCGTCTGCAACATCGGCCACTTCGACAACGAAATCGACGTCGCGTCGCTGGAAGACTACCGCTGGGAGGAGATCAAGCCGCAGGTCGATCACGTCATCTTCCCGGACGGCAAGCGGATCATCCTGCTCGCCAAGGGTCGTCTCGTGAACCTGGGCTGCGGCACCGGTCACCCCTCGTACGTGATGAGCTCGTCCTTCGCCAACCAGACCCTGGCCCAGATCGAGCTCTGGCAGCACAACGACAAGTACCCGGTGGGCGTCTACATCCTGCCCAAGAAGCTGGACGAGCACGTGGCCCGCTTGCAGCTCAAGAAGCTGAACGTCCAGCTCACCGAGCTGACCCCGGAACAGGCCGCCTACATTCACGTCCCCAAAGAAGGCCCCTACAAGTCCGATCACTACCGCTATTGATCGGCGCCCCGGCCCCGGGGCCGGAGCTTCAACGTGGGTTCGGTCGCTGATCGCCGACCAAGAGAAGTGCCCGTCCGACCGACGTTCGCCAACGGCCCCCGCCTCACGACGGCGGGGGCCGTTGCCATTTCCGGGACTGCTGCTGCGGTTCCTCGGGGCGGCGGGTCGGAAACCGCCGCTCGACCGCCTGCCACAGCGGTACGGTGGTCCAGCGGGCGCCGACGGTGAACGCGAGCATCCACCCACCAAACCACAGCGCGACGACGCGGTCGTTGGGGTTCGCCAGCCCGACCCCGCGAACGAACAGCGGCGCCGCGCACCACAACCCCATCAGCAACACGAGGAGCAGGTACCGTGCGAAGGCCGCGGTCCCCTCGCGGTGCTCGGCCTCGACCCGTTCGGCCGGGGTGCCGAGGAGAACGCGGCCGCGGTTGTGGAGTCGTCCGCCGGCGAGCATGAGCGGCGCCGCGAGCGCGACCGCCCCGGCGATGAACGCCCACAGCGGGACCGCGGGAAAGAAACCGGCCGCGAAGAACACCGCGGCCACGATCCCCAGGCTCAGAAAGACGAGCGCGTAACCGGCGAGTTGCGCCGCAGCGCCGACGAGTTTCGATCGCATCGAGCGCCCCCCGGTGCTATTCGCCGGCCGGGTGACGGCGTTTCGCGCGCCCGCCGGGAATTGCGTCACACCTTCCCGAGCAGTTCCGCGAGGACGTTGTCCTTCGGGTAGCTGTGCCCGAGGTGCTGCCGGAACCCCTCGGCGAACGCCACCCCGGCCGCCTTACCCTGTGCCGCCCCCCACTCTTTCATCGACTCCACCAGATTATCGACCCCGTGGTGCTTGCGGAGCCAGGCGCGCTGGCTCTCGTGGCACTCCAGCATCCGCGCCTTGTCCGCGATCACGGAACTGATGTCGATGCGGAACGCGGGGACGATCGGGTTGCCGAACGCGTCGCTGCCCTCCAGCGGGTCGCAGTAGAACAGGTACGGGATGTGTTCCAGCGGCGGGTGCAGGTGTCGGCCGTGGAGGAAGTTCGCGATGGGCGCGGCGAACGTCGCGGCGCGGACGATCTTGCTCGTCTGCTCGTGGTCGAGGTGGTAGTCGTCGGGGCTGTGCGTGAACACCACCTGCGCGCCGACCTCGTTCAAGAGTCGCACCACCTTCTCCAGCGCCGGTTCGTTGTAGATGACGCGCAGGTCGCGCTCTTCGAGGCAGTGGTACGTCGCGCCGATGGCCCCGGCCGCGGCCCGCCCCTCGCCGCGGCGGATGCGCGCGATCTCCTCGGGCGCGTGCTCGGCCGAGCCGCAATCGCCGGGCGTCATGGAGGCGACATGAATCGTCCAGCCGTGCTCGTTCTTGAGCCGGACGAGGGTGCCGGCACAGAGGAATTCGGCGTCGTCGGGGTGGGCCAGGATCGCGATCGCGGTGCGGGTCATTGGCAGAGGGGGGCAGAGGGGGGCAGAGGGCAGAGCCACAGAGGACAGATAACAGCGCAAATGCGTCAGAGGACAGAGCACGGCGAGGAAATTCTGTCCTCTGTGGCTCTGTCCTCTGTGGCTCTGTCCCTCTGTCCTACCGCGGCGGCGCGGGCGGGGACGCGCCGGTCGGCTGCGGCTGCGGCGCCGCGGGTTGCGCGCGGCGGGAGATCCCCTGCTTCTGCCGCACGGCCTCCTTCAACTCGCTCCGCACCCACGGGCTGCCGTCGGCCGCCAGTGAGCCGACGAACGGGGAGGAGAAGTCGGCGTCGGCCACGTTCTCGACCACCCACCACTTGATCTCCTCGCGGTTGGCCTCCGGCCACAGCGGGTCGGCCGTGCCGCCCCCGCCGGCGTCGCGGGGGAACGGGATCGTCAGGAACGGGACCGCCCCGTGTACGGCGGCGGCGATCCGGTTGGCCCGGTCGCGGACCCGCTCGTCGTCCTGCACGAGCAGACGCTGGTAGGCCAGTTCGTACTCGAACGTCTCCTCCTCCGTCCGGTCGGACGTGCGGCTGGGGCGGTGGAACTGCGGGTTGTCGGCGAGCACCCGCTTCCACTGCTCCAGCCCGCTCTTGTACAACCGCAGGGCCTCCGGCTTGTTGCCGCTCTTGCGGGCCTGGTCGGCCTTCCACAGCGTCTTGCGGGCGAGCACGGTCAGCGGCTGGCCGTTGACCACGCGGGCCTCGGCCTGGGCCGACGCGAGGAAGTAGGGGAAGTTCGTCGTCTGCCGGTTGGTCGCGTAGTACTGTAGCGCGGTCGCCGCCATCGCCCGGCGGCGCTGCCCCTCGTCGGCGGACTCCGCGTCGGCCGGGGCCGCGCCGCCCTCGCCGGCCAGCTTCTGCAGGACGCCGAGCTGCCGGTCGGACAGGGCCAGCGCGTACTCCTTGCCGTGCTGGTCCCACATCGCCGCGGCCCGCTGCCACTCCTCCAGCGACCACGCCCGCCCGGTGCCCACGACCACGTCCTGCGGCCGGGACCGCAGGGCCGGGTTGGGGTTGTCGGGGAACCACCACGCGTCCGGGCCGGCGGCCGGGTCGTCGACCCGCCACCCCTCGCCGTCGAACCACCCCTCCTTCTGCTCCAGCTCGGCGGCGTAGCTCTGTGCCCGCGGCGCGCCCTGGCGGAAGATGATCATCGTCGGCAGCCGCGGGACGCGGTGCTTGGACGGGTCGTGCCCGCCGACGCCCGGCGGGGGCGTCGGGCCGGGCAGCGGGTCGCCCTCGGTGTCGGGCAGGCCCCGCAGGGGGCCGTCCTTCAGGGGCGGCGGGAGCAACAGCAGCGAGTACGTGAACCACGCGCGGGCGGCCTTGAACGCGGAGAAGTAGCCGACCCGCTGGGCGAAGTCGTCGGGGGACGCGACCCCCGGGTGCGCGTCGCTGTCGTTGAACTCCGGCGGCAGCGCCGGGAACTGCTTGTCGGCGTCGGCCAGGGTGTCGGTCCACTGGTCCCGGATCGGGTCCTTGCGGTACCGGTTCGGCAGGTCCTGGTAGTGGGTCCTGAGGAACCGGACGATCTCCTCGGGGGTCGCGGCCCGGAGCTTCTCCCTGGCCCGCTTGTCCTGGGGCGGGGCCTCCTCGCCGCGGAGCCGGCGCACGAAGTGCGGGTGGCGGGCGCAGAACCGCTTGAACGCCTCCGGGTCCACCTTGTCCCCGCGCACCAGGTTGTCCGGGTTCCGCTCGCTGGGCGGCATGCAGCTCAGGTCGAACAGGCACCGGAGCACCTCCACCTGGTCGGACACCCCGAACTTGTTCTGGTAGTAGAACGCGATCTGGTACCGCATGTCGGGCGACCGCTTGTTGCGCCGCTCGCCCTCGGCCAACAG
The DNA here is from genome assembly GCA_017306025.1 of Planctomycetota bacterium. Lineage (GTDB taxonomy): Bacteria > Planctomycetota > Planctomycetia > Gemmatales > Gemmataceae > Gemmata. The sequence continues at coordinate 11,696 of JAFKJJ010000571.1, forward strand.
CCGGATGCCCTGTACGATGTAGTAGTACATGTCGCCCGAGCCCTGCATCTCGACCGACACGTTGTACGCGATGTTCCAGCTCTGGAAGATCCAGGGGGTGATGAAGTTCGGCTGCAACTTGGTCACCATCTGGACCCGCTGCTCGAACTCGTGGAAGTCGTTGCGCTTCTGCTTCTCGATGGCCGAGAGCCACAGCCCGGTGACGACGAACCCGCGGCTGCCGGTCAGCGCCAGCCGGACGGCGCTGCCGGTGATCTCGGCCTCGCCCTCGTTGGGGTCCGACTCCCACACCTCCAGCCGCTGCGCCTGGCTCTGGATCGTGTGGTCGGCCGCCCACCGCATCGGCGCCGCGGCGCGGGCCGCGGACGCCCCCAGCGGGACCGGGATCATGCCCCGCCACACCATGCTGACCGTGAACAGCGCCAGGATGACCGCGAAGTAGGCGATCTTGCGGTTCCGCGACGCGCGCTGAAGGGGATTCATCGGCCACCAGAGGACAGAGATCAGAGGACAGAGATCAGAGGACAGAGATCGGGGTCACAGAACAGGCACGGAAACCGAGCGGTCTTCCTGTTCTCTGTCCTCTGATCTCTGTCCTCTGCCCGCTACGCTGCGACTTCGCGCGACTTCATCAGGTAATACGCCAGGACGGCCCACGGCAGCAGGTACCCGAGCGTGATCAGGAGGTTCACCACCAGGTACTCGGTGTTGACGTTGAACCCCTCGGACACGAAGTGGCCCCAGCTGAACGAGTCCACGTCGGGGATCATGTTCTGGAGCCGGCGGATCATCCAGGCCCACCCCTTGTCGCCGAACAGCAGCGCCTTGGTGCTGGCCGAGTCCTCCAGCGGCTTGGTCGCCTGTTCGGCCTTCACCAGCTGCGACATGCTCTGGAACGGCCCGCCGCCGACGTTGCGGCTGGTCGCCAGGTCGTGCAGGTGGTCGGTGAAGAACCCGGCGACGAAGATGAACGCCGTGGCCAGGAGGGTGAGGACGCCGCTGAGGTAGGTGCTGATCGCGACCGCCAGCCCGACCACGATGCACAGCCGGCACCAGAGCCCGACCATCCCCTTGAGGAAGTTGAGCGCGTAGGGCATCTCGTTCTGGAGCAGGTACAGGTCCGGCTCGGCGGCGCCGAGCATCTGGCCCTCGCTCTCGCACTTCACGTAGACGCTGAACCGCGGCAGCGGGTTGCCGGCCGCGTCCTTGCCCGGCTCGGTCTTCAGGGCGTTGCGGAACAGCCCGGCGGGGACCTCGACGCTCATCACCTGGTAGTCGAACACCTCCTTGCCCTTGATCTCGTAGAACCCGAACTCCTCGGTCAGCTTGTTGACCGCGTCCCACACCGGCTTGTTGTCCGGCCGGGCGACCGCCAGGTTCAGCACGTCGAGCCCCTGCGCCTTGAACTCCTCCACCCGCTTGAGGTACTCGCGCTCCTTCGCCTTGTCGACCCACTGCCACTCGGCCCCTTCCGCCTTGGTCGGCTGGCGGAGCGGGGCGTTTTGGGTGGCGAACTGGAACTTGGTCAGCGCGCCCTTGTCCTGCTGGCCCTTGGTCATCTTGAAGATGTCGAAGGTGAACTCGACCGGGACGACGTCGTCGGTCGCCCGCGCCAGCGCGGGCGGGACGGTCGCGAACCGCCAGATGGCCCGCTGCGGCGAGATGTCGGCTCCGGCGATGTACCGCCGGTAGTCGAACTCGCGGCCGACGTTGGTGCCCGTGAACTCCTTCTTGTCCTGCCGCTCGGCCGCCACCAGGCTCTTGAACTCCAGCTTCCCGCGGTACGGCACCCGCGCCTTGTAGGTCTCCGCCCGCGCCCGGTCCGACATGCTGCTGTTGGTCACCATGACCAGGCTCACCCCGGTCAGGGCCAGCATCACCAGCGTCATCAGCGCGACGTAGCCCACGAACCGCCCGAGCACGATCTCGAACCGCTCGATCGGCTTGGACACGACGGTGAAGATGTTCCAGTTCTTGATGTCGTTGGGGATGCCGAACGACGTGACCAGCACCGCCGGGATGAGCGTCAACATGCTCAGGATCACGGTGACGAGGGCGGTCGTGGCCCGCATCTCGTCGGCCGGCTTGGTGTTCGAGAACCACTGGATCGGGAACAGGAACGGCAGGAACATGATGAGGAAGATCCACAGCACCTGGCTGCGGATGGCCTCTTTGAAGCTCAGCTTGGCGATCGCCCACACCGGCCCTTCCGCCTCGAACAGCATGAGCAGGAGCAGCGCGCAGACCAGCACGCCGACGGCCACCAGCAGGACGCCGATCCAGATCCCGGTGAGCTGCGGGACGCCGACGGCGAACAGGACGGCCCCGAACGCCGCGTACAGCACCAGCGCCACCGCGAGCGCGATGAGACGGTTGGGCGTGAGCAGGTCGGCGGCGTAGCGGCGGACGCTCTGCCCGAACCGGCGCATGCCGGACGAGCCGAACGACAGGTTCCGCCGCGCGATCTTGAGCATGTCGCGGGCGAACGGCTCGCCGATGCCGAGCATGGCGAACAGCCCGGCCAGGGCGAGCAGGTTGGGCCGCAGCTCGGTCCGCCAGACGGGCGGCTCGGGCGGGGGCGTCTCGCCCGGCTGGACCGGCGGGGGCGGGGGCGGTTCGACCGCGATCTGCGACCCCGCGATGTTGAACGCCGCCCCCGGCTTGGCCGCGAACGTGGCCGCGACGAGCGCGTAGCTGATAAGGGCCAGTGCCCCCATCAGCACCATCCAGCGCGAGACCGGGACCCGGAGCTTTTCGGACTGCGACTTGTCGGTGGGCGTGGACAGCGCGTAGAGCAGGTAGACGACCAGCCCGACGGCCGCGAACCCGCCGGCGTCCTGGAGCCACGCCTGCACGAGTCCGGCGACCTGCCCGTACCCGTGGGGCTCGCCGCGGTCCAGTTGCAGAATGCCCAACAGAGCCGACGACATCGGGGGAGTGCCTCGAATGTGGTCCGGTCACTCCGTGACCGGGTGCTTCGCGAATGTTGATGCCACGCGTCCCGCTCGAAGACCGGTCACGGAGTGACCGGACCACGGGAAACGTTACCGCTTCTTCTTGTTCTTTTTGCTGCCGTGCGGGTGCTGCTGGGGCTGTTGCGGCGGCTTCGGCTGCGGGGCCGACAACAACTGCTGCGCGACCGGTGCGGGTGCGGGTGCGGGTGCGGGTGCGGGGGCCGCGGCCGGTGTCGGAACGGGGCCGGGGCTCGCCGCCGAGACCGGACCCGCGCCGGCCTCGGGCGGCAGGTACCGCCGGCCGGGCCGGGCCTTCGACTCCTCGATGACCCGCAGGAACAGCTCTTCCAGCGTGCTCGACGGGTGCCCCACCGTTTCCAGCGTGCCGCCGTGCTTCTTGAACACCGCTTCCAGATCGGCCTTCAGTTCCGGCGACTCCTTCACGCTGCTGGCCCGCACTTCGAGCCGCTGCGCGTCTTCGACCAGGGTGGAAACCTTGCCGAGCGTCTGGAGGTCGCCGTTGTAAAGGATCGCGATCCGCCCGCACACGTCCTGCACGTCTTCGAGCCGGTGCGAGCACATCAGCACCGTCTTGCCCTTCGCCTTCAGGTCGAGGATGAGGTCCTTCATCCACCGCGTGCCCAGCGGGTCGAGGCCCGAGGTCGGCTCGTCGAGGATGACGAGGTCCGGGTCGTTGATGAGGGCCTGCGCCAGCCCGATGCGCTGGCGCATGCCCTTCGAGTACTCCTTGAGGATGCGCTTCTTGTCGGAGCCCAGGCCGACCCGCTCGATGAGTTCGGCGGCGCGCCTCTTGCGCACGTCCGGGTCGATGTTGAACAGCCGGCCGTAGAAGTCGAGGGTCTCTTCGGCGTTGAGGAACCGGTACAGGTACGACTCTTCGGGCAGGTAGCCGATGCGCTCGTTCTTCTCGACCTTCGCGGCCGGTTCGCCGAAGACGAACGCGTCGCCGGAGGTGGGGAACAGCAGCCCGAGGAGCAACTTGATGGTGGTGGTCTTGCCGGACCCGTTGGGGCCGAGCAACCCGAAGATCTCGCCCTTGTGGATCTTGAGGTCGAGGGCGTTGAGGGCGGTCTTCTTCTTGCGGCCCCAGAAGTCGCGGTACACCTTCGTGAGGCTGCGGGTCTCGACGACGAGGTCTTCAGCCATTACGCGATCTCCGAATCCGCCGCGACAAAGGGGACAAGGGTGCTACGTACCGGAGCGCGCGGCGGTTCGCGGGTTATGGTAGGAACCGGCCACCAGTTGCGGCGAGCGCCAAGGGCGCGGGAATTGACGGCAACGGAAACGGCCGGCCGGATCACCCCGTTCGCGGTCCTCCTTACCGGATCACGGCAAAATGTTCTGTGGCGGATTGAGCGAATGGGCGTTGTTCCAGCAGACTTCCGGACACCGGTGAGAGAACGTAACGGAGCGATCGCTACTCCTTCCCGATCCGGACGCGCATCCGCTGGCCCACGAGCAGCCCGTCGGTGCTGCCGTCCAGCGCGATCACGCATTCCACCGTTCGGACGTCGTTCACCTCGCCCGGTTCGAGCAGTACGTTCCGCCGGCGCGCCACGAACGCCCCCAACTGCTTCACGCGCCCGGTCCACGTCGGCGAGTCGGTACGCGACTCGTCGGTGACTGTCGCGCGCATCCCCGGCTTCACGCGACCGATGAACTCTTGCTCCAACTCGGCCCGGACGACCAGCGGGCCGTCCGGTCGAAACAGGACGGCGGGCGGCACGCCGGGCGCGGCGGTCTCGCCCGCGGACACGCCCACCCGAAGCACCACACCGGCCGAAGGCGCCGTGAGGACGCAATCGCGAACGGCCTTCTCCGCCTGCTTGAGCGCGATTTGCGCCTGAAACTTCTTCACCTCGGCGGCCCTCACGCGGAGTTCCGGCTTGGCCGCACTCAGCTCCGCGAGCCGGTCCGCTTCGATCGCTTCCAGGCGCTCGGCCTGCCGAACTTCGGCCTCGGCCGCGATGATTTCGGTCGCGGCGACGGTGCCGAACTCCTTCGCGACCTTGCGCTCGGCCAGGAGCTTCCGCGCGGTGGCGGTGCGGTCCGCCGCACCCGCGATCACGAGCTTCTGCGACGCGACCCGCGCCGGGTGCAGTTTCGTCTCCAGGGTTGCGGCCTCGATCTCCACATCAACGGCCGCGAGTGCGGCCTTCGCCTCTTCGACGCGCAGCCTCAGCGCGTCGTCGTCGAGTCGCAGGAGCGGCTTGCCCGCGGGAACGGACTGCCCCTCGGACGCCAGCACCTCCGCGACCTTCCCCGGCACCGCGGGGGCGAGCGAAACGACCGGCACGAGCCCGTCGACGCGCCCGGAGCACACGACGTCGAGGTCCGCGAGCGCCGGCGGGGGCGGGGCGGTGTCGCCTTTGGGGCGCGACAGCCACCAGCCGACCGCCGCAAGCGGGGCGACGAGGAACAGTACCGCGATGATCGCCCCCAACCCCGGGAGCCGACGACGCTCGGACATGCGACCCCCGGCGAATCAGAAGAAGAGAATGGCCACAAAGAGGCACAAAAAAGCACAAAAAGAAGGCAGATAGCAGAGAGCGGGGCGGCGAAAGCTCCATTGCCCGTATGCTACTCACTGCCCCCTCGTCTTCCTCTGTTGTCTTCTTTTTGTGCTCCTTGTGCCTCTTTGTGGCCATTCTTCTTCACGAACCATGACCGAGCCGAATCGAATCGAGCGCGAGTTCGGCGTGCCGTTCCCGGGTACGGTCGTCGATCAGTCGAAGTGGACGCAGACCGCGCTCAAGGCGATGCCGCCCGGCCACCTAAACTGGCGCGAGCTGTTCGGCCGCGACGCCGTTGCCCCTCGCGACCTGTCGCCCGCAGAGCCGGGCTTCACGGCCGCTCCAGTTGGCCCTCGCGACCTGTCGCCCGCAGAGCCGGGCTTCACGGCCGCTCCAGTTGGGCCTCGCGACCTGTCGCCCGCAGAGCCGGGCTTCACGGCCGCTCCAGTGGTGCTCGATGTCGGCTGTGGGAACGGGCGCTACCTCATCGGCTCCGCGCTCGCGCGGCCCGACCACGACCACCTCGGCACGGACGTTCTGCCCGTCGTGATCCGCTACGCGCGCAAGCGCGGCAACCAGCGCGGGCTGTCGAACCTCAAGTTCGCGGTGCTCGGCGGGCGCGAGCTGCTGGAATCGCACGTCCCGCCGCACTCGGTCACGGAGGTCCACTGCTACCACCCGCAGCCGTACTACGACCCGGCGAAGGTCCACCTGCGGCTCGTCACGCCGAACTTCCTGGCCCTGGTCCACCGCGCGCTCGTGCCGGGCGGGCTGTTCGTGATCCAGACCGATAACCCCGGCTACTGGAAGTACATCCGCGCCGTGGTGCCGGTGTTCTTCGACTTTCACGAGTTGCCGGGGCGCTGGCCGGACGCGCCGAGGGGCCGCACGCGGCGCGAGATCATCGCCGCGCAGAAGAAGCTGCCGGTGTTCCGCGGCGAGGGCCGCGCGAAGGTCGGGCTAAGCGAGGCGGACGCGGTGGCGCTGGCCGAATCGCTCCCGCCGCCGACGTTCGACGCGGACCGGCGCCTGCGCGACCTCGACCGGCTGGCGTAAGCTGAAGTCGGGTCTCCGTCCCGCCCTTCACGGATCGCCTGTGATCAACCTGACCGACATCCCGCGGCTGGCCCGCAGCGCCGGGCGGCTCGCCGAAATCACCCGCACGCTGGTGAAGTACGGGCTGGGCGACGTGATCGCGCGCCTCGACTCCCGCTTCGTCCGCCGGCTCGCGTCCGGCATCGGCCTCGGCCGGGTCTCGGTCGGCACGCGCGAGGCCCGCATCCGGCTCGCGTTCACCGAACTCGGCACCACGTTCATCAAGTTCGGACAGGTGCTCAGCACGCGCCGCGACCTCATCGGGCCGGCGCTCGGCAACGAACTGGCGCTGCTCCAGTCGCGCGTCCCGGCCGACCCGTTCGCGGTCACGCGGGCCACCGTGGAGGCGGAACTCGGCGGGCCGCTCGAAGCGCTGTTCAAGGCGTTCGAGCCGGAGCCGCTGGCGTCCGCCTCGATCGGCCAGGTCCACCGCGCGACCCTCCCCGACGGGCGGCGGGTCGCGGTCAAGGTTCAGCACCCGGACATCCTGCGCCGGGTCAACGACGACCTGGTGATCCTGGGGGAACTCGCGTCCCTGGCGGAGCAGTACCTGCCGGAGTTCCGGGCGTACCGGCCGGTCGCGGTGGTCGCGGAGTTCGAGCGGGTGCTGTTGCGCGAACTCGACTTCCGCCGCGAACTGCGGCACCTGCAACTGTTCCGACAGGCGTTTCGAGACGACCCGAGCGTCCGGTTCCCGGAACCGCACCCGCACCTGTCCACCGGCCGCGTGCTGACGATGGAGCTGTTCGACGGCATCCCGTTCAACACGCCGGACGCGATCCGGTCCGCGGGCGGCGACTTCGGGGACCTCGCCCGGCGCGGGGCGCGGGCGTTCCTCGACATGATTTTCCGCGACGGGTTCTTTCACGCCGACCCGCACCCCGGCAACGTGCTGTTCCTCCCGCCGACCCCGGAGTGCCCCGCGGGCGCGATCGGGCTGCTCGACGCGGGGATGGTGGGCCGGATCGACGACCGGATGCGCGAGCAGATCGACCGCGGCGTCGGCGCCGTACTGCGGAAGGACTCGACCACGATCACGGAGATCGTCGTCCAGGTCGGCGACGTGCCGCCGCGGTTCGAGGAGGCGGCCCTGGAGGGGGAGATCGCGGAGCAGTTGGCGTTCTACCACGGGATGCCGCTGGAGCAGTTCCAGTTGGGCGCCGCGCTCAACGAGCTGACCGACGCGATCCGCCGCTACCACGTCATGCTGCCGTCGCCGCTGGCGCTCCTGTTGCGCGTGCTGGTGATGCTCGAAGGCACGGGCCGGCTGCTGGCCCCCGACTTCAACCTGGTGGAACTGCTGGAGGGGTACAGCCGGAAGGGGGTGCTGAAGAAGCTCTCGCCGAAGCGGGCCTTGCGGCGCCTCCTGGGCACGCTGGCGGACTGGGACGACCTGGTCCGCGCGCTCCCGCGCCAGTTGGGGAGCGTGCTCCGGATGTTACAGCGGCAGGAGATGGTGGTTCAACTGAACCACCGGCACCTGGAGCCGTCGGTCAACCGGCTGGTGTTCGGGCTGATGGTGAGCGCGCTGTTCGTGGGCTCGGCGATGATGTGGGCGCAAAAGGCGCCGCCGCTGTGGCACGACATCTCGATCTTCGGCGCGCTGGGCTGCTTCGTGAGCACGGCGCTGGGCTACCACCTGTTCCGCGCGATTCAGCACTCGGGGCGGTTGGAGGAGGACCGCGACCCGCCGGGGTGATACCGGGTCGGGCGGACTTGCTCTCGCAGTCGGCGGTCGATCTCCTCGTCCGACGGCCGCTCGCCCACGATCTCGTGCCGCGATTATACCCGGCTCAGAACTGGAAGTAGATGAACGCGGCGTTGGCGCCGGTCGGGGCGAGCAGCGCCGCGAGCGCCAGCGTCGCGAGGCGCACGCCCCACACCGCCCCGACGAACACCGGCTCGCCCGCCGGCCGCGCCGACCACCTCCGCAGCGCCTCCGCGGCCCCCGTCAGCACGAGGTAGAGCGCCAGCGCCAGCCACACGGCCGGGTCGGTCCAGGGGCCGGTCCACATCTTCGCCGGGTCGCACTCCACCCACTTCCGCACGCACGCCACGCTGTCGGCGAACCGCGTCAGCCGGAAGAAGCACCACGCCAGACACACGCAGTGGAACGTGAGCAGCACCGCGGCGGCGTGCCACGCGCCGCGAAGTAACCCCTCGCGTGCGTTCAGCCACCGCGCGAGCGGCGCCGCGGCCCACAGCCGGTGCAGGATCAGGAACGCGCCGTGGAGCCCGCCCCACACGAGGAACGCCCAGCTCGCCCCGTGCCACAGCCCGCCCAGGAGCATCGTGAGCATCAGGTTCAGGTGGGTGCGGAACGGCCCGTGCCGGTTGCCGCCGAGCGAGATGTACACGTAGTCGCGCAGGAACCGCGACAGCGTCATGTGCCACCGCCGCCAGAAGTCGGTGACGCTCGCCGCGAGGTACGGCCGGTCGAAGTTCTCCGGCCAGCGGTAGCCGAACAACAGCCCGAACCCGCGGGCCATGTCGGTGTACGCGGAGAAGTCGAAATAGATCTGGAGCGCGTAGAGCCACACGTAGGGCAGCGCCCACACGCCCGCGGTCGTCGGGTCGTTGACGTGCGCGAAGAACGGGTCGATCGTCGCGCCGATGCGGTCCGCGACCACCAGCTTCTTGAAGAACCCCCGCGCGACCAGCCAACACGCCTCGCCCGGCGCGTCCGGCTCGGTGGGAAGTTGCCCCGGCCGCACCCGGTCGAGGAACTCGTTCGGCCGGAGGATCGGCCCGGCCACGAGGTGCGGGAAGAAGCACGCGGACAGCGCGTACCGCCAGAAGCTCGGCTCGGCCGGGGTGGTCCTGCGGTACACGTCCACCATGTAGGCGATGCCGGTGAACGCGTAGAACGAGATGCCGTAGGGGATGCTCCACGCCTCGAACGTGCCCGGCGGGACGGCCGGGAACCCCGGAACGAGGTCCGCAACCGTCTGCACGAGAAGCGGCGTGTACTTGTAGTAGCACAGCACGACCAGGTTGAACGCGACCCCGCACAGCATCACCAACCGCGGGCGCGAACTCCGTTCGGTGCGGAGCGCGACGAACCAGTTGATGACGCAGTACGCCAGCAGGATCGGCAGCAGGAACCAGTGGTTGTACGCGTAGAACAGTAGGCTCGCCGCGAGCAGGAGCGCGACCGTCCGGCGCTCGCGGTGGCGCACCAGCGCCCAGCACGCGAACACCGCCGCGAACAGCATCAAGAACGGCTTCTGCTCGAAGCTCACGGCCGCACCTCCGGCAGGTCCGCGGACCGCGGGTCGGTCGCCTTCAGGTGGCTGACGATCGTCGCCAGCAGGAGCCGGTTGCCGGCCGCGGAGAAGTGCTTGTCGGGGATGAACAGCCCCGGCTTGTCGGGCCACGCCAGGAACGCCCCGCGCACGTCGCACACGTCGAACCCGACGGCGCGGGCGTCCTCCGCGAGCGCGTCCTGCACCGCGAACCCCGCGCCGCGGCACACCTGCTCGTGTGCCGGCAGCAGTACCACGGTAACCGGCACGCGGTGCCGGGCCGCGGCCCCCGCGAAGTGCCCGAGCACGGTCCGCACGTCGGCGCGGACGGCCGGGTCGACGCGGTCGAAGAGCGCCTGCGACGGGTAGAACGGCCGGTTCTGGTGCAGGGTCGTGCGCGTCCACCCCTTCAGCGCCAGCCGACTGTTCCGGACGAGCGCCCCGCCGACGGGCGGCAGCCGCGGCTCGTAGGCGAGCGCGCCGCCGGGGGTGGCGCGGTGCTGGTCGAGGCCGTGCTGGGCGAACGTGTAGACGTCGAGCGGGATGACGACGAGGAACACGCGCTGCGGGTTCAGTCCGCTGTCGAGGAGCAGTTCGGCCTGTGCGAATCGCACCGGGAACACCTCGTTCTTGCCCAGCGCGAACGTGACCCGCTGCGGCACGAGAACGGACGTCGTGTCCGCGAGCATCCCGGGCGCCTGAACGAACGAGCTGCCGAAGAACGCCCACGTCGGCGCCGGGTGCGGCCGGTCGAGGAGCGGACGGTACAGGTCGAACCGGACGCGGTTGTCGGCCGCGAGCGCGTCGAGCGAGCGGTACCGCACGCCGTACTTCGGATCGGCGCGGAACGGGCCGGTGCGGTCGCTTTCGGGGAGGAACTCGGCGAGGTCGGCGGGCGCCGCGCTCCGCAGGTAGAGTTCCCCGGCCGCGAGCACGGCCGCGAACGCGACGACGAACCCGCCGCCGACGGCCACCGCCCGGCGCGGCGCGCGCGGCCCCGCGAGCAGCTTCCGGAACGGGCGGAATCGTATCGCAACCGCCATCGCGGCCCCGCGCGCACTGTTTTCGGGAAGGCGGGGTGAATAGCGTGCGCCGCGGTCCGCCGCAACCGAAATCGCGTATAAACTGCTCCGCCCACTTCGCCCATCTTGACGGAGGAACCCATGCCGGGCGAGTTCGAGTACATCGCGTGGCTCCGCTCGCGCACCCCGGCCGACCCGCGCGTCCTGATCGGCCCCGGCGCCGACTGCGCCG
>JAFKJJ010000667.1 GCA_017306025.1 Planctomycetota bacterium
TTTTCCATGAGCGCGATTCAACCCGAGCTTTCGGGGGGCGGTACGATGCGTCTGATTCTCTCGGCGGGGGCGGTTCTGATCGTCGCCGCGAGCGCCGGCGCGCAGCCGCGCCCGGACCCGGCCGAACTCCCGGCGCTGCGGTACGAACTCGGCCAGCGTCTCAAACGATTCGAGACCGCGTGGGAGAAGCACACGAATCCGGAATCACGCCGGTCCGCGCTCGGACACGTCCAGAAGCTCACGCAGCAGTTCTTCGCGTTTCAGTTCGACGAGGCCGCGCGCTCCCTCGACCGTGCGGGATTCGCGCTCGTCTCCGACGACGAACCGTCCGTCAGCCGGCAGTGGGCGTGGAGCCTCTACGCGGTGCCGGAAACGCGCGTCGTCGACGGCTCCGCGAAGGAACTCACCGTCACCGTCAAGCAGCTCTACGCGGTGAAGGGGGACGCGCCGAAGGGACTGGAGGTGCAGTTCTGGTTCACCGACAAGCAGGTGACCGTCCTGAAGCCCGACAAGTTCCCGCTCGTGGTGAAGGTGCCGCTGCCGCCCCTGGGCGACTTCAAGGGCCTCGACCGCAAGCTCTACTTCATGGTGGAGGCCGGGAAGGAACTGCGCCATACCGCGATCGGTATTTCACAGGTGGCCGATCTGGCCGCGCGCGTCGCAGCGCTGAAGAAGCAAGTAACCGAGTGGGCCGAGATCGACACGATCGAGAAGGCGACCGCCCGGGACCGCGCCGCGCTGCTGCAAGGGCTCGTCGCCGGAACCACACCGGAAACCGACCTGCCCGCGGCCGATCTCCTCGCCAACGCGGAAGCGATGCTCGACGGCAAGCCGTTCTTCACCGCGTCGAAGCCGGGGCAGTTCTGGCTCTCGGTGCCCACCGGCGGAAAGTCCGCAACTCCGGTTCGGCTGTTCGTGCCGCGCGGCCTCGACGAGAAGAGGCCGGTTCCCGTGGTCGTCGCGTTGCACGGCGCGGGGGGATCGGAAAATCTGTTCTTCGAGGGCTACGGCGCGGGGCAGGTCGTGACCGAGTGCCGCAAGCGCGGCTGGCTCCTGATCGCGCCGCGGAGCGGACTCGGCCTGGTCGGTCCGTCGCCGGTCCCGGCGCTGCTCGACGAACTCGCGAAGCGCTACCCGATCGACCCGAAGCGGGTGTTCGTGGTCGGACACTCGATGGGCGCAAAGCAGGCCGTCGACCTCGTTCAGAAGCACCCGGCGAAGTTCGCCGCGGTCGCCGCGCTGGGCGGCGCGGGAGCGGTTAGCGACGTGAAACCGTTCGCCGGCCTCCCGACGTTCGTCGGCGTGGGCGAAAAGGACGCGCTGGCGCTCGGCGCCGCCCGCGGGTTGAACAAGGCGCTCGCGGGCGCGAAGAAACTGACCTACAAGGAGTACCCGCACGTCGAGCACATGGTGATCGTCCGCGAGGCGCTGTCGGACGTGTTCGCGGTGTTCGACGGTGCGGCGAAGTGACCTCCGACCGAACGTGCCGCGGCCGTTTCAGTACGTGACGCGGAACCCGGTCAGCGTCTCATCCGGGTCGCGGTCGAAGACGTCTTCGTTCCGGATGTACTCGGCCATGTACTCGCGCAGGTCCGCGAGGAAATCGTCCACCACCCCGGCCGGGCCGTCGGCGAACAACTCCACGCGGCCATCCGACAGGTTCCGCACCCACCCGCGGACGCCCGGGTGTCGGCGCGCGATCGAAACCGCCGTCGCGCGGAACCCCACCCCCTGCACGTCCCCAGAGTAGAACACGCTCTTCGCCATGTCACGCCCTCACCGCTTCCGCCCCAACCCGAACTGATCCCCGGTCGCAACCGGCGCGCCGTCCTTGAAGTGAATCTCGACCATCTTCTCGCTATGAACCGCGCGCCCCTTCTCATCCGTCAGGGCCGTGATGATCTTCTTGGTCGCGGCGTCGATCACCTCGCCCGTCGAGGGGTACGCGAACTTGCCGTCGAGGCTGAACGTCACCCAGCCGGGTTGCTCGCGGAGCTTGACGCTCGTCGCGTACTTCGGCTCCGCGGCGGTGAGGTCGAACACGTGGACGCGCTCGTTGAACGCATCCACCACCCACACCTCCTTCTCGTCGGGCGTTAAGCCGATACCGTGGCTCGGGCACCCGTGGCGCTTGACCATCCCCGTCTTGAAATCGGGCACGGTCACGCGGTGCAGCTTCTTTCCGGTCTTCAGGTCGCCGATTTCGAAGCCGAGCAGTTCGTTGACGTTCACAAAGCACAGGGTTTGCGCCCCGTTCACGGTGAACGGCCGGATCGAGGCCGCGAACGGTCCCACCTTGTCGACCACCTTGTTCGTCTTCGTGTCCGCGACGAACAGGAACGGCGATTTCAGCCCCGCGAGGTACGCCCGCGAACCGTCCAGTCCGCAAACGGTGTTGTGCGCGCCGCTCTTGGTTTCGATGTTGGTGACGACCTTGCCGCTGGCGGCCTCGACCACGTTCCAGATGTCCTTCTCGAACGACGGGACGAACAGCGTCTTGCCGTCGGGCGTGGATGCGAGCCGGTCGCACCCCTGCGGCAGTTCCTTCCCCCATTCCGTTTTCTCGCTCACCAGATCGACACAGTAGAGCGTCTCCGGGGTTGTGAAGTGGAGCTTCCGGGTCGCGGCGCTGGCGACCACGCCCTTGATGTTCCGAGGCTTGTCGGCCGTGCTGGCGCCGGTGGCGATCCGCTTGACGAACTTGTGTCCGGCGTCGATGTCGAACACCAGGATGCCGGCGCCGCCGAATTCGAGGTAGTCGCGGATGCCCGGGCACGCGACGTACAGGAGCCGCGCGGCACCGGTGCCGGCCGCAGCGGACGGGGCGAACGGGGCCGCGAGCGACGCGGCCAGAAACGTGCGGCGGTCCATGAGGGTACTCGGGAGAGGGCGGGCGACCGTGCGGGTCAGTCTCGGCGGAAGCGGCGCCGCGGTCAAGCGCGGACCCGGCGCCCCGTTATACTCTGGTGGGATGTGCGTTGCGGGAGCACCGGATGCTGACGAACGAGCAGCGCTCTCGACTGGGCGAGTGGGTGCGGGCCGTCGCGCCGCGGGCCGTCGCGTTCGCCCGATCACTGGTCCGCGAGCCGTCGCGCGCCGACGACGTCGTTCAGGAGGCCTTCTACCGGCTGCTCCGCAAGGCCGACGAATACGACCTCGAACGCGACGGCCTCAAACTCCTGTTCCGGACGATCACGAACCTGTGCATCAACGCGACCCAGCGCGACAAGGAACTCGTCAGCCTCTCGGCCGACGAAGACCGGCCGATCGAGGTGCCCGACCGCGGGGGCGTCGCGCCGGACGAGGCGGCCGCGGGCCGCGAACTGGAATCGGCCGTCGCCGCGGCGCTTCAGAAGTTGCCGGCGCTCCAGCGGGCCGCGGTCGAGTTGCGGGCGCTGGGACTATCGAAGGAAGAGATCGCCGAGGCGCTCGGCGTGACGCCGACGAACGCGGGCGTGCTGGTGTTCCGCGGGCGGAAGGCGCTGGCCGCCGAACTCGGGTTGAAAGATTCGCCGGAATCCGCGTAACCGGACGCGGGGTTGCGGGTTGTTCGCGGAGACGGAGTGCGCCCCGATGAGTACCCCCACCAACGAGAAGTTCCCGAAGCCCGAACCGGGTATCGACGAGGTCGTGCGCGCGCGGCTCGACGCCGGGGCCGCGCAGGTCGACGCCGGGGCGGTGTGGAACAGCGTCC
>JAFKJJ010000572.1 GCA_017306025.1 Planctomycetota bacterium
GGCAGCCCCACGCTCTGCACCGCCAGCACCCCGCCGGTCGCGCCGTCGAGCACCACCACGCGCCCCGTGAGATCGGTCAGCACCCACCGGTCGTCTCCGGCCGGTTGTGGTGCGCCGACCAGCGCGCCCGCGGCGTCGTCAACGGACCGCGTCCACAGGGCGTCCCTGGCGTCCGGGTCGAGCGCCACGGCGGTCTTTCCGTCCACCGCGTACACCACGACCTGACGCCCCGCCCCGGACTGGGCCACGAGCGCGGAACTCGGCCGGCCCGGGGGAATCCCGCCCTCGCCCGGCGACCACCGCCGCAGGTGCGGCCCCGCGCGGTCGGATGCGTACAGCCACACGCTCCCGCTGGCGTCCGCAACGGCCAGTCGCGGCGGCTCGCCGGCCGCGGCCGGCGGCAGGGCCACGCCCGCCACGGTCACCTCCTGGCGAACGTCCCACGCGTTCGCCAGGGTCCACTTCCCGCTCCCGCCCTCGGGCCAGTCCCAGCGGCTCAGCCGCTTCCCGCCGTCGGACGTCGCGAACGTCGAATCCGTCAGCGGGGTGATGCAGCACACCGGGTGCGCCGGCCGGCGGTCGCCCAGCCACGGCGGCCCCGCGACCAGCGAAGCCGGCCGCGTCAGCCCCGCACCCGGAACGAGCCGGTTCACGAACCCGTCGGCCGTCGGGAGCAGGAGCGCCCCGCCGACGATCGCGGGGTGCCCCGCCATCGCGGCCGGCGCGACGACCACGTCGTCGGTCGGCTTCTTGCCGTCCGCGACGCGCCGGACGACGAACTTCGGCCCCTCGCGGTTCACCGGCGTCACGGTGTAAACGGTCTTGCCGTCCGCGGACGCGGCAACGAACGTCGACCCGGTCGCGTCCGGCGGGGGCGGCGCCACCCAGTCCGGGACCGCCGGGACCGTCCGCCCCGCGACGGCACCGCCCCCCGCGGGCAGGGCCGCGATGCCGCCGCCCTCGTCCACGAGAACGAACTTGCCGGCCTGGCTGATCGGCGGGGCGAGCTGATCGGCCGACATCTTCGCGGGCACGATGCCGAGTTGCCGCTCCCACCGGACCTCGCCGTCGCGCGTGCCGATCGCGACCGCGCGGCACCCGGACGAGTTCGGCGACCGTACCACCACACACGCGACGTCCTTCCGCGCGTTGAGCTGCCCCGCGTGGACCGGCTCGCCCAGCGGGACCCGCGGGCCGCTGAACACCACCGCCTGCCCCTTGCTCGGCACGAGCGTCAGCCGCGCGCGTCGGAGCTGGCCCGCCGCGAGCACCCAGTACGTCGACTCCTCGACCGGGATCACGAGTCCCGGGGTCGTCTTCTCGGCCGGGAGCGGCGGGTCGGACGGCACGGGGAACGGGAACAGCGTCTTGTCCGCGTTGCCGGGTTGGTTCACGCCGAACAGGCGGAACTGGCCGGTGTCGGAGGCGACGGCGAGCCGCTCGCCGTCGCAGGTCGGCGGGTACGCGACCCAGCCGGGCACGGGCAGCGCGACCGCGTGCGCCGCGGGCGTCTCGGGGACGCTCTCGCCCGGGGCCGGGGGCGCCGGGATCGGCCCGACGGCGAACGCGCGCAACATCGTCTTCGCGGTCCCCTCGGCCTGCGCCAGAACCATCCACCGGTCGGCCGGCTCGGTGCCCTCCGGCCCGATGAACAGCGGCGGAACCCGGAGCGTGCCGGACAAGTGCCCCGTGGCGATCACCTGCGCGCACCGCGGGCTCACGCGGGCGCCGTCGTCGTTCTTGCCGCCGGTGTCGATCACGTAGAGCCGGCGCGCGTCGGCGGCCACGTAAAGGAGGTTCGTGCCCGGCCGGAGCACCGCGCCGCGCTCCGCGACCGGCTGCCCCAGCCGGATGCGCCCGATCCGCGCGCCGCCGGTGAGGTCGAACTCGAACACGGTACCGACCGCGTCGCGCACCGGCACGAACGCCCGGGTGCCGACGACGACCGCCGGCCCGGCCGCGGGCGCGGGGAGCGGCTGGTACCACCGCGTCACCCCGGTGCGCAGCACGTGCCCGGCCACGGCCGGCGCGTTGCCGACGTTGGAGGTGACGACCGCAATGTCGGTCGGGTTGTTCGGGTCGACCCGCGCCACGGCCGGCGGGTCGGTCACGTCCGGCCCGACGCGCGCCGCCCACAGCAGGTCGCCGGAGTTCTCGTCGAGCGCGTAGAGGATGCCCCGGGCCACGCACAGGAACACGGCGGGCGGCAGGTCGTTGGGGGCGACCTCGCGGGCCTTCGTCTTGCCGATCGGCGTGACGAACAGGAGCGACGAGGCCGCGGTGGGCGGCGGCGCCTGCCGCTCGGCCGGGTCGTCCTCGTACTTCACGAGGTCGCGGAGCTTCCCCTTCGCCGCGGCGATGAGCTGCTGCACCTCCGCGTCGTCGAGCCAGCCGCCGGCCCCCAGCTTGGCCTCGACGTCCTGGATCACGGCGTCGGTGGGACTTTCGAGCTGCTCGCGGGCGCCGGCGACGGCCGCGGCGCGGTCGCGCTCGCGCTTCACGGCCTTCTCCGTCGCGTCGAGCCGGTTCCTGATCCCGTCCAGCGGCGGATCGTCGGGACCGCGGAACGGGTCGAGCGCGACGACGAGCGCCCGCCCGGCGGCAACGGCCTTCTCGGCGCGGGCCACTTCGCCGGACTTGCCGTGGTCCGCCTGAAACGCCTTCACGCGGTCCTCCGCGTGGTCGGCGATGGCCTCGCCGAGCTGCTTCCCCGCCGCGAGCACGTCGTGCCCGAACCCGGAGGTCGGTTTGGCCAGCGGCGAGTCTTTCTGCGCCGCGATGAACTCGTCCAGCCGCTTGACCGCGGCCTCGTAGTCCTCGCGGTTGGTGACGCCGCGCACCACCGTCTGCATCGACGCGAGGTCCGCGAAGAACTTGTACTTCTCGATGTCCCGGCTGCCGGGGTGCTCCCTGGTCAACTTCTCGTAGGTCTTGGCGGCGTCGGCGTAGCTGGCCTTCTTGTACTCCTCTTCCGCCTGCGCCGCGAGCTTCTCTTCGTTCTTCGTCTGGAAGTAGAGGATGTAGAACGCGCCGAAGCCGATCGCCGCGACGATGCCGACGAGCATGATCGCCAGGAGCATCGGCCCGCGGCTGTGTTTCCGCTTGCGCCGGCGCACCGGCAGGTCGTCGGGCGCCTCGTCCTCCTCGGCGGCCTTGCGGCCCTTCTTCTTCGGCGGCGGGACGTCGGTCCCCTCGGACCAGACGACCTCCTTCACCTTCGGCGGAGAGACGACCGCGGCCTCCACCACGACCGCCTCCACCACTTCCGGCTCGGGCGGCTTGCCCGCGGTCCGCGGCGGCTTGGGCGGCTTCGACGGGGCGGGCGGTTTGCCCGCGGCCGGCTTGCCGGGCTTGGACGCCTTCACCGCGGGCGGTGGGGGCGGCTCGTGGATCGGTTCGGGCGGGAGGTCGTAACTGGGCGCGGGTCCCTTCTCCTCCATCGCCTTCACGGTGAACACCTGGCGGCAATCCAGGTTCGGGCACCGCATCGACTTCCCGTTCATCTCCGACTGGAGGTTGAATCGGGTTTTGCAGTGCGGGCACTGAACGACGATGGACACAGCGGTGCCTCACGGTGCGATGTCGGTCGGCGAGCGGCGTAGTTCCATTCTAAGTGCAAACCGGCCGCGGAGCGAATGAGCTTTGGGCACCGAAAAAAGCACCGCGGACGGCCGAGGGCCGTCCGCGGTGCGGGTCGCGATCGCGGTGCGGACTATTCACGCGCTACGGTCGGCGTGACGATGATGAGGGTTTCCCCGACGCGGGCGGCGAACGTCTCACCGTCCTTGAGCTCGGTGATCGCCTGCAGCGATTGCGTGTTGAACGTCGCCACGACCTGCGTCACCGGGAACGGGAGGCCGGGCACGGTCGTTGTGAGCGCGACCGGCGCCGTTTCGGTAATCTGAGCTTCGGTGCGGAGTCGCAACTTCCCTTCGGGGGTCACGCGCGGGGTGGCCCGGAGCGTGATGCCGAACGGAGCGTGTGCCGGCTTCTCCCCGCCGGCCGCGACGAGCGGCGGGTTCTGTCCGATCTGCACGAACCCGGTCTGGTTGTCGCCCACTTGCAGGGTCGGGCGCGACAACACCTCGCACTCGCCCCGCGCTTTCGCGCCGCGAACGATCGCCGTGAGCATGCGCGCCTCGCGCGGCGAGAGGGTCCACGACGTCGCCCCGGGCGCGGCCCCGACGTCCAGTCCGCACTCCGCCACGAACCCGTCCGACACCTTCAGCACGAGCACGGACAGGACGACCTGCGGTACCGGCCGGTCGAGCGCGAGGAGGGTCGTGCGGGCGAACAGCAGTGCCTCGGGTGCCCCGGACACGTACACGGTGTTCGTCGGGACGTCGAACGTGACCCGCCCCTTCAACCGCTTGTGTTCGAGATGCTTGGCGAGAGCGCCCGCGGCGTCCGCGGCGGCGGCGTTCCGGAGCTGGTGCGCGTGCGGCCTGTCGGCCGCCCCCTTCTGAAGCCGCTCAAGGGCTTCGAGCAGATCGCCCACTTCCTTCTGCACGTCCGGGGTGTTGGTCACGACGAGCGCGCACCCGAGTTCGAAGTACTCGGCGGTGCCGTACCCACCCGCGTTCTGCCACGAGTAGGGACGCACGTACGACGTGACGAGTTCGGCCAGCCGCTCGCCCTGCTTCTGGTCCGCGTTGACGAGGTCCGAGACGGGGTAGACCTTCGTGATGCGGGCCGGAACCGCGCGCGGCGCGGGCGCGGTCGGCCGTTCGCCCGCGAGCGCCGGCAGCGCGCACATCGTCACCGCAATCGCGATCAGCGTTGGAAGACGCATAACACCTCCGGACCGGGTCGGGACTCGGCGCGGAGGATAGCGTGACGGCCGTAACGGACAAGGCGAAGTGCGTCCGTTCGAGTGTTCGGGCCGGACGTCACGGCTTTTTGCCGATCGGTAGCGGGAACGGCAGCTTCGGGTTCCCGCCCGGCCCCGACATTCCGGGAAACAGCTTCTTCAGCTCGCCCTCGATCGCGTCCTTGCCCACCTCCCTCGCGGCCTCGCGGGCGAGCGCCGCAACCGCCTGCTCGAACCCCTTCGGGTCGAGTTCGGGCTTCGTGAGCGTCCCCCGCACCGGCAGCTTCACCACCTTCCCCGCGACCGCCTTCACCAGCACCGGGTTGTTCTTCAGCGCCGGCAGCTCCTTCGGGAGCGGCACCTCCACCACGAGGTCCAGCGTATTGTCGAACCCGACGGAGCCGCTCGTGCGGAGCGTCGTGCCCGCGAGGTTGATCGCGAAGTTCTGGTGGTACACGCGGCCGTTCGCG
Organism: Planctomycetota bacterium; assembly: GCA_017306025.1. Lineage (GTDB taxonomy): Bacteria > Planctomycetota > Planctomycetia > Gemmatales > Gemmataceae > Gemmata. The sequence goes on from JAFKJJ010000572.1 coordinate 5,281, forward strand.
ACCTGCACGAGCACGGCGTTTTCGGTCGCGAGCGTCATAGTGGTGTTCTTCGCGCCGAGCAGCTTCGCGACCTCCCCCACGACCGGCCCCGCCCCGATGGTCGCCTTGTGAATGACGATCGCGCCCTTGAGGCTCGACTGTGTGAAGTCGCCGGGCGTGATGCGGTTGTCATCAACCAGCGCGGAGATTTCGCCCTCGGCCTGCCCCGCGTTGGCGATCGCGGGCAGCGCGTAGCCCAGCGCGCCGGCGGTCGCGGCCGGGGTGAGTTTGGCACGGTCCACGATCAGCCCCTTCGCGAGCGTGACCTCGCCCGGCGCGGTGTCGAGCTTGAGCGTCGGCGCGAGCGTGACCTTTCCGCCGCCGAAGGTCGCGGTGATCGGCGAGACGGTGACGACCCCGCGGGTCATCTGGCCCTTCAGCTCCCCGGCCCCGACGTCGAACCCGTACGCCCTGATCGAGTCCCACCCCACCGCGACCTCGGCGTTCATCGACGCGAACGTACTCGGCCCCGCGGGCTGTGGCGGCGCCTTCAGCGCGGGGGCGCCGGGTCCCTTCAGTTCGACCGGCCCGCCGGCTTTTGGTGGGGGAAGCGCCGCGACCGCGGCACCGGGCGGGCTCAGTTGGCCGCTCACCGTAACGGCCCGCGTGCCGGAGCCGGTCGCGGCGAAGCTCGCGCCGAGCGCCTCGCGGAGCACCGGCGTCAGCTGTGCCCAGTCGTACCGAACCGTCCCGGTGAAGTTCACGTCCTGCGTCGTCGTCGCCTTGCCGACGGTGCCCTTCGCGTCGAGGTCCAGCCCCGGCCGCGACACCCTCGCGACCCTCATCGTGACCACGTCGGAAGAACTTGTGTAATCGCCATCGGCTTCGAGCTTCAGCGTGGCCTCGGACAGCACCGGCTTGTCCTTGGGGCCGTAGGCAAAATTCGTCACGTCGAGGGCGCCGCCGAACGAGGTCACGTCGCCCGCGGTGCGGAACCGGAGCGGCCCGACCCCGCGCCCGTACAGCGCGTCCGGTCCGCGCGGGTCCGTGTAGAGCTGTACCACCGTCCCCAGGCGGTTGAGGTCGGTGACGCACGGGCCGTTGCCGCTCACGAACACGTCGCCGTTGGGCTGCGGCTCGAACGTGAGCGTCCCGTCCGTCACCGAGAGCGGCACGGAGTCGAGCGTCACCTTCGTGATGGTGGCCGCCGAGTTCGCGCGCGTCAGCGTGAGGTCGCCGACCGCGTCCGCGGCGGGCTCGTCGATGACGACGCCCGCGCCGCGGAACCTCATGTTCGTCCAGCGGACCGTCAGCCGGTCCACCGTGACGCGGTCCGGCGCGAGCTTCGCCTGGCCGCTCGCGGCGATCGTCCCGCTCATTTCGTACGCGGGGATCGGCGCGAACGCGGCCGCGCGCGACTTCCACCGCGCGACGTCGCCGCTCACGCGCACGTCCACCGCGCCGCTCGACAGTTTCCGCACGTCCGCGACCGGTTCGTGCAGCGCCAGGTGGAGTTCGTCGCCGCCCGCGGTGAGGTCGGCGGCCGCGGTCGCGAGCCGAACCGGCCCTTCCGCGGGCGCCGTGCCGGTTGCGGACAGTTGGAGCTTGAGGGCGGGTTCCTTCAGCCCCTTCCCGCGCCGGTCCGTGAGCGCGAAGTCCTTCAGTTCGACGCTCCCGATGGCCTGAAACGTGCCGTCCGGCTTGCGCTGTGCGACGAGTTGGGCGGTGGCCTCGCCGCCGAGCGCGACGCCACCGAGGTCGACGAACTCCGCGAGCCGGGCCGCGAGCCGGTTCAAGTAGACGGTCGCGCCGACCTGGAGCGTCTCGGACGTGGTCCGGGCGTTCACCGCGAGGAAGTCCGACGTGCAGGTCAGCGTCTCGAACGTCGGGAAGCCGACGCCCGCGTACCGCCCGACGAAATTGATGCTGAGCGGCTCTTCCCACGCGATCGGCTTGCCGTCTCGAACGCCCTTGATGGCCGACGTGCGGACCCCGCCCTTCCAAACCGCCCCTGCGCCGTCGGGCGCGCTCGCGAGTTCGAGCTTCAGTTTGCCCTCGCGCAGTTCGGTGCCGTCCTTCACGCGGAGCAACTTCGGCAACCTGGCGGCGAGTTTCGCGAGGTCGATATCGGCACCAACCACGACGCCGGCGCGCGACAGCATTTTCTCGGCCGGTTCGTCCGGATCGAACGTGCCCGCGGCCGAGAGCGTGCCGACGTCACACGCGAGGTCGAACTTCCGCACCCGAATAACGCGGCCCGCGAGTTCCACGTCGAGCGGCAGTTCGGCCGAGTCGAGCGCGAGCGTGTCGCCGTTGAGGTCCGGCCCGCCGACCGCGAGCTTCTTCGCGCCGACGGTGCCGCTCGCGGCGAACGTCGGGCGCCCGGCCGCGTCCTTGCCCCACGCCATCTTCAGATCGGCACTGACCGCGCCCGCGAGCGTCAGACCGGGGTCGACGCGATTCAGGAGCGGGCCGAACGTGTCGAGCGGCAGCCCGGAGGAAACGAACTTCGCGGAGCCCGTCTCGCCGAGCGAAGCTTCGACGCCGAGTTGGCCGGTCGCCGCGGTCACCTTCACCGAGACCGGCTCGGCGCGGCTCGCGGGCACGGTCACCGTCGCGCCGACGTCTTCAACGCTCTTCGTCCCTCGCTCGCCCTCGGTCAGTGTGAGCGTGCCGCCCGAAACGCGGAGCGAAACCGGCGTCCGCGTCGGCGCGGGCGGCGCACCGTCGTCCTTGAGGTACTCCGCGAGACAGGTTTCGAGGTTGGTGCTCCCCTTCTCGCACACGACCGCGACCGTCGGCCCTTCGAGTGTGAACTCGCCGGGGTCGGCGGGATCGCGGGCGAGCGCGAGGAGCGACTTCTGCGACGTGACCTTCGGCACGCGGACGACCGTGCGCCCCTGTTCGTCCGTGACGGTAACGTCGCGCAGTTCGACCGGCGAGAACCAGCCGAGCGAGGCGCCCCCGACGTTCACGGAGCCGTGCAGGTCGGCGAGCGCCTGCCGCGCGAACCGGTTACGGAGTTCCGTCTTCGCGACGACCGCGGGCGCGAACCACGCGCCGAGCGCCAGGAGTATCGCGAGCGGGAGCAGCCGCTTCAGCCAGCGCCGGCGGCGCGAGGTCGGTGGGGGCGGTGAAGCGGGCGCCGCGACGGGCTGAACGGGCGGTGGCGTGATGGTGTCTCGGGACATGGTGCCTCCTGCACGGGCTGGCGCGGCCCGCGCCTTTGTCTGCATCGGCACGTGCGGTACCGATTAGAGCCGGGGCCGGCAGGAGGTGGCAATGCGAGTCGACGGGCACGGCGGCAGAAGCCGCAAAACCGGAAGGGTTGGTCTTCGTGTGGTCCGGTCACTCCGTGACCGGTGCGACACGTCGGAGAAAGCAACGCGAAACGCCTCTTCGCGACAACCGCCGTAAGGCAACCGGTCACGGAGTGACCGGACCACACGAAGACCACGAAATCACCGCCCCAGGGTCTCCTTGAACAGCGCGAGCATGCGCTTCCACGAGTCCTCGTCGGCGGCCTTGTCGTACTTCATGCCCTTGATCATGTGCTTGTCGGCGCCGGGCACCGTGAAGCTGTGGACCACGTCCTTGTAGCCGACGAACTCGTACTTCACCTTCGCGGCGTCGAGCGCCTCGCGGAACGCCTTCACGGCCTCCGGCGGGATGAAGAAGTCGGCCTCGCCGTGGCAGACCAGGAGCTTCGGCTTGATCGCCTTCGCCTCGGTTTCTGTCGGCTTGGGCAGCGCGGCGTGGAACGTCGCCACCGCCTTCAGGTCGGCCCCGTCGTAGGCCAGTTGCAGGCACGTGCTGCCGCCGAAGCAGTACCCGATGGCCACGAGCTTGCCGGCGTCCACGTTCGGCTGCGCCTTGAGTTGCTTGAGGCCCGCCTCGGCGCGGCCGCGCCACACCTTCACGTTCTCGCGCACCAGCCCGGACATCTTCCGCGCGTCGTCCGGGTGCTCGGTCACCTTGCCGTCGCCGTACATGTCCGGCGCGAACGCGACGTACCCGAGTTCCGCCAGCTTCTTGCACCGGTCCTTGGCGTAATCGTTGAGCCCCCACCACTCGTGAACGACCAGAACGCCGGGTCGCTTCTCCTTTACCGCGTCGTCGTAGGCGAGGAAGCCCTTGAGCTTCACCCCGTCGAACTCGTAGTCGACCGCCTTCGTGACGACCGCGGCCTGCGAGGCGCCGGCGGTGAGGGCGGCGGCGGCCATCGCGATCAGGCTCCGCATCATGGCGCGTGGTACTCCGTGGAGAAATGGGCTACGCGGCATTGTATGTCCGAGCGGGGCGGCGACCGGCCCCGGTGGCGCGGGGCGAAGTTGGCGAGCGCGCCCGAAAAGGAGCGAGCCGCGGGCGGGTGCGTGTCGTCGCACCCGCCCGCGGCCCTGATTGTTGGTAGGGCGGGCCGGGCGGCCCACCCCACGGAAATACTCACCCGGCAATGTCGCCGGCGAGCTTCGCCAGGACCTCGTGCGTCAGCGCGTAGGCCACCTGCTCGCGCCCGCTCTCGGTGCGGTTCGCCGCGAACCGGCGCACCGTCGCGCGGCCGGTGCCGAACAGCCGCACCTCGTAGTACGCGAGCAGTCCGCCCTTCCTGGCCGGCGCGTCGCTGCGGAGGAGCGCCTCGGCGCGGGGGGCGTCCACTTCGATCACGCGGAGCGGTTCGAGCAGCCCGGTGGCACGCTTCGCGACACCCTCGGCCCACGCCCTGAGGGTTGATCCCTCGGGCGCGTCGCCGGCGCGGTCGAGGGTCAACTCCCACACGAGGCACGAGAGCGAATCGGCCTTGTCGGCGGTCAGGTGGACCGTCCACCCGGCCTCCGGGGCGGCGACCGCCAGCGAGTGCCGACCGTCGCCGGCCGGCTTCCACTCACTTAGCTTTGGGAGCAGACTTTCGGTTAGCGTCATCGGTCCCTCCGATTACTTGTTGGGTGTGTTCGGTGCCGTCGAAGCTGAGGACGGTCGGGTGGCCGTCCGAGATCGTCTCCAGGTGAACCGGCCGCGACCACATGTACTGGAGGTTCGCCAGCACGTCGCGCGCCTCGTCTATCTTCAAATCTACCCCATGGTGCTCGTGTCGCAACAGCAGTTCGCCGCGGTTGCGGTGGTTCCCGTCGAGCACGTAGATCCACGGCTTGCCGAAGTTCGTCAGGCTGAAGAGCAATCGCTGCTTGATCTTCTGGAACTCGCGGCTCTCGATCACGTAGTTCTTCGTCTGGTCCTGGTAGTTGAACGAGAACAGGTTGTATTCCTTGCAGAACTCCGGCGTCAGGAACGTGTCGATGAACGTAATGTCGTTGTGGATCTTGCGGACCTCGAAGACCTTTTGCCGTCCGAGGCCGAGTTGCTTGTCCCAGGTCCGCTTCTTGTCCATGTCCTCGCAGTTTTCCCACTCGGGGCCGAACTGCCCCATGTTCCACCTGCGCTCGACGTCCCGAAGCAGTTCGATACCGACCTTGTACGGGTTGAGGCGCCGCGAACTGGTCGCCATCGTGCCGGAGTGGTGGTCGGCGTAGTCGATGACCTCGGACGGGTCGAGCACCTTCTGGGTCATGATCGTCGAGTGCCAGAACGAGGCCCACCCCTCGTTCAGTATCTTTGTCTGAGCTTGCGGATAAAAGTAATAGGCCTCGTCGCGGACGATGCTGAGGACGTCGCGCTGCCAGTTCTTCATCGGGGCGTGTTCGATGAGGAACAGGAGCACGTCCTTTTCGGGGCGGTCGGGGAACTTCGCGGCGCGCTGCGCCTGCTTCCTCTGCTCCTCGTCCTCGCCCTTGCCGGCGCCGGGCGGGTTGATGTAGTCGGCCATGTACGGCTTGGCCTTGAACCGCTGCGGGGGCGCCTCCTCGGCCGCGTCGTCGCCGGCGGTCGGGCCGAAGTCGTATCGGGAGTGGTCGTCGCGCCTCTTGATCGCCACCGAGTGGATGTCGATCAGGTCGTCGACGGACATGCACCGGTCCATGAACGCCTCGACCTCGTCCTCGCCGAACCGCGACACGTAGTGCCGGATGCGGGCGGCGTGGTTGGCGATCTCGTCCATCATCTTCCGAGTCGTGTGCGCGAAGTACGCGTTGTTCTTGAAGAAGTCGCAGTGGCCGTAGACGTGGGCCATCACGAGCTTCTGGTCGACGGTGTGGTTGCACCGCATCAGGTAGGCGTAGCACGGGTCGTTGTTGATGACCATCTCGTAGATCTTCGACAGCCCGTACTCGTAGCCCTTCTTGAGCTCCTCGTACTGCATGCCGAACGACCAGTGCGGGTAGCGGGTGGGGAACCCGCCGTAGGCCGCGATCTCGTTGAGGTCGTCGGCGTCCACGACCTCGAAGATGGTCTCGAAGAAGTCGAGACCGTACTCGCGCGCGTACCCCTCGATCTCGTCCTTGAGGACGCGGAGGTGCGGCGGGAGGTTCGTGTTGTAGAAGCCCAGGTTCATGTCCGCTCCTCGGAATGGCCCAACTGCATCATACGCGGCCGACCGCGGGTCACTTACGAGCCAGCGCCACGATCAGCCCCGACGCCAGCGACAGTACCGCGCCGACAAGCACCACGATCAACCCCCACCGCCGTCGGTCCCATTCCTGATATTGCGTGAAGTGGTCTTGAAACTGCTGCTTCAGGGCGGCCATTTCTTGTCGCGCGTCCGAAAGTTCGCGTCGGAGTTGGGTGAGTTCATCACGGCGCTTTTCGTCGGCGGCCTTCCGCTCTTCTCGTTCCTTACTGACAACTTCTTTCAGTTCCTCCAACTCCGCACGCCGTGCCCCGTCTCGCTCTTCGAGTACACGGACTTGGGTCATCAAGTCACGAACGACCTCAATGGGCGATTTTGCCACAGCACACCCCTCGCGAAAGGCGGCCGAGAGTCAAGAAGCGGGTTCGGTATTCCACACACGCGGCCGGTGGTTTCACCTACTTCTCTTCTTCGCCCTTCGCCGGCTCTGCCACCGGCACGTCGCTGTCGGCGGCGCCTTCGGGGTTCGACGGCGTGCGGCTCGGTGCCTTCTTGATGATCTTCACGAGGCTCCAGCGTTTCATCTTCGAGAGCGGTTGATTCTCGATGATCTCGACCCTGTCGCCGAGGTGCGACTCACTCTTCTCGTCGTGGACGTAGCAGACGGTGCGGCGCTTGACGAACTTGCCATACTTCGGGTGCCGGACCAAGCGCTCGACCTCGACGCGGCGCGTCTTGGCCGTCTTGTCGCGGGTAACGGTCCCTTCCAAGACGCGGTACGTGTTCGCCTTCTCTGCGACTCGGGCGACACGTACGACCGCCGTACCGCGCCCTTCAGACCTCCCCTGTTCGGCGCTTGTCTGAGCCATCGCGTTAAGAACCCGCGGCGCCGCGGGCGTCACCGGAGCGCCCGTCACGGTCGCTTCCGATTCCTCGAAAGGGTCTTCGACGAAAGCATCTCGAACACGAACCGCCAGTTGCCGTGACAAATCCTCTAACAGATCTGACCAAATTGCCCGACATCGACTACGGGTGAGCCACGCGTCGGCGAGGTCCTCGGGGGTGAATGTGCCGAGCGCCCCCCCAACAATCCCATTCGGCAAGGTTCGCGCCAGAGTCAGGTTCACACCGCTTTCTGGGTCACTCGGCTGCGGAGTCCATGTCACCTCGGTGCTGTCGCACGACCGCCGAACCTCGTTTGCCAGCACCGGCGTGAGCTGTTCGGCCCTGGTCTTCAGTTCCGGGTGGCCCTCGAACCCGGCGTACTCGACCTTCTTGAACATCGCCCGCCTCCGCTGGGCGTCACCGCCCGGTCTTGAGGAATTCTTTGATGCTGCCCAGGATCGCCTCGCGGTCCGGGATGCGGCTCACCACAACGTTCTCGTGGTCGTCCACCAGCTCGTGAACGTGGTCGAAGAACTCCCCGCTGCCGTACGGCGACTCGACCTGCCCGTACCCGAACAGGTTCAGCTTCGGCAGGAGCGTGTTCGAGAGCAGTTCGGTACACTTGGGCACGTCGTCGCCCCAGTTGTCGCCGTCGGAGAAGTGGAACGCGTACACGTTCCACTGGTCCGGCGGGAACCGGGCGTCGACGATCTTGTTGCACAGCTCGTAGGCCGAGCTGATCTTCGTGCCGCCCGACTCGCGGGTGTGGTAGAACGTGTGCTCGTTCACCTCCTGCGCGATCGCGTCGTGGATGATGTAAACCGTCTCCACGCCCGTGTAGTGCTTCTTGATCCAGGTGTCGATCCAGAACGACTCGATCCGCACGATCTCCTTCTGCTCGTCGGTCATCGAGCCGGACACGTCCATCATGTAGACCACGCAGGCCACCGCGTCGGGCTTGGGGGTCTCCTTCCAGGCGCGGTACTGCTTGTCCTCGCGGACCGGCACCACGATCGGCTCGATCGGGTTGTACGTTCCGGCCGAGATCTGCCGCTTCAAGGCCCGCTTGAAGGTCCGCTTGAAGTGCCGTAGGCTCTCCGGCCCCACGCTCCGAATCGACGTGTACTTGTCCTTCTCGGTGACGATGTTCTTCTTGCCCCGCGGCTCGATGCGCGGCAGCGCCAGCTCCTCGCCGAGGATCTCGGCCAGTTCCTCCATCGTCAGGTCGACTTCGAGGATGTGGCCGCCCGGCGAGTCGCCCGCCTGCGGTTCGCCCTCGCCGTCCTGCGGCTGCGTGAGCGGCTGGCCGGGCTGGCCGGGGCCGACGCCCACGCCCCCGGAGTTCTTGCGCCCGTAACGGAACTGCGGCAGGTTGATCGACGGTAGCGGGATCGACACGTAGTCGTTGCCCTTCTTGCCGATCATCTCGCCGCGGCTGATGTACTTGGAGAGGTTGCTCTTCACCTTTCCGCGGACCAGCTTGCGGAACCGCTGGAGATCCTGTTCGATCTTTTGTCCCACGGCAATCGTGCCTCTGGGTGATGGCGGGCCGAAACGGCGCGCGGTCGACCTGCCGACGGGTCCGGCAGTGACGCCCGCAGCGCTGCGTACAAGAATCGTACCAGAGAAGGCAGGGTCGGGAGAAGCCAAACAGGGTGTCCGATGAGGTGCGGCGCGAGGCGCGGGCGACTTAAGCCGCCCCATCCTCGATCTCGACCCCGGGAATTTGCGAGATAAGAGTGGCCGAAGACGCGTTCGATACTTCGTTGAGGCCGGGTGAGAAAACGGACAACGTGCCAAATGTATTTGCGAGACACCCACCGTGTCGCGAGCTGCCGCCCGCATCGGTCCCGGTGCCTCGCGTAGAGAACCGGGTCGGGCCTTCGAGGGCACCGCTGCGGCCCGGTGCCGCGCTAACCTCGGTGCCTTTTTCACAAAGAACCCGAGGGTAGCGTCAGAACACGCGCACGAGTAACATGCCTGGGCCGGATGTAGCGGGAACGAGCACTCTGGTTACCGAATCGCACCCGCACCCGGCCCCACCGCTGATGCGGTTTCGGGTGGGTGAGCTTTAATGATTACCGGAGAAGAAAACGTGAGCACCGGCCCCGCGCGTAAGGCCATCATTCTCCGAGGCCCCCCTGGCGTGGGCAAAAGCGCCGTTCGCACCCTGCTTCAAGGCCATCTCGGAAAATCGGCACGCTACATCAACCTCGATGCGTACTGGGGCAAGGACGAGTGGAGGTACGCGCAGCCGGAATTTCGGTATGCCGACCTTCAGCTCGCCACGGAGCCCGTCTTGGTGGTGGAACTGGCATGGGGCGAACCGGACGGGCTTATTTTCCCAGGCGCAACAAGAGGAGCGAACGAATGGATGAGCATTCTTCAGAGGGCCAAGCGTGAGATATTCCCGTTCTTCCTGACCGCCGCGTGGAAAGACATTCTTAATAGGCTAACAGAGCGACACGGGCATAAAGGCCATCATGACGTACTCGCCGAACTCGGACGTGCGAGCTTCTACGAGCACAGACACTACCTTTTCAGCTACCCCGAAATCCCGGGTATTACAGAACGGACAATAGACACGACCGGGAAAACAGCGGACTCCGTTGCCGAGGCGATCATGGGGATGGCCGGCGTGTAGCTTCGGGGCGAATCGTGCGCCCCGGTTCGGCGCGGATGAGGCGCTCGTCGCCGGTCCTGTCGCGCTGGTACCGGAGGCGCTGGCCCGAAAAGCCACGAACCCCGGTCGCTCGCGAGCGACCGGGGCTCGGATGTGTCGCGCCGCCGGGGAATGAAAGGATGGGGGTGCCCTGAGCCGCACCCTCCAATGCTTATGGCTGCTGCTTCCGCCCTGACCAGGTTCACACCTTCAGGTCGGTCAGGCCCCCACCCCTTCAAAACCCGGCGGGCGTATTTCCAAGTGGCAGTGTGCTGTGTGCAGTGGACAGGTCAGAAACAAGAGGACACCGAAACCGCCGCCTCTCGCCTGGTTTTTCTGCCCACTGCCGGCTGCCCGCTCCTCACTTCTTCGTCTGGCCGCGGGCGAAGATGCTCGCGACGAAGTTCAGCACGTCGGTGGCACTCGCTTCGTTATAGCCGTAATTGCGAATGAGGCGACTCTTCACCACGTCGATTTTTTCCTGGGTCGCCTTGTCCACCACGTTCGACACGAGGCTGCTGAGCTTGATCGAGTCCTTCTGGTCCTCGAACAGCTTCAGTTCGAGGGCCTTCTGGAGCCGCTCGTTCGTCTTGTAGTCGAACTTCTTCCCGTCGATCGCCAGCGCGCCGATGTAGTTCATGATCTCGCGCCGGAAGTCGTCCTTGCGGCCCTCCGGGATGTCGATCTTCTCCTCTACGGAGCGCATCAGCCGCTCGTCCGGCTCCTCGTAGTTGCCGGTGTAGCGGTTGCGGACCTTCTCGCGCTGGGTGTACGCCCGAACGTTGTCCATGTAATTGCCGCACAGCCGGATGAGGGCGTCCTCGTCCGCCGCGATGGCCCGCTGGACCTCGTTCTTGACGATGTCCTCGTACTCCTCGCGCACCACCGACAGCAGTTCCTTGTAGTGGCGGTACTGGTCCTCGTCCTTGATGAGCGAGTGGTTGCGGAGCCCGTCTTCGAGCTCCTTCATCACCATGAACGGGTTGATGTTGTCCTCGGTCGGGTGCGCCACGAGCGCGTTCGAGATCTTGTCCTGGATGTACCGCGGGCTGATGCCGGTCATGCCCTCGTGGACCGCGTCGCGCTTCAGTTCGATGACGTTGTCCTCGGTGAAGCCCGGCAGCGTCTTGCCGTTGTACAGTTTCATCTTCTGGAGCACGCTGAGGCTGGCGTGCTTCGGCGGGGTGAGCCGCGTCAGCACCGCCCACATCGCGGCCACCTCGACCGTGTGCGGCGCGATGTGCTTGCCCTTCACCTTCTCCGAGCTGTAGTCCTTCTCGTAAATCTTGACCTCGTCCCTCAGCCGGGTGACGTACGGGATGTCGATCTTCACGGTCCGGTCGCGGAGGGCCTCCATGAACTCGTTGTTCTGGAGCCGCCGGTACTCCGGTTCGTTCGTGTGGCCCAAGATCACTTCGTCGATGTCGGTCTGCGCGAACTTCTTCGGCTTGATCTTGTGCTCCTGCGACGCGCCGAGCAGGTCGTAGAGGAACGCGACGTCGAGCTTCAGCACCTCGATGAACTCGACGATGCCGCGGTTGGCGATGTTCAGTTCGCCGTCGAAGTTGAACGCCCTGGGGTCGCTGTCGGAACCGTATTCCGCGATCTTGCGGTAGTTGATGTCGCCGGTCAGTTCCGTGCTGTCCTGGTTCTTCTCGTCCTTCGGCTGGAACGTGCCGATCCCGATGCGGTCCTTCTCGGACAGCACGAGCCGGTACACCTTCACCTCGTTGGCGAGCATCTTCATCCAGTCGCCGTCGTACTTCTGCAACCGGGTCTTGTACTCGTAGCGGCTGTACGGGCTGAGGTCGCCCTTGATGAGGATCTCGTAGGGGTGCGGCTTCTGGCACTGGTCGTTGAGCATGCCGAGGAGCTTCGTCCGGTGCTCGTCGGGCACCAGTTGGAGCGGCTCGCCGTGCATCGGGTCCTTCGTCCAGCCGTTCCCGTCCTCGTTCTTCCACGCGAAGCTGAACAGCTGCCCGGCGTCGGTGCGGCTGTACTCCTCCAGGCCGCGCTTCAGCAGGCGCGCGATGGTGCTCTTGGCGCTGCCGACCGGGCCGTGCAACAGGATGACGCGGCGCTCGGTGCCGTAGCCCAGCGCCGCGCTCTTGAACGTGTTCACCAACTGGTTGAGCGAGCGGTCCAGTCCGTAGATGCCGTCGGAGTGCCGGGCGGCGAACTCGGTGAAGAACTTGTACCGCGGGAGCTTGTCCTTGTTCTCGTACACGTCCTCGACGCCGTGGCTGAGGATCATGTCGTAGAGCCGCTGGTAGGCGGTGCGGGTGACGCCGGGGCTCTCCAGTACCGTGTTGAGGTAGTCGGAGAACGATCCCTCCCAGTGGAGCTTCTTGTACTCGGTGGTGTCGAGCTGGGTCCGCAGGGTATCGAGAATTGCCGTGGCGGTGGCCATGGGTGAAGGAGTCCTCCGTGGGCGGCGCGGGGGCGCCGGGTGCCCGGTGAAACGGCAAATTCGGCACCGCTCGTGGCACCCGTGTTCGGATTAAGGGGGTGCCGATTGTCAGCCGGACGGGCCGAGCGGGAGCGGGAGGGGAGCGTCTGCTTCCACTGCCGGAGGTGGAAGCCCCATTGATCGCGCGTCGTCTTCGACTTGGCGCTTTCGATCGACTCGTTCGGCCGTCCCCTGCTGTGCAGTCTCGGGCCTTACTTGAGTGGGCGAACGGGTCGAGTAAGCGTATCGGGTTCCCGGCGGCGCTGCAAGCCCACACGCCCCACCCGCACGTGCTTACCACTCACGCAAATGCTACCGCATTCTACCCGCACGAACTGTCCCGCTCCAAGAGGAGAAGCCCGCACGGCGCGCACCTCCCCTGCCGTTATGACGCTCCGTGCAGCAAATAATTCGCCGAACGCGCGCCGCGCCCGCCCTTCGCGCAACTCGACTTGCGCGGTGCGCTCTCTTAACGTACACTCCCGACACGAACGGCCGGGCGGCCCTTGCCCGCCCGCGAACAATGTTCGGGAGCGATGGAACGATCCGCCCTCACCGTACGGAGACTTTCAGATGCGAAACGTGCTCGCGCTGTTCGGGCTGCTGATCATCGGGTTCGTCGGGCTCGGCTGGTACATGGGGTGGTACAAGCTGAGCGTCTCGCGGACCGCCGACGGCAACCTGGAAATCAAGACGGACGTGAACACGAAGAAGGTTGGCGCCGACGCGAGCGACGCGATCAAGAACGCGGGCTCGGTGATCGGCAGCCACGTCGACAAGGCCGCCCACGACGCGAAGGCGGTCACCCCGCCCGCGGCCCCCGGCGGCACGCCCGGTCCGGTGACCCCGCCCCAGAACCTGCCGAGCATCCCGGCCGTGGCCGGGCCGCCCGTCCCGGCCGCGCCGGAAATGCCGACCCTTCCCATCCCCCCGGTCCCGGCCGCGCCGACCCCGGCGCCCGCCGGGCCGATGCCGATTCAGCTCATCCCGCCCAAGTAAACCACACGCGAACTCCGTGAAGCCGCGTTCCAAAGGGCGGAACGCGGCTTCACGTTTTTGGACACCTCCGCGAACCTCATCACATTCGCGCCTCTCGACCACACCCGCAGTAGCAATGCACGCGCCGATATGTTGGCGCCCGTATACTAATCCGATACGCTGCACCGAACCGCCCACGCGGCGGCATTTCCTTCGGAGGTGTCGCGTGTCCGAGGAAGCCGCGCTCCTGTCCGCGATCTCCGAAAATCCCGACGGCGACACCGTGCGACCGTTCCCCGCGGGCCGATCTGGACACGATCCCGCGCGGCGATCCCCTCTCCTGATCCCTCCGAGGTTCCTATGGAACTGATCGAGTCGCGGTCGATCTTTTCACCCGCCACCGGGTTTATCCGGCGCGGCGGCTTCGAGTGGACCTGCAACCCGTACGTCGGCTGCACCTTCGGTTGCGCCTATTGTTACGCGGCGTTCCTTCCCCAAAACCGCCGGCCGCCGGCGGAGTGGGGCAAGTGGATCACCGCGAAGAAGAACGCGGCGGAACTGGCCCGGAAGCAGGCGCGCAAGGTGGCCGGGCAGTGCGTCTACATGTCGAGCGTGACCGACCCCTATCAGCCGGTCGAGCGGAGCCTGATGCTGACCCGCGGGATTCTCGAATCGCTCACCCCGCACCAGCCGCGGCTGACGGTCCAGACGCGCGGACCGCTCGTGGCCCGCGACATCGACGTGCTGAAGGACTTCCGCAGCCTGCGCGTCAACGTGTCCGTTCCGACCGATTCGGAGCGCGTGCGGAGGATGTTCGAGCCGAAGGCGCCGCCGCTCGAAACGCGCTGGGAGGCGATGCGGCAGTTGAAGGACGCCGGGATCGCGGTCGGGGTGTGCGTGACGCCGACGTTGCCCGTCGAGAACCCGAACGCGTTCGCCGAGCGGCTCGCCGACTTCGCCCCCGCGGTGCTCGTGTGCCAGGACTTCCACGACGCCAGCGGCCGCTTCGGCGCAGACACCGGCGCGGAAGCGCGACGGCTGCTCGCCGAGATCGGCTGGGGGCTGGCCGATTACCGGCGCTTCGTCGACCGGCTGAAGCGCGACGGCACCGTGTACGAGGCCGAAGCCGGCTTCTTCCCGCCGCCCGCAGCGGCTCCGGTCGTCGGCGCGGGCGCGGCGACGCTGTTCGACGACTGCGCGTGAGCCGCAGAAGAGGGTCGATGCTCAACCTCTGCATCGACAAGCGCCAGGCCCCGACTACTTCACGAGCAGCGACTGCTTCGCGAACGTCTGTAACTGTTGGTCCAACGAGTCGCGCAGAACGCTTTCGAGGATCACCGGGTCGGAAACGACTTGGCCGTCCTTCTGGACGGTGAAATCGCCCGCGCGAACCTTCTCGACCAACCCCCGCAGGAGCGCGGCCCGATCGGTCGCTCCGTTCAGACGGCGGATCACCTCTCGCCCGAATTCATCAAGCTCGACGAGTTCGTGCCTCAGATTCGTCACGCGGTTTCCGCGCTCAGCTTGCCACTTCGCCAGGCGCCCAGTTTCCGGCCGTGTCGAGACGGTAGTGGTGCCGAGAGTGGGCCGGACTCGCAGATCGAGCAACCGCGGTGCCGCGAGATGGAACTCGAGGAGACAGCGCCCGAGGTGCTTGGCTTCATCCGCCAACTGCTGTCGAGCGAGAATCGCGGTCCCGCGAAGTCGTGCGCGAGCGCGAGAGATGAGGTCGGGAAAGGGCACGGAACGAGGCCACGACTCAGACAAGATCTCCAATACCGCACTGACGATCGGTTCGGCCGAACCGATCGTCAGGCCCGAAGGACTTCGGAACTGGGGGTGTGATGGCGGCGGAGCGTCCGAGGGCGATACGGTCCTTTCGAGTTGAGCGGCGAGGTGGAATTGTGAAACGCGCTCGCCGGAGAGGTGGTAATCGGGTTCGCGATCGGCGTGGCAGAGCAGCGTTTGCCGGAACGTCCGGTTTCGCAAGAAGTCCATGTACTGTTCGAGGTGAATCAGGTCGGCGGACACCCGCTGTAAGACTTCGGCGACGTCCGGCGGGAAATGGCTCGGCACCATCGTCTGGATGTCGGCCTCGGCCAGATAGCGCAGACCGGCCGCCCCGGCGCGCCGTGCGAACTCGCGGAAGTACAGCGGTTCGTTGTGCTCCTCGAGTTGCTCGTGGAGCAGATAGTAATCCGCGTGCCGTTGGAGCGAGGCGAGTTCGGACTTGAGTACGCCGCTGTACGGGGTGTTCTCCTTCTCCACCGCCCGCGTGAGGAACGCGAGTAACGCCCGGGCGTGGGTCGCCTGTTCCGACGGCGTCTCGAACTGTTCGGTATGGAACAGCATCATGTCCCGGACCATGCCGCGGAGGTGCCAGCCGGGGAGCGTGTTGTAGCTGACGTAAGCCACCCCCGTGGGGGCCAGATGGCCTTTGCAGATAGCGAGGATCTTGTCCTGTACGGCGCGCGGGACCCACGAGTAGACGCCGTGGCAAATGATGTAGTCGAACTCTCCGAGGTCGGGGGAGATGTCCAGGACGTCCTGCTGCCTCAGTTCAATGTTGGTGAGGCCCAGAGCGGTGACACACCGCGACCCCTCCTCGACCTGGCGCGCGGACCGGTCGATCCCGAGGAACGTCGCCTCCGGCATCGACTCGGCCATCGGGATGATGTTCCCCCCGCTCGCGCACCCCAGTTCGAGCACACGCGAGCGGTGGGGCTGCGCGGTGGGGAGGCCGAGGAGCGTCGAGACCGTGGCGAGCCGATCGGGGTGGGTCTGAGCGAACGGATGGCTCTGGTATGGCACCGCGTCATACCGATTCTCTGCTTCGACAATCTGACATCCGTCCGTAAATAGAGTTCCGGCCGGGACATCATAGCCCGTTCGAACGTGTGCGACGAGGGCACGGGCGCAGAGGAGCGCGCCGGCTCGTGTTCGGCCGAGCCCTTTCGGTTGCTCGGTTTGACTGCGACGGGACAATCCGCGTTAATCGACCTCCTGACGCCTCATGTTTCATTTCGCGTCCGGTGGTCGGTGCGAGACACACTTTGGGCTGCCTGATCAAACAGCCCGTCGTCTTGCGGAATGGAAAAAAAGTGTGCAATCAAACGGATGTAGCTTGACTGGGTTAAGTGGGTCAGACAGAATGTCCGCGGCACAATGCCGAGGGAACCGAGGTTCCGCCCCTCGGCAGCTCGGGTTCCGTCCGGGGCGAGGGTCGTGTGGTAACGCCATCGTCTCGGGCGGGCCGGCTCTCGTCCACCTCCTACCTCAACCGCTCAACACAAGGAAATCGCGCAAAGTACAGGTTGACCACGGTCTTGGCCGATGTGCCCGACCGCGTCGCGGAAATGTGTTTGCGCGGGGTGAGGTTATTGGAAGTATGAAAGTCAGACAATTCGGACCGAATATGCTTGACTCAGGGGGGGGGCCGCGATTAGGGTAATGGCGGTTGTGACTGCCCATGCCGAACCGGAAGGACGCCCCGCATGTCGCTCAGTTTCTCGGATCTAACGAATCGCCTATTCCGCCAATTCGCCCGCAAGTCCGCATCCACAACAATGCACGCCCACCGCGCCCAACTGTCCGTGACGGCGCTGGAGGATCGGCTGGTGCCGAGTGTCACGGTCTACAGCCGCGACTTCAACCCGAGCACGAGTGCCACCCTGGCCCCGGGCGTTACCGCGGCGTGGTCGAACACCACCAAGCCCA
>JAFKJJ010000668.1 GCA_017306025.1 Planctomycetota bacterium
GAGCCACTGAGGGTTCTGGCCTCTTCTCTTTCTGCCCACGGCCTGCTGCCCACTCACCACTCCGTCAGGCCACGGCGACGGTAGCTTTCTCGCTGAGCAGCTTCTGCACTTCCTCCAGGCGCCAGCCGATCCACAGCACGTTGGGCAGGCGGATCGTCTCCCGCTCGGCGCCGGCCGTCCGCACGATCAGGTCGCCGGAGAAGAAGCCCAGGAGCCAGTGGCGGAACAGGTCGTCGCGCTGCTTCTCGAACGTCAGCCCGACGGTGTCGAAGGTGCGGATCGACGCGCCGACGTGCTCGCACACCCGGATCTGGCCGGGCGTGATGACGATGTACGTCCGCTGGTCGAAGATGAACACCGACACCGCCCAGAGGATGAACACGACGGTGGCGATGAACAGGTACCCGGCCATGTTGATGTAGATGTGCAGGTTACCCATCGCCTCCAGCAGTTTTCGCCACCCGTCGGGGATCAGGGTGATCAGCAGCGCGATGATCAGCATCATGAGCAGCACGAGGAACGACCACAGCCCGCGGAGCGGGACGTTGGTGACGACCACCGTCAGCAGCAGCACGACGCAGAACACCGGCCCCATCCACGGCTTCTGCGAAACGCGGGTGGGGAACGTCGGGGCCTCGCCCGGCGTCGCCGTCTTCTCCACCGCCGCCTCCAGCGACCGGGTCTCCGTCCCCTTCACCACGCCGAGCCGATAGAAGATGCTCTTCTCGTCCTCGCTCTCCCGGGTGAGGGTGGACTTCGGTGGAACGATGGCGATCCGGTGGTCCTCGAAGTACGTCACCAGCGCCAGCGAGAACCCGAGCAACCAGATCGGCCACCAGTAGAAGAGCATGGAGTGGCTGATGAGCGTGATCTCCCGCTTGGCCGGCGCCGGGTGCGGCGCGGGGTGCGGTGCGGGGGTCGGCGCGGTGGACATCGGGTTACGGTACTCGGTTGGGGTGAACGGGTCGCGCCGGGCCACGCGGCCCGCCGGTCTGACGGGTACTTCGACCGCCACGGGCCGGAATTTACGCGAATCGCGATCAGGCTAGACCCGCGAAGCGCGAGTTTCAAGTTCCAAGTTCCAAGTTCCAGGTTGAAGGTTCGAGCCGGGCGACGGCCCCGCCTTCGGCCCGGAACTTTTGGAACGCGGAGCTCGAAACGCGCTACTGATCGGGGAACGGGTCGACGCGCACGGCCACGCGGAACGTTTGGTGGCACCGGTTGCACGCGTTCCCGACGCCCGCCAGCGCCGTACGGGCCTGGAGGTAGTCCTTGGCGGCCGCGGCGCGGGCCAGTCCGGCGGCGCTGTCGCGCAGTTCGGCCGCGTGCGTCTGCCACGCCTCCTCGCCGGCCTTCGTTCGCGGCGGACGCATCAGGAGCAGGTTTCCCGCCTCCGCGAGCAACAGAGCCTGTCCGCGGGCGAAGTTCCACGCCTCCGCGTCCTTCGGCTTGGCCGCGAGTAACTTCCCGAGCGCGCGGGTGTTGGGGTCGGCCAACCCTTCCATGAGCAGCTTCGTTTCGGCGACCGGTTCGAGCCTGGGCGGCTTCTTGGCCGGCTGCGGCTGCGAGTACGCGAACGACAGGAACACGGCCCCGACCGCGAAGACGACCGCCGCAAACAACAACCGGGTGCGCGTCATGGGTGTGCCTCGGTGTGGTCCGCTCGCTCCGCGAGCGGTGCGACACGCGCGGAACGGAAACGGAAGAAGTGCCTCTACGATTTCGGTCGCAAAGCAACCGCTCGCCGAGCGAGCGGACCACACTACAGGTCCGGGAGTTCCAACTGCACCTCGTCCCCGACGACGTGAACGGGGTACGCGCCGAGCTTCACTTTCGGGTTGTCGGCCCACGCGCCGTCGGAGAGCCGGAACCGCCAGTAGTGCCACGGGCAGGTCACGCACCCGTCCTCGACGAACCCGCCCGACAGCGACGCACCCATGTGCGGGCACATGTCGTCGATCGCCTGGAACTGGCCGTTGATGCGAAAGATGGCGACGTCCTTCTGCCGGACGTTGACCACGATCGCGCCGCCCTCGGGAATGTCAGCCACCTTCGCCACCGTCACGCGCTGCGGCACCGGGCGTTCTCCTGCGAAAGATGTCCGCCTTCAGTGTATCAGCCTATCTTACCCTTCGGGTGGGGTCCCTGGTCATTGGCCCTTCGTCATTAGTCCTCGGCGTGCCGGTCCGCGCGGTCCGCGAACGCTGCCGCCGGGAACGAATGGCCAATGACCAAGGACTAACGCGAAGGACCAGTGACCGTGCTCGAAGTCGAAGTCAAATACCGGAACGCGGACCGAATCGCCGCGATCGCGACCCTGCTCGAATGGGGCGCGGCGCTGACTCAGGACCGCACCGACGTCGACTTGTACTTTCAGGCGCCCGACCGCGACCTGAAGGCGACCGACGAGGCGTTCCGGCTCCGGCGCTCGGGCCCCAAGAACTGCCTGACGTACAAGGGGCCGAAGCGCGACACCGAAACGAAGACGCGGGCCGAGATCGAAGTTGCGCTGGCCGACGACGACGCGACCGCGACCGACGCGGAGCGGTTGCTCGTCGCGCTGGGGTACAAGCCGGTGATCGCGGTGCGCAAGAAGCGCCGCGTGTACCGTTTCCAGCGCGACGGGTTCGACCTGGAAGCGTGTTTCGACACGGTCGACCGCGTGGGCGAGTTCGTGGAACTGGAAATCCTCGCGGAAGAAGCCCGGTACGAGACCGCAAAAGCGGCTCTACTCGCCACCGCGGCGGAACTCGGCCTCACCGAGAAGGAACCGCGCTCGTACCTCGCGATGGTGCTGGAGTTGCAACACGCCGGTGAGTCCGAAACGCCCGCGGCGGGATGACCCCATGACGCCTACCGTTACCACAATCGCCGAAGTGCGCCGGGCCGTCGCCGGCGCGCGCGGCCGCACGGCCGCCGTCGGCCTCGTGCCGACGATGGGCGCGCTCCACGAAGGGCACGCCGCCCTTATTCGCGCGGCCCGTGCCGCGAGCGGATTCGTGGTCGTGTCGATCTTCGTCAACCCGACGCAGTTCGGCCCGAACGAGGACTTCGCCAAATATCCGCGGACGCTCGAAGCCGATCAGAAGGTGTGCGCCGAAGCCGGCGCCGACCTGATCTTCGCGCCGACGGTTCAAGAGATGTACCCCACGAACTCCTTCACGTTCGTGGACGTCGCGAAGCTGGGCGACCACCTGTGCGGGGCGAGCCGGCCGGGGCACTTCCGCGGCGTGTGTACGGTCGTGTTGAAGCTGTTCAACATCGTCGGGCCGGACGTCGCGCATTTCGGCGCAAAGGACTACCAGCAGGCGCGTATCATCCAACAGATGGCGCGCGACCTGAACGTCCCGGTGGAGGTGCGCGTCGAACCGACGGTACGCGAGCCGGACGGGTTGGCCCTCAGCTCGCGCAACCGCTACCTCGGCGCCGAGGAGCGCGCGGTCGCGCCCCGCATCCGTCGCGCGCTAACGGCCGCGCGCGAACGGGCCTCGGCGGGGGAAATCGACGCGGCCCGGCTCGAATCGGCGCTGGCGGCGGAGTTGTCCGCGGTCCCCGGCGCCCGACTGGATTACGCCCGCGTCGTGGACGCCGAGACGCTCCAGCCGCTCGCACGGCTGGACCGCCCGGCGGTCGCGGCGGTCGCGGTGTTCCTCGGTACCACGCG
>JAFKJJ010000669.1 GCA_017306025.1 Planctomycetota bacterium
TCCAGCGGCTCCAGTTCGACCAGTTCGAGCGGGTCGGCGGCCTTCGGGTCCGCGACGCGGATCGCGGTGTCGCCCGAGAGCAGCGCGAGCAGTTCCGGCAGAACGTGTTTCGCGCGCCACCCGCGGCACAGGGGCACGTCCGGAAGCGGTTCGTCGTACGCGCGGCTCCGGACGACGGCTTTCAGGTCGGAACCCGAAGCCACGAGATTCGCCGCGAGTCGATTGCGCCCGGTGAAGTCGTTTAGCACGACATTCAACAGGTTGCCGAGCAATACGATGTTCGGCGGGTCGCTGTCACGGGTTTCCGGCTCCGGGCACTCGTTCGGCGGAAGGGCCTTGGCGCGTTTGATCGCTTCGAGAATCGCATCTTCTTGCCCGCGGGGCAACCCGCGGACCGCGTGCAGCTCCTCGGGCCGGGTCGGGGCGCGTTTGGCGACTTCGACGAGGAGGTCGTCCCGCATCATGAACCGCGGCGGCCGGTTGAGGCGTTCCGCGAACTTATCGCGCCAGCCGTAAAGTTCGCGCGCCACCGCGAGGCCGCGCCGGTCGAGGCCGCCGATCCCCTTGATCTTGCGCCAGCGCTCGACCGTCACGTCGTCGGCCACAGCCTTCTTTACCGCCGCGGCGAACTCTTCTTGCGCCCATTCGAGCCGTTTGTGGCGCTTCAGCCGCTCGGTGAGCTTCCGGTGCGCGGGGAGCAGGTACTTCACGTCGTCGTACGCGTACCGCACCTGCGCCGGGGTGAGCGGGCGCTTCCGCCAGTCGGTGAGCGTCTCCCCCTTCTGCATCCGCTGGTGCAGGAGGTCGTGAACCAGGCCCGCGTAGCCGATGGGGTACGTCATCCCGACGAGCCCCGCGGCGATCTGGACGTCGAAGACGTTGGCCGGCGGCTTGCCCGCCTGGAAGTAGCACATGCGGACGTCCTCGCGGCCGGCGTGGACGATCGTGGTGCGGTCCGGGTCGAGGAGCAGTTCCCAGAACTGGTCGAGCGGACCGCACTCGAACGGGTCGATCACGAACAGCTCGTCCGCGGTCGCGACCTGAACGAGACACAGCTCCGGGCGGTACGCGTCCTCGCCCACGAACTCGGTATCGAAGCCGATGAGCGGGGCTTTGGCGAGGTGGTTGAGGCAAGCGGCGAGCTGGGCCGGGTGCGTCACGAGCTGTTCGGGTAGTGCGGGCCGCTTGGCCGGTCGGCGGGGCATTAGAGGGAAGCCGTGAGGGGGTGCGTGGAACCGGTTCTGTCGTTAATGGTGGCGCCGGGACCGGTGTGCGGTCAAGTTGCTGGGCCGCGAGAACGCGAATTCCGCACCCGCCGGGCGCCCCCGGTCTGGCATATTCGGGGAACGCGAACCGCCCACTCGCGGCTACAATCGCCGTGTTACCGGTCGCGGAGCCCTTCCATGCTGGACGAGCTGCTCGAACAGAAGGTCGTGATCGATCTGGTCAGCCCCTACGTGTGCCTGGGCAAGCTGACCCGCTACGACGACCACTTCATCGAGTTGAAGAACGCCGACCTGCACGACCTGCGCGACACCGAGACGACGCGGGAGAACTACATCGCCGATTCGGCCGCGACGGGGATCAAGCGGAACCGCAAGCGGGTACTCATTCGGCGCAACGAGGTGATCGCGATTTCGAAACTCGAAGACGTGGTGGACGAGTGACGCCCGATCGCCGCGGCGAGCGACGGCCCGGCGCCGCTCGCCGCCGCGACGCGGAAAACCGCGTCAGTAGGCGTGCTTCTGCTTCGAGAACAGCATCCGCCAGACGGTGAGGAACATGATCCGCAGGTCGAACAGCGGGTTCCAGTGGCTGATGTAGTAGAGGTCGAACTGGACGCGCTTGCGGAGCGACGAGTTGCCGCGCCAGCCGTTCACCTGCGCCCAGCCGGTGATGCCGGCCTTCACCGCGTGGCGGGCGTTGTAGTTCGGGATCGACCGCGCGAACTGCCGCACGAACACCGGCCGCTCCGGGCGCGGGCCGACGATGCTCATGTCGCCCCACAGCACGTTGAAGAACTGCGGCAGCTCGTCCAGGTTCGTCTTGCGGAGGACCGCCCCGAGCCACGTGCGCCGGGGGTCGTTCACCGCGGTCATCTGCGGGCCGTTCGCCTCCGCGTCCACGCGCAGCGAGCGGAACTTGAGCATCATGAACGACCGGCCGTTCAGCCCGCACCGCTCTTGCCGGTACAGGATCGGTCCCGGACTCGTCAGTTTGATGAGCACCGCGATCACCGCCATGAGCGGCGCGAGCAACACGATCGCGACCGACGCGAGCACGATGTCCATGAACCGCTTCACGACCATGTTCAGCCCGTGGTGCGGGTTCTCGCGGAGGCCCACGACCGTCATGCCGTGAATCTGCGTGGTCGTGAACGTCATCCCGGCCATCGCGGGCACGTCGGCGATGAGCTGCACGTCCACGACCGTCTGCGAGAGCGCCGCGAACACCCGGCGCGCGTCCGCGTACCGATTGAGGGGCAGCGCGACGAACACGTGCTCGATGTGGTGGCGCTCCACGAGCGCGGGGAGCTCCGCGATCGACCCGAGCACCGGCAAATCGGCCCCGGAACCGCAATGGGCCTCGTCCTCGACGTACCCGACCGGCTGGATGCCGGACCAGTTCACGTGGCGCAGCGTCCGGACGGTCCGGCGCGCCAGCCGGCCGGTGCCGACGATAAGGGCGTGACTCTGGTTGACGCCGCGCGCGCGGAGCCGCCGGACGCCGGTCCAGCTCGCGCGCCGGGCCGCGACGATGCCGATCAGCGTCACAGCCGCAAAGATCACCATCGCGCCGCGCGACTCGTACTGCGCCTGACGGGCGAAGCTCGTCGCCATGACGAGCAGCGCCAGAAGCGCGACGCCCCGCCCGACGGCCGCGAGTTCTTCGCGGAACCGCCGCAGCCGGTGGACCTCGTACATCCCGGCGAGCCGGAAGGCGATCACCCCGACCAACAAGACGAGGGGCAGCGCGCGGAGGTAGAGCGTGATCGGCGGGATGCCGCGGTGAACCGGGAACAGCCCGGAGTGCAACCGCAGGTAGTACGCGAGGAGCCACGCGCCCGCGGTGAGAGCCAGGTCCCACATCAGGAACCACGCGACCAGCGACTGACTGACTCGGCGAACCATGCCGCGACTCCGGGCGCCGCGCGGTCCGTCGCGCGAGCGCGGGACGGTAACACCGGCGCCGCGGCCCGTCAAGATGGGTAGAATTCCGGCGCGGGGCCGTTTCTCGGCTGTGGTACACACCACCCACAACCGAGAACCGGCCCTGAATTCCGGCGCCGCCGAAGACCCGATCGAGTTGCGAGGGCTCACCCGTGCTGAACGCGGATCAACTCCTGGCCCGACTGTACGCGCTCCGCAAGGACTACGCCGACGACCCGGAGGACGAAACCTACCAGGCGCTGAACCACGCGTTCCTGTTCATCAGCTACAACATGGGCGCCTTCAAAGAGTACGTGAAGAAGGAAGCCGAGAAGCTCAAGGACGAATAACGGAGCGCCCCGTTTAGGACTACCGGACAAAACCGGATCGGATGAAGATGACGCAGGCCGCGAGCTGGCACCACCCGAGGTAGTATCGGGCGTTGCGGTCGAGTCGTCGCCCAACCCGACCGAACTGGGCGAAGAAGTTGTGACACCGTTCGACGGCGTTG
>JAFKJJ010000670.1 GCA_017306025.1 Planctomycetota bacterium
ACACCTCGACGCCCACCCCGCTGTCCTTCAGGTGCACCACGAGCGGGTCGCGGTGGTTCGACGGCACGCGGACGACGTACTGATTAAAGGTGTGCCGCCGATCGGGCTGTGCCACCGGGCGCCGCATGAAGCCGTGCAGGTTCGCCGACTCGATGAGGGCGTCGTATCGCTTGGCGGCGGCCTCGCGGGCGTTCAGCCACCCCGCGACGTGCGGCAGCTTCACGCGGAGCACGGCCGCGTGGACCGCGTCCAGCCGCATGTTGTAGCCGATGAACTTGTGGTAGTACTTCACCTCCGAGCCGTGGACCCGCAGCGCGCGGAGCCGCTTGTCGATCCCCTCGTCGTTGGTCACGACCATCCCGGCGTCGCCCAGGGCGCCGAGGTTCTTGGTCGGGTAGAAGCTGAGGCACGCGACCACGCCGAGCTGTCCGCACCGGCGGCCCTTGTACTCGCTGCCGAACGACTGGGCCGCGTCCTCCACCACGTACAGTTGGTGCTCCTCGGCGACGTCCCAGATGGGCTCCATGTCGCAGCACTGGCCGAACAGGTGGACCGGGATGATCGCCCGCGTCTGCGAAGTGATTTTCGCTTCAATTTGGTTCGGGTCGATGTTGAACGTGACCGGGTCGATGTCCACGAACACCGGCTTGGCCCCGACGCGGCTGACGGCGCTGGCGGTGGCAAAAAAGGTGAACGGCGGGACGATGACCTCGTCGCCCGGCCCGACGCCCAGCGCGTGGAGCGCGAGCACGAGCGCGTCGGTCCCCGACCCGCACCCGACGCCGTGCGCCGCGCCGCAGAACTCGGCCGCTTCTTTCTCGAACGCCGCGACTTCCGGCCCGAGAATCGCCTGTCCGGAGCCGAGCACGCGCAGCACGGCCGCGTTGATCTGCTCCTTCAGCCCGCGGTACTGTGCCTGGATGTCGCACAGGGGGACGGGAGTCGCGGGCGGCCCGGCGGGTGTCGGGGCCGAGGGTGAAGGTTTCACGAATGTGCCTCCGTGCGTTCGGATTCGGAAGTCGGGCTTGACCGCGGGCCAGGATTGACGAAAGTGTGCTATCCCTACGTTACCAGGGGGGAACGTGTCAACCCGGCTTACCCAGAGTGATCGGCACATTCGCGTGTGCGGATTTCGCTGAATGAGCCAACTTCGCCCCCACTCGCCCGGTCGCACCGAGGAGCGCGCATGACGACGGTCAAGGCACCGGAGGCCCGCACGATGGACAAGCCCGACGACTCACCCGTGAACAAGCCCGACGCCCTCGCCCCGCTCGTGGCCCCGCTCCTGGAGCAGATGGCCCGGGACCCGAACGCCCGCGCCCAGGTGCTCCAGCAGTTGCTGGGCGAGGCCGCGTGCCGGCAGATCGGGATCTACCCGATCCCGCCGGGGTTCAAGCTGTCGGTGGTGATCCCGGTTTACAACGAGGAGCGGTGGCTGGCGGAACTGGTCCGCCGCGTGCAGGCGGTGCCGATCCCCAAGGAACTGATCCTGGTCAACGACTTCTCGAAGGACAACACGCCGGCGATCCTGGCGCAGCTCGAAAAGCAGTACGACAACGTCCGCGTGTTCCACCAGCCGAAGAACATGGGCAAGGGCGCGGCGCTGCGCGAGGGCTTCAAGCACTGCACCGGCGACCTGGTGATCGTGCAGGACGCGGACTGGGAGTACGACCCGGCCGAGTACCCGAAGCTGATCCAGCCGATCCTCGACGGCCGCGCCGACGTGGTGATCGGGTCGCGGTTCATCGGCGAGCAGCACCGCGTGCTGTACTACTGGCACTCGGTGGGCAACAAGGTGCTCACGACGCTGTCGAACTGGTGCACCAACCTGAACCTCACCGACATGGAGACGTGCTACAAGGTCTTCAAGCGCGAGGTGATCCAGGGCATCACCCTGAAGAGCAACCGGTTCGGGTTCGAGCCGGAGGTGACGGCGAAGATCGCGCGGAAGCGCAAGGGCCAGCCGCCGTGGCGCATCTTCGAGGTGCCGATCAGCTACAGCGGCCGCACCTACGAAGAGGGGAAGAAGATCGGGATGAAGGACGGGTTCCAGGCGCTGTACTGCATCATCCGCTACTGGCTGTGGGACTGAGGCGCGTTGCGAAGAACCTAACCCCCCGTCCCCCTTCCCTAAGAAGGAAGGGGGACGGGGGGTTAGGTCCCGCGACGCGCTCCGAATCACCATGACTCGCCCGCTCGTTCTCCTGTTCGCCGTCGCACTCGTCCCGCGGCTCGCGGTGCTGTTCACCGGGCCGTGGGCCGAGCCCACGCGCGTCTACGCCCACTCGCCCGACTCGCCCCGCTACGTCGCGCTCGCCGACACGCTCCTCTCGCACCGCACCTTCGGCAAGCCGTCCGAAGACGGGCTGATGCACCTCGCGGTGGAAAAGCTGCGCCGCGACAACGGCACGCTCCCGCCGCCCGACGCGAACGGTCTCTACTCCGAAGCGTTCCGCACGCCCGGCTATCCGCTGTTTCTCGCGACGTTCGGCGGCACGCGCGGGCTTCCGGTCGCGTACCTCGTGCAGTGCTTACTCGGCGCGTTTTCGGCGCTGTGCCTCGTGCGAATCGCGCTCGCGCTGGGCTGCCGACCGCGGGCGGCGCTCGTCGCCGGGTGGCTGTGGGCGCTCCACCCGGCCGCGATCACCTCCGACGTCCTCCCGCTGACGGAAAGCCTGTTCTGCTCGCTCGCGCTCGTCGGTCTGGCGGCCGCGGCGCAGACGACCACGCCCGCGGGCCGCGTGTGGTCCGGCCTGTTCATCGGACTGACCGCGCTGGTGCGGCCGCTCGGGCTGCTGTACCTCCCCACCGCGCTCGTCCTCGGCTGGCGGACGTCTTCCGCCCGGCCGCGATCACGGAAGTGGCTCGCGGCGGGTGTCGCGGTGCTGGTCGCGGTGGTGCCGTCGGTCGCGTGGGCCGCGCGGAACGCGGCGGCCGGGAGCGGCCCGCGCGTGAGCACCGTCGGCGAACTGAACCTCTACTACTACGGCGCCGCGTATGTGATTTCCGAGGACCGCGGCGACGACTGGTTCACGAGCTGGCCCGCGCGCGTGGACGAATTGACGCAACGGCTCGCCGCGAAGCTGCAACCGGGTCAGGACGTGTTCGCGCTCGCGCGCAAAGAAGCCCTGGCGGAGTTCCGGACGCGCCCCGCGACGACCGCGAAGGTCGCGGTCAAGTCCGAAGTGAAGCTGTGCGTCGACCACTCGGCCGGCTTGGCGGCCGCGCTGTACGGCGTCGAGTACAGGCCGAGCGGGTTCTTCTCGGACGTGCTCCGCGGCCAGCTCGACACGTCGAAACTGTCGGTGTGGGCGCTCGTCGCGCTGCCGTGGACCGCGCTGAACGGGCTCGTCGCGCTTCTGGCGGCGGTCGGCCTCGTGCGGTGTGCGATCCGGCGCCGGTGGGCGCTGGTGTTCGCGTGTCTGATTCCGGTGGTGCTGTTCTCGGCCGCGACGTTCCCCGTCGGGCTGGAGCGGTTCCGGCTGCCGTTCATGCCGTTCCTGTTCGTGCTCGCCGCGTGCGCGCTGTGGGCGCCGGAGCGCCCGACGGCCCCCCCGCACACGACCGCGGCTCCGTAACGGTCCACAGGGTGGAAACCCTGTTAATCAACGGCGGACCCTGTGCGCCGAGTGCGGAAGCGGCCCCGTCACCGA
>JAFKJJ010000671.1 GCA_017306025.1 Planctomycetota bacterium
CGATCTGCCGACCTAGATTGGAGTCGAAAGTCGGAAGGTCGAAAGTCGTAAAGCCGAAGACCGCCGTGGGGCCGAGGTCTTCGAGTTTACGACTTTCGACCTTCCGACTTTACGACCCAGCCGGTACAACCCCGGCATGTCATCGGCACCGCCGGCATCGTCTCGAAACTGGGTCGCGCCGTTCGCGGACGCGGCCGTCGCGCTGGGCGACTGGTCGCTCTTCGCGTTCCGCACGCTCGTGGGGATCGCGGGGCGCGCGTTCAGCGGCCGCGAGCTGCTCCGCGTCTCGGTCGAGGTCGGCGCCAACAGCGTCGGGGTCGTCGCGATCACCGGCATGTTCATCGGGATGGTGCTCGCGGTCCAGGCGTACGGCCAGTTCCACACGATCGGCCTGGAAACGTCGCTCGGCGCGGTCATCCACATCTCGGTGGTGCGCGAACTCGGCCCGGTACTGGCCGCGGTGATGCTCGCGGGGCGGATCGGTTCGGCGATGGCCGCCGAGCTCGCCACCATGCGCGTCACCGAGCAGATCGACGCGCTGGCGTGCCTGGGCGTCGACCCGGTGAAGTACCTCGCCGGCCCGCGCCTGACGGCGTGCGTACTGCTCCTGCCGTTCCTGACCGTGCTCGCCGACGTGATGGGGCTCATGGGCAGCTCGCTCATCTGTCTGCACGTCTACAACATCGACAACTACCACTACTGGCGCCACACGCGCGAGTTCGTGAAGGTGTGGGACGTGACGGTGGGGCTGGTGAAGGCGCTGGTGTTCGGCGGGGCGCTGTCGCTGATCGCCTGCCACCGCGGGTTCAACAGCAAGCCGGGGGCGGCGGGCGTCGGCCGGGCGGCCACCGAGGCGTTCGTCATTTCCTTCGTCGCGATCCTCATGATCGACTTCGTTCTCGCCATGCTCGCCAACACCGTTTACGCTCTTTTGTGGCCGCCCGCGTCCGCACAGGTAGCCTGAAGAGTAACAGAGCCACAGAGGACAGCGCCACAGGGGACAGAGCCACAGATAAACGCAGATAGACGCAGATCAAAACGGAGCGCGACAGAGAGAGCTTTTCTTCCTGATCCTCTGTGGCTCTGTCCCCTGTGGCGCTGTCGCCTGTGGCTCTGTCCTCTGCGGTCCGAGCGAGAACACGACCATGACCACCCCGGCTTACTCTCCCGGTCTCGAAGGTGTCGTCGCCGGCGAGACCGCCGTCTGCACCGTCGAGGGCGGCCTGAGCTACCGCGGCTACGCCGTCGGCGACCTCGCGGAGCACTGCTCGTTCGACGAGGTCGCCTTTCTGCTCCTACACGGCGAGTTGCCTGGCGCGGCGCGGCTCAAGGAGTTCAACACCGGCGTCGCGGCCGCGCGCCGGCTCCCCCCGCCGCTCAAGGAGCTGCTCGCGGCGCTGCCCAAGTGGACCACCCCGCTCGACGCCCTGCGCACCGCCGTCAGCGCGCTGGGCCACTTCGACCAGGACGCGGCCGACAACTCGCACGACGCGAACCTGCGGAAGTCGGAGCGGCTGCTCGCACAGATCCCCGTGGCGATCGCGGACCACTACCGGCTCGTGAAGGGGCTGCCGCAGGTGCTCGCGCGGCAGGACCTGTCGCACGCGGCCAACTTCCTCTACATGCTCCGCGGCGCCGAGGCGTCGCCGGAAGAGGTCAAGGCGCTCGACGTGTCGCTGATCCTGTACGCGGAGCACGAGTTCAACGCCAGCACGTTCGCGGCCCGCGTCATCGTGTCCACGCTCTCGGACCTGCACAGCGGCGTTACGGGGGCGATCGGCGCGCTGAAGGGGCCGCTCCACGGCGGCGCGAACGAGAAGGTGATGGACATTCTGCTCGCGGCCGGTGGCAAGGACGGCGCCGAGGAGTGGACACGGGCCGCGCTCGCCCGCAAAGAGCGCATCATGGGCTTCGGCCACCGCGTCTACAAGACCGGCGACGTGCGCGCCGGCATTCTGAAAGCGCACGCCCGCGCCGCGGCGGAAGCGGCGGGTGACGCGACGTGGGAAGATACGGCCGACGTGATCGAGCGCGTGATGGCGGCCGAGAAGAACATGTACCCGAACCTCGACTGGCCCGCGGGGCGGCTCTACCACGCGATGAAGCTCGAAATCCCCCTGTTCACGCCCATCTTCGCGATGGCGCGGATCGCGGGGTGGTCGGCGCACATCATGGAACAGCTCGAAAACAACCGACTCATCCGCCCGCGGGCGCTCTACAAGGGACCGGACCGCCGGACGGTCAAGCCGATCGCCGAACGGTAAACGGACGGGAGGGCCGCCCACGCGCTCGATGAAACGGTTCGCAGGATCGAGTTGATAGAGGTCAACATCCCGTCCCATCCAACAGACCGCATTCGCGCTAACGGGAGGGCGTTCACCCCTCCGGTGGTGTCCCGGAGGCGCCCGGTGGACCAACCCGGCAACGGCCCGGCCCCCCGGCGTGTGCCCCGGACGCCGTTCACATCCGTCATCGCGGAGCCGGCGCCGACGGAACGCCCGGCTGTATCTGTCTCACATCCCGGCGGGCCACGCGGCTGGCGGCGCGGGCACGCGCCCGGCGGGCGAACGCCCCGGACGCCCGCGTAACCCCGGTCGCCGAACTCGAAAGAATTCGCGGCCGAGCGAGCCGCTTCTTCTCATTTCCGCGTCACTTGTAGGAACCGCCGCGGCGCGGGAACCTACCCCTGGAGCGGCCGTGAAGCCCGGCCTTGCGGGCGACGGGTCGCGAGGGACGACGATGACACCGACGCTGTTACACGCGGTCGCTCGCAAGGCCGAGGCGCTCACGCCGGACGCCGACCTGCTGGCCCGGTTCGCGCGCGACCGCGATCACCTCGCGTTTGAAGAGCTGGTGCGCCGACACGGCCCCCTCGTCTGGGCCGTATGCCGGCAACTGCTCCCCGATCACGCCGACGCCGAGGACGCGTTCCAGGCCGTGTTCCTCGCGCTCGTCCGGTCCGCTTCCGCCATTCGCAACGGCCGCACGTTGCCGGCGTGGCTGCACGGGGTCGCGATCCGGACCGCGGCGCGGGCGAAGCGCGAGTTCGCGCGCCGACGCGCGCGCGACCGGGCCGCCGCACGGCCGGAGGCCGACCGGCCGGTGTCGGACGCGGAGTGGGAGGCGCTGGTCGCGGCCGTTCACGAGGAGGTACAACGGTTGCCCGAAGCGGAGCGCACGGCGTTCGTGCTGTGCGACCTGCAGGGGGTGTCGCAGCACGACGCGGCGGCGCGGCTCGGGTGCCCGCTCGGGTCGGTGTCCGGCCGGCTGTGCAAGGCGCGGCAGCGCCTCCTGGAGCGGCTCACGGCCCGCGGGGTGGCGCCCGCGGCGGTCGTGGGCGTGGGTCTGACGGCCGGTGCCGCGGGCGCGCTGCCGTCCCGACTGTTCGAAGCGGTGAAGACCTTTTCCGCCACGCCGGCCGCGGCTTCGGGTGTCGCGGCGGCGCTGGCCCGCGGACTAACGGAGGGTGTGGCGATGCGTGTGAAGTTAACCGCCGCGGTCACGGTCGTGGTCGCGGCGCTGGGACTGACCGGCGGCGCGGTGCTGCTGTCGAAGGCCGACGACCAACCGCCGGGCGGGGGCGGGGGCGGGGGCGGCCTGCCTCCAGGCGGGTTCGGTCAGCCCGGCGTTCCGGGGGCGCCG
>JAFKJJ010000672.1 GCA_017306025.1 Planctomycetota bacterium
CGTTTCTTCGACCGCCGGCGCTCCAAACTGGCGCCGATAAAGTCGCGGAACAGCGGGTGCGCCCGGGCCGGCTTCGCCAGGAACTCCGGGTGCGCCTGGACCGCGACGAACCACGGGTGGTCGGGCAACTCGATCGCCTCCACCAGATCGCCGCTCGGGCTCGTACCGGAAAACACCAGACCCGCGGCCGCGAGCCGGTCGCGGTAGGCGTTGTTCACCTCGTAGCGGTGCCGGTGCCGCTCGTTCACCACGTCGGTCCCGTACGCGGCCCGCGCCTTCGTTCCGGGCTTCAGGTGGCACGGGTACGCGCCCAGCCGCTGCGTGCCGCCCAGGTTCGTCACGCCCTGTTGCTCTTCGAGCAGGCACACGACCGGGTGCGGCGTCCCCTTGTCGAACTCGGTGCTGTTCGCGTTTTCGAGGCCCGCCACGTTGCGCGCGAACTCGATCGTCGCGCACTGGAGGCCCAGGCAGATGCCGAAGAACGGCAGCCCGGTCTCGCGGGCGAACCGGACGGCCTCGATCTTCCCCTCGATCCCGCGCTTGTCGAACCCGCCGGGCACGAGCAGCCCGTCCACGTTGGCCAGGGCCTGCGCGGCGCCCTCGGAGAGCAGCTTGTCGGACTCGATGCGGACCACCTTCACCTTCGCGTGGTGCGCGATCCCGGCGTGGTCGAGCGACTCGTACACGCTCTTGTACGCGTCGCGGTGCTTCACGTACTTGCCCACGAAGCCGATCGTCACCTCGTGGGCGGGGGCGCGCATCCGGTCGAGCATCGCGCGCCAGTCGCTCATGTCGAGCGGCTTCGCCTGGGTCAGGCCGAGCTTACCAACGATGAGCTCGTCGAGCTTGTTGTCGGCCAGCGACAGCGGCACCTCGTAGATGCTGAACTCCTTGTCCTTCTCCTCGATGACCGCGTTCCGCTCGACGTTGCAGAACAGCGCGATCTTCTCGCACTCGTCCTTGGGGATCTCGCGCTCGGTGCGACAGATGAGGATGTCGGGCTGGATGCCGATCTCGCGCAGGTCGCGGACCGAGCGCTGCGTCGGCTTGGTCTTCAACTCGCCCGCGGCCTTGAGGTAGGGGACCAGGGTGAGGTGGACGAACAGGCAGTTGTGCTTGCCGACGTCGAGCGCGTACTGGCGGATCGCCTCGAAGTAGGGCATGCCCTCGATGTCGCCGACCGTGCCGCCGATCTCGGTGATGACCACGTCCACGTCCGGGGCGGTCATCTTCCTGATGCAGAGCTTGATCTCGTCGGTGACGTGCGGGATGACCTGCACCGTCTTGCCGCGGTAGTCGCCCCGGCGCTCCTTCTCGATCACCGAGAGGTAGATCTTGCCGGTGGTGTAGTTGCAGTCCCTGTTGAGTACCGCGTGCGTGAACCGCTCGTAGTGGCCGAGGTCGAGGTCGGTCTCGGTGCCGTCGTCGAGGACGTACACCTCGCCGTGCTGGTACGGCGACATCGTGCCTGGATCAACATTCAGATATGGGTCTAGTTTTTGGATTCTGACGCGGAGCCCTCGCTTTTCCAGCAGCATGCCGATGGAGGCGGAGGTCAGTCCCTTTCCGAGCGAACTGACCACGCCGCCGGTAACGAAGATGTGTTTGGTCATGGAAGAGCGAACCCGATCCTGGGTTGAATTCGGCCGCAGTTGTAGACCGCGGAGACTTCACATCGTCCCGGGATCGACGTTGAGGTAGGGATCGCTTCAATTCGGCCACGGCCCGTGGTCGGTCGTGGAAAGATCCCCCGTCGTCTCGGCACAGGGTTACTATATCGCCCGCCGCGGGTCGAACAATCACCGTAGGGCGCCGGGGCGTGTGAAGACGGCTTCACGCGGCGCGGCGCGTCCCGTCCGCCCCGCCCTCGCGGTACCACCGGACGAACTCGGCGTAATCGGCCGGGGTGTCCACGCCGCGGTGCGCCTCGCGCACGATCCCGACGCCGATCGTGCCGCCCGTACCGAGCACGCGCAGCTGTTCCAGCTTTTCCGATTCCTCCAGCGGGTGCGGCGGCGCGGCCGCGATCTGGAGCAGGAAGCTCCGCCGGTACGCGTAAATGCCGAGGTGCTGGAGGAACCGCGGCGGGGCCGCGCGGAAGTCCGGCGCGCCGTCGCGGACCATCGGGATGGGCGAGCGCGAGAAGTACAGCGCCCGGCCGCGGTCGTCGCACACCACCTTCACCACGTTGGGGCTGTGGTACGCGTCCGGGTCGGTGATCGGCACCGCGAGCGTCGCCATGTCCGAGGTGGGGTCGCGCATCAGCTCGGCGAGCAGGTCGATGTCGGCCGGGTCGATCCGCGGCTCGTCGCCCTGCACGTTGACCAGCACGTCGGCGGCGCGGTGGGCCGCGACCTCGGCGACGCGGTCGGTGCCGGACGGGTGGTCGGCGCGGGTCATGATCGGGTGCCCGCCGAACTCCCGGACGGCGTCGAAGATGCGCCGGTCGTCGGTGGCGACGAAGACGTCGGCGGCGCACTTCGCCCGGCAGGCGCGCTCGTAGACGTGCTGGATCAGGTACTTGCCGGTTTCGCGCAAAAGCGGCTTACCGGGCAGCCGCGACGAGGCGAACCGGGCGGGAATGACGACGGCGACGCGCACGACCCAACCTCCGTGTCGGGAAAGGGCGGGAGACGCAGATTAGACCACGCGGCAGGGGCGCGGGGCAAGGGGAAGTCGGTCACCGGGGCTTGTTCGGCCCGCCGCGGGGGCCGTTGAGGAACGAGTTCACGCGCTGCTTGAGCTTGCGGTGCGCCGCGGTGCTGCCGACGGACAGTTGGAGCGCGTCGCGGACGTTCAGGCCCGGGTCGGGGAAGGGGAGCTTGGCCAGCGCGCCGTCGAGCTCGCCGGCGAGGGCGTACTTCGCCTCGTCGCCGGCGGTCGTCACCTCGATGTCGAGCGCCTTGAGCGTTTCGAGGTCGCGGTAGAACCCGCGGACGTCGAGCTTGAGCCGGCGGAGCAGGAACGCGCGGGTCTGCGGTCCGGTGCCGAGGAGGGTGAGCAGGCGGTAGAGCCGTGCCGCCCGGAGCGGGGTGAGCGAGACCGCGGAGGCGTCCACCTTTTTCCTCCCCATAGTCGCCTCCTGCCGACGGCGGGTGGAGGGACCGGGCGTCCGTGCCTGCCGCCGGGCGCCGGCGGCGAAAACCGCGACCGCCCGTCCGGTGGGCGATCGCAACGCGGGTCGGCCCGTCGGGCGGCCGTGGTGATGGGCATGATGGTAGGGACGGCGCGGCACGAAATCAAGCGCGCCGGGCGAAAACGGGCGCGCGGGTTGAGGCGCGGCGCGAGAGGAGTGACAACGCGTTGTCACTCCTCTCGCGCCGCGCTACCGGCGGGCGCGCGACCGGCGGCGGATCAGCTCGTCCACGATCGTACCGAACAGCAGCGTCAGCCCGATCACGGCCGGGATCACGTTGCTCTTCAGCCCCTGGAACGTGACCAGTTCCTCCAGCACCGGCAGCACCATCGCGCCGAGGACCATGCCCACGGCCGTCCCCTCGCCGCCCCGCAGGCTGCACCCGCCGAGCACCGCGCCGAGGATCGCGTACAGCTCGTAGCCCGTCCCCGCACCGTCCGCCTGCACCGGGAGGTCCTGGAGGAACAGCAGTACCCCCCCCAGCGCCGCGAGGGCCGAGCAGACGA
>JAFKJJ010000673.1 GCA_017306025.1 Planctomycetota bacterium
CTTGCGTGCGCCCCATCCGTCGTTTACAACCTTCTCACTTCACCGCGGGCGATCACATCAACCGCGCTATTTCGATGACAGACGAGGGAGCCGTTTAGCTCGTGGGTTTCTCACAGGGCGATGTTGCGTCGCCCGGGCGCTTACCACACCACACAACCCGAGGAAGGCTGTTCCAGCACCGCTACCCGTCCGGGTCACCTGGACCGGTTCACGGTCTGGGGCAACCCCGCGGGTCGTGGTTCCATGAACCGGTCCAGGTGACCCGGACGGGCGGTGCCGTGAGCCTTCCACGGATCAGGTCGGGATGTAGACGCTCCCTCGTCTGCCTTCGGATGAACGGAACGACGCGCCCGCCCCGCGGCGCAGGAATGCGACCTCCGGAGCCTCTCCGATGGCAGCGGTTCTGACGCTCGAAGACGTCCGCACGGCCTGGGACGCCCGCGACCCGCGACTCATCACCCTCATCGAACAGCTCTGCAACCAGCCGGTGCCCGCGCCGGAAACGCCCATCCGCGAAGGCGCTCTCACGTTCGACAAGTTCCTCCAGGGCATGCGCGACTGGCGGTTCCGTCACAAGACGCGCGAGGAACAGGCGCACTACCGCATCGAGACGCTGAAAGCGCTTGAAGACCCGAAGGCCGAGGTGCCGCTCGCGGACAAGCTGAAGGTCCACGAAGTCATCTTCGCGCTGTGGCAGTCGAACGACGCGCTCGCCCGCGACTACCTCCTGCGGATCATCGCGCGTGTGCCGCTCGTTTATGGTCCGTGGAAGGCCGTGAAGAGGATCTTCAAGGAGGCCGAGGCCAAGAACGACACCGAGGTCTTCGGCGCGATCGCGGCACGTCTCGACTCGGCGCACGCCGGCCGCGGCTACGGCCAGCAGGTCAGCGGAGCCACGGTTTCGTACCTCGTTCGGCGAGCGTGGCGGTACCTGCGCCGCGTCGGGCTCCACCTTCCGGCCACCTACCCCGATGTCGCGTGTGAGTTCCTGGTCAACTACGCCGACAATACCAACTTCCGCAGCACGTGGGTCTTCAACCACATCCTGTTCCACGAGACGAAGAAGTACGGCCGCTCAAACTTCCGCTTCGGGTGGAACGACGACAGCAACAAGCCCACCAACCTGAAGAACCGCGCCTACGGCGAGACCTGGAAGCGCAGCCACCGCCCGCTGTTCTCGCTGCTCGAACGCGCCAGGTCCGACGCGGTCCGCGACTACGCCACGACCGCGCTGAAGACCGACTTCCGGCAGATCCTCCGCGACACCGAGCCGTCGTGGGTGGTGCGGCTCGTCGCGGTGCCGAGCCGCGCGATTCACGACTTCGTCGTGTGGCTCTTGCAGAACGTGCCGAAGTTCGAACAGGGCGCGTTCCGCACGCTCGGCCTCCACGACGCGGTGCTGAAGCTGTTCGATTCCCCCTCGACGGACGCGCGGAAGTACGCGGCCAACTACGCCCGCACTCACGCGCGCGATCTTCCCGTGCCGGAACTGATTAGGCTCGCCAACAACGACAACGACGACGTCCGGAAACTCGCCACCGACCTCCTCGGCGAAAAGGACCCGCGCACCGGCGTCGGGCTCGACGCGTGGGGGCAGCTACTCG
The DNA here is from genome assembly GCA_017306025.1 of Planctomycetota bacterium. Taxonomy (GTDB): domain Bacteria; phylum Planctomycetota; class Planctomycetia; order Gemmatales; family Gemmataceae; genus Gemmata. The sequence goes on from JAFKJJ010000673.1 coordinate 1,605, forward strand.
AAACGCAGCACGGCTACAAGTTCGCCGCCGACGCCATCACCAAGCACTTCGGCGCCAAGGAGCTCACGCCCGAGTGGTTCCAGGGGCGGCTGCTCTCCGACAGCCACAACGCGTTCGACTTCGCCAAGAAGCTCCTGCCAAAAATCCACAACCTGAAGGAACTCGGCCCGGCGTTCTTCGTCACGCTGCTCCAGAAGGTGAACCCGGACGAGAGCAGCAAGGCGAACCGCGTCGTGGAGTACGCGGCCGCGGAACTGGCGAAGTTCGACCTCGACGCGCTCGACCGCGACCTGCTCCGCTGGCTGGCGCTGTTCCCGCCGACGCAAAACTACGCGATCCAGTGGGTGAACCAGGGCAAGCTGAAGAAGGCCCAGGCGCTCGGAATGGACTTCCTGAAGGTGCTCGCCTTCCAGCCCGACTGGGACGCGTCGCCGTGGCTCGCCGCGTTCAAGACGAAGTACGGCCAGTGGGCGAAGGAACTGAGCTTCGACGAGGGCCGCGCCGGGAGCGTGCTCGGGTGGTTCCAGGACGTCCGAAAGTTTACCAACGCGGACCTCGACCTCAACTGGCTGCTGCGCCTCGTGGCGCGGAGCGAGCCGCTCTACCACGACTTCGCCAGCGACCGGCTGATCCGCACCTTCGTGCCCGCGGACTTCGCCCCCAAGTCAGAGGCCGCGGCCGCCAGCACGCCCGCCCCGGCCGACCTCAAGGGCGCGTCGTTCCTGTTCACGGGCAAACTGGCGTCGATGACGCGCGACGAGGCCGAGAAGCGCGTGAAGGACGCCCGCGGTACCGTCGCGGGCTCGGTGTCGCCGAAGCTGCACTATCTGGTCGTCGGCGACGACGGCTCGCCGCTCTACGGCCAGGGGACGAAGGGCAGCAAGCAGACGAAGGCGGAAGAACTGAACGACAAGGGCGCGAACATCAGCATCATCTCGGAGACGGCGTTCCTCCAGATGGCGAGCGGCGAGCGCCCCGCCGGGGCGGCCGGCGCGGACGCGGTGACGGCCGGGTGCGAGCGGCTGTGGCAACTGGTGGTCGCGCCCGGGCCGGCCGATGCGCCGGTCGGGCGGTTCGCCCGCGAGTACGTCCGCCGGCACCACACCGAGATCGGGAAGAAGCTCACCGACAAGCCGGTCGACCCCGGCGCGGAGGTTCCGGCGTCGTTCCTGTCGCTCGACCGCGTCTTCCCGCTGTTCAGCGAGAGCCGCAAGCCGCTCCGCGAGTTCGCCCTCGAACTGGCGGGCTGGGAGTTCGCGCGCTGGAACCCCGGCGTCGATTACCTCGTTAGTATGTCCGAAATCCCGTTCATGGACGTCCGGCGCTTCGTCGCAAAAGCGCTGCTCGCCGAAGACACCCCGCCCAACCGGCCGTTCCGGCTCGACCCGGAGAAGCTCGAAGCCAGCACGGTCTATCGGTTCTGCGAGTCGAACGACGAGGAGACGCGGGCGCTCGGAATGGAGCTCATCAACCGCCTGCCGCGGCTCCGCGTGCCCGAAGAACTGTTCCGGCTCTCGGAAAGTCCGGACCGCAAGGTGCGCGCGTTCGTGATCCGTGCCCTGTGGACCGTCTACCGCGACCGCGGCCTCACCCCGGACTGGAAGCCGCCGCTCCCGCCGAAGCCCACGGTCGGTGCGAAGGCCAAGAAGGATGCGGAGAAGGCGGCCGCGAGCCGCGGCGAGGGGATTCCGCACCGGTTCGAGAAGTGGCCCGCGGACCAGCCGACACTCAGCGCGTTCCTGCGCCGGATCTTGTTCGAGATCCCGCCCGGGCGGCCCGAGAAGTCACGCGACGCGGTGGAAGACACCGACCCCAATGACCCGAACGCGAAGAAGCCCGACAAGGTGGTCAGCACCAAGCCCCTGCCGGCGCGGCGCGCGAAACTGGACCTGATCGAAACGATGCGCGACCTCGGACTGGAAGACAAGCAGTTCGGCGGCGGCATCCTGCCGCTCCTGGACGAGTTCCTGCTGTCGCGCGGGCCGAGTGAGCGTGCCGCGTGTCTGGTGGCCGTCACGCGCATCCGTCACAA
>JAFKJJ010000573.1:0-22237 GCA_017306025.1 Planctomycetota bacterium
GACTTTACGACTTTCGACCTCCCGACTTTCGACCTTCCGACTTGTGACCCTATTTTACCCCTTCGCCAGTTCGGCGCGGACGGTTTCCAGGAGCTTCTTCGTCAGCCGGATGCCCTCCGGCTCGCTCACCTTGCCGCCCTCGTACTCGATGCCGATGAACCCGTGGTACTTGTGCTTCTTCACCACGATGTCGAGCATCTTGCGGTAGTCGGTGTGCGTCTCGTTGCCCTTGTCGTCGAAGTCGTGCGTCTTGGCCGACACGCCCTTCGCGAACGGCATCAGTTCGTCCACGCCCTTGTAGCGGTCGTAGGCGGTTTCCTTCACGCCCTCGATCTTGCCGATGTTGAAGTTGCCGAAGTCCGGCAGCGTGCCGCACCGCTTGTTGTCGACCAGCTTCATGACGCCGGCGAGCCACTCGCCGTGGCTCGACAGCCCGCCGTGGTTCTCCACGATGGTGTTGATGCCCAGCGTGCCGGTGAACTCGCTGAGCTTCCGCAGCCCGTCGGCCGCGAGCTTCTGGGTCTCGGCGAACCCCTTCTTCCAGTCGCTGGCGGCGTTGACGCGGATCGAGTGGCAGCCGAGGAACTTCGCCCACTCGGCCCACCGCTTGTGGTTCTCGACGGCCTGGGCGCGCTTCTTGTCGTCCGGGTCGCCGAGGTTGCCCTCGCCGTCGCACATGATGAGGACGCTGGTCACCTTGTTGTCGTCGGCGACCTTCTTCAGCTCCTTCAGGTACGCGTCGTCCTTCTTCTTGTCCTTGTAGAACTGGTTGACGTACTCGACGCCGAGGATGCCGTAGGTCTTCGCGGCGATCTCGGCGAACTTGAGCGGGTCGAGCTTCTCGACGCCCTTCTGGCCGAAGAACGCGCGGTGCAGCGACCACTGCGCGAGCGAGATCTTGAACAGGTCGGCCGGGGCCGGCTCCGCGGCCACGTTGATGTGCGGGGTGAGCGCGACGCCGGCGGTCGCGGCGGAGGCGGCGAGGAAGTCACGACGCGAAAGCATAGGGGAGGCTCCGATGCAGGTGAATGGAGGCGAGGGGATTGTATGCGCGGACCGGGAAACGGTACGGCCCCGCCCCCGGCGCCCGGGGCGGGGCCGCGAACGGCCGACATTACTTCGGAAGTGTGAGGTTGGCGAGGGTCTTGCCCCCGCGGGAGACGGACGCCGGGCGCGAGGTTTCGAGCGGCGGGGCGTAGATCAGCCGACTCGGCTGTCCGGTTTCCGGGTTGCGCTCGGTGCGCGTGACGACCCAGTTCGGGTGCCACGCGACGAGGTCGTACCGCCCCTCCGGAACGCTGGCGAAGTGGAACCGCCCCTCGGCGTCGGAAACGGCGTAGTACGGGTGGTCGCACGCGAAGAGATCCGCCGCCTGCCAGTAGCAACCCGCGGCGCTGGTGAGTTCGACGCGCCCGCACTTGTCGAGGGTGCGCGTGAGGGGCCGGTCCGGGTCGGGAAAGGGGAGCGCGAAGAACGCGGCCCCGCGGGCGCGGAGGACGTGGAACGTCGGCTCCGCGGACCGCGCGGTGATCGCGTCGCCGCGCTTGACGAACCCGGTGCGGCCGGTGCGGTCGCCCTGCTTCACCACGATCTGCGAGTCGCGGAACTCGACTTCCACGTTCGGCAGGTCCCACGGCCGGGCGCGGGCGACGTCCACTTCGCGGAGGTACACGACCGCGCCGGCGACGGCGCGTGTGAAGTGGTCGATCCGCGGGGCGTTCGCGAGCGGGACCGTTCGACTGGCGAGGCCGGGGCCGTCCGGGCGCGGGGTGAACGCCTGCACCGGCGGGACGGTCGGTTCCGGGCCGGTCCACGTCACGAGCCCGGTGATCGTGCCGCAGGCGGTCGGGTCGAACGCGCCGGGGGCCGGCGCGGGCGGTGCGGGCGGGTCGGCGACTGCGGGCGGTTCGGTTCCGCACCCGCCGGCCGACGCGGCGCAGACGAGGAGGAGCCAACAGAACAAGGGACGCGGCACGCTGAGATCCTCTCGACCCGCGCGGTGGTTCGGGTATGCTGGTGGCGTTCCACGCACGCGCCAGCCGCGACGTGCTCCCGCCCGGCTCGCCCTTCGTCTCGCCCGTCGTGAACGTACACTCCGCTGCCGAATCGCAGGGCGATCTTGGCTTCAGCTATCGCGGATTGCAAGTCCAACATCAGCCGGTGGTGCCACTCCGCGCCAGACTTCTTCACATTGCGATCTGGGAAGGGAGCAAACGTCGGCTCATCGTTGTGCTTCGTAACCGAAACAAACGGCCCCGGCCGATGCCGGGGTTTCGGTTTCTGGGAAGAGGTCACGCGTGGACCGGTGGGCTACTTCCGGCGTGGTGAAGACCGCGTGTGCGGCGCGACATACGTGCCGTCCTTCCTCGTGTACCCGCTGACGTGAACCGTCTTCGGGGCCACCGCCGGCGACCAGACGACGGCGCCACCGGTTGCGGGGGATGTGTTCGTGTTCGCAGTACTCGGCTTCGTGGGTGTACTTGCCACTGACGCGGCCGCGGTAGTGGCGGCCGGGGGCTTCTCGCCCTTCCAGATCCACGCGGGCGGCCCGGTAGCAATCGCGTCTTCGATCTTGGCAAGCGCCTCCCACACCTGCGGTATCTCCACCTTCAACTTCTCGATCTCCTGCTTCGTGCCGTAGTCGGCGCCCCCGGCCTCGGTGCGCCGCTTGTAGGTGGCCTCGCGCTCCTTGAGGCGGGCTTCGAGGGCGTCGCCCTTCTTCGCCAGTTCTTGCGCCTGGTCTTCGAGTTCGGCGCGCCAGGCCATCGCTTCGGCAAGGCGTGGCTTGGCCGTTGCGGACGAACCGCTCTGCCACAGGGCCTCTCCGGTCGCGTTCCGCACCACAAGGTTCCCGTCGTGCTGGCAAACCAGATACGCGCCGGGGTGGCCGTCGGTCTTACTGGACCACTTGGGGACTCGCCCGCCGCCTTCGTGTCCGTAGAGCACGAGGTTTCCGTCCGCTGCCTGCATCTCCAGTTCGGGCTTGTCGCTCGTCGTGCTCGTGGACCAGATGGGAGCCCAGTTCGGCTCGTTACCTATGTACAGGACGAGGTTTCCGCCGGGCTGCATGTACAGGGTGAACAATCCCTTGTCGCAGACGAGGCGCTCGCCCACTTTGAGTTTCTCGCCTGAGGCGAGTCGATCCCTCGGCTTATCCGCGGCGCCGGTCGGTGATGTTTGGAGAGCCAAGGCGATTGCCAGGAGAAAAGTGCATCGCATTTCAGCCCTCGCAAATGGTTTTCAAAACCACCCCACAGGACAGTTTATCGCTCGTTGTGCGCGTCTGTCAACTTTCGGATTAATATAGAAATGGTGTCAAGCGATCCGCAGATTTATCCCCTCTGGTATCGAAAACTCAGTGCTCCGGCGAGTGGGTCCCGCCCTCGGCTGTTGTGCGCTGCGCGAGGACGGGCAGCACCGGTCAGGCCGATGAAGGCCCCAACCGGCGCCGGCGGCTCGCGTGGGGCAACGACGCGCAAGCCGACACGTCCAGCCTGTACCGGGTACCTCTGGGGCGGATCTGGCTTGCGCCTGAGTGCGTAGACTATACCGGGTCCCCGATGAGGTGGTGAAGTGGAACCTGCAACCGAGCGACCGGCGCCGGCCGTGGTCGATCTCGCCGAACTGCCCGCGGTCCGCTGCCCGTGCGGTTGGGCGCGGCGTGCCTTCGCCGATGTGCCGGGGGCGCCGCTAAGCGTACACCGCGTGGAGATCGCGGAGGACGCCCGAGCCCACTACCACCGCGAGCACACCGAAACCTACTACGTGCTAGAATGCCAACCGGGGGCCGCGATCGAACTCGACGGCAACTTGGTTCCCGTGGGACAGGGGAGCGCCGTGATGATTCCACCCGGCGTGCGTCACCGGGCGGTCGGCCGGATGGTGATTCTGAACGTAGTGGTGCCACCGTTCGACCCTGCGGACGAGTGGTTCGATTGACGGCGCACCCCGCCCTTGCGGGCGGGATTCACCAACTCACTTCTCGTCGAACAGTTTCCCCAGTTCCAGCTTTACCGGGGGCAGCTTCGTCGCGGGGCCGGTGCCGTAGGCGAGGTGCAGCACCCGCTCGCCCGGCTCGAACACCATGCACTGGAGCGTGTTCTTCCCCTGCTGGACCTTGTCCAGTTCCGCGAACACCTCCTTCACGCCGAGTTTCGGCCCGCTCTCGGTCTGGAGCAGCGAGAGCCGGTCGTAGCGGACGCACTTGTTGTCCACGCACAGCTTGTCGGTGCGGAAGTGGTTCGTGCAGCAACACACGCCGTTCACGTGCCTGCGCACCTCCAGGTCCTTCGGCGTCAACTCGAACACCGCGCCGCCGGTCTTGTCGCAGATCGTCATGCAGCACGTCGACGTGCGCGGGAGGTCGCGGAGGAACTTCTCCGCCTCGGCCACCGTGCCGCACTCTTCCAGCACGCGGCGGAACGCGAGCAACAGCGGCGTCCCCTTCCAGTTGAACTCCGGCTTGTCCTTCGACTTCTTGATGCTGATCTCGTTGATCGTGACGCACAACCCGGCGTCGTTCATCCCGCTGATGACCCCGGCGATCGGGCTGACCGTCACCGCGGCGAACGCCCGCTTCCCCTCGCCCTTGTAAACGACCACCAGCGTGTGCTCGGTGATGCCCCGCGTCGGCAGCCAGTCGAAGTTGCGGCCGAAGATCGGGCTCCCGGTCTTGCTCCGCTCCTTCTCGACGATGACGGTCGAACAGCCCATCCCGCTCGTGAGGTCCGCGACGGTGTTCGCGAACAGGAGGAGCGATTGCTCGCGGTTCGACGCCTTCGCGGCCGCCTCGACCTCGGTCGCGATGTGCGGCGGGAAGCCGGGCTTCAGCGCCGCCGACATCGCGGAGAGGATCGGGTAGCGCTTCTCCTGGCCGGCGTCCTTGAGGAACTGCTTGTGGAGCCCGTCGAGGTCCGGGCCGTTCTCGATCGCCAGCTTGCCGAACTGCTCTCCCATCTCGGCCGGCTTGCCCTTCACCACGAGCACCGGAACCTTGTCGACGTACTTCAGCTCGCCCGCGCCGTGTTTGGCCGCGGGGAACGACTTCGGCTCGTCGGCCCGCGCGACCTGTGCCAACGCGAGTGCGGCGAGAGCGAGTGCGAATCGCTTCATGGGGAGCGCCTCGAAAGGGAAGACTTGGCCACGGATGAACACAGATGAGCACAGATCAAGGCAAGAAGAAAGGTGAAGTTCAACTCATTCTTCTTGCTTGATCCGTGTTTTCTGTGTTCATCCGTGGTGGCTCTTTTCTTTGATCCCAATCACCCCTCGTTCGGCTGCGCGGTGCGGCCGAGGGCCACGTCGAACTCGGTGACCAGCGGGAGCAGCATCGCGTAGATCGTGAACCCGAACGCGGCCCCCAGCACCAGGAACGGCACGAGCGGGTCGCTGGACTCGTCGGTGCCCGGCCGGCCGATGAGCACGTTCACGATGCAGTAGAACATCGCCAGCGGACACACGATGCTCGCGAGGGTCAGGGCGGGGGACGGGCGGTCGGCGCTCAGCACGTAGAGCAGCCCGCCGATGCCGAGCACCAGGAACGAGATGAAGCTCACCCACTGGTTCGCGAAGCTGCCGCCGTTGATGACGATCAGGTAGATGCTGATGAGCGTGCCGACCGACAGGAAGAAGACCGTCCCGAGCGTGTGCGCGATCGCCATCCGGCTCTGACTGATCCGCAACGACACGTGCAGCCCCAGCGCGGTCGCGAACCCGAACAGCACCACGAGCGCGCCGACGACCGCGACGAGCGGGCCGAAGTTCGCCGCGAAGTGCTCGGTCGGGTTCGCGCCGGGCGGGACGCGGGTGAGCGCGCCGCGGACCGCGTAGAAGACCGCCAGCAGCAGGGGCGGGATGACGTACTCCTTGCAGTTGTACAGCACCCCCCACAGCTTCCCGAACACGAACTCCTTCGGCGACACGTCCGTCACGAGCAGCACGTCGAGCGCGCCGCCGTCGCGCTCGGACGTGACCGAGGTCACCGCCTGCGCCGCGACCAGAAGCAGGCTCAGCACCGCGAGCGGGACCAGCCCGTAGGCCGCCGCGAACGCGGGCCGCCCGCCGGGGCGGTTCAGCTCGCTGACCGCGAACCACAGGATGAGCGCCAGCACGACCCCGAACGCGAACTTCACCAGCAGCGGCCGGCGCCCGTAGGCGAGGGTGCGGACCTCGCGCCACAGGATCGGGTTGGGCCACACGCGGCGCAGCTCGCCCGGCGCCGCGTGCGCCTTGGCCCGCTTCTCGGCCGCGACCGCCTCGTCGGACTCCGGGTCCTCGGCCGCGGTCAGCTCGCGCTGCATGATCGGCTCGCCGCTCGGGTTCCACTTCCGCAGCTTCCAGATGCCGACGCCGTTCATCAGCCCGCACCACGCGAGCATGACCAGCACGAACCCGTAGGCCGGCGCGATCCCCGACCAGCCGCCCGCGGGCGGTTCGAGGACGGTCTGCATCGCCAGGAACGGGTCGAGCCACGCCCGCACGGTCGCCCAGTCGGTCCCGGCCGACAGGCCCGGACCGACCGACCCGAGCCCCTGCGTCAAGCAGATGTAGAGGACGAGGAACAGCACGGAGAGCGCCAGCGCCTGGTACGTCTTGTCGCGCCACAGCGCGACCAGCCCGCCGAGCGACCCGGCCGCGACCGCCGACGCCAGGAGCACCAGCAGCGCCTGGAACACCTGCTCCGGGTCGATCCCGCCGAGCAACAGGAGCATCGCGAGCACCGGCGCCGAGACGAACAGCAGGACGAGGATCGGGAGCAGCGCGCCGATGAGCTTGCCGAGTACGATCTCGTAGTCGCGCATGTCCGTGAGCAGGAGCAGCACGAACGTGCGGCGGTCCTTCTCCTGCGACACCGCCCCGGCCGCGGAGAGCGCCGCGAAGAACAGCGTGAGCAGCAGTTGTACGAAGGCCACGATCTGGAAGAGCAACAGGCCGAAGCCGGCGGTCTCGCCGAGCGTCGCGTCGCGCGCGAACCCGACCGTCGCCTGCCAGGTGGTGATGCCGAGGATGCCCAGCAGCCCGACGAATGCGGCGCGGGTCGAGTGGTGGCCGCTCCGGCGGGGTACGGTCACCACTTCGCGAGAAAAGATCGGACCGAGCACGCAAATCTCCCGTCTGAGGGCCGAACCGGGATAGCTTATCAGCACCGCGGGGGGCGGATAGTCCGCACCGCGGCCGTCCCGAACCCGCCCGAGACGAACAGGGTCCGTTCCGCATGAGAGTGATCGTCTTCGCGCTCAACGGGTGCCCGGCCGGGTGGCTGGGCGCCTACGGCAACGACTGGGTCGGGACGCCGAACCTCGACCGGCTCGCGTCGGAGGGCGTGACGTTCGACCGGCACATCAGCGACCGCCCCGAACCGCACGCGGCCCGGCGGGCGTGGTTCGGGGGGCCGGGCAAGAAACCTACCCCCCCGCCCCCCCTCCCTGAAGGGAAGGGGGAGGAAAGCCAACACACACCGATCACGTTTGACTTTGCGCAGGAGGCGAGCCCGAAGTTCACCCCCTTCCCTTCAGGGACGGGGGTTGGGGGGTTAGGTTCTTTTGCCCGCACCGTCCTCGTTCGCGCCAACCACCCCGACACCGACGCGCCCCCATCGTACTACGCCGGCTGGGGCGAAGTGTTCGACGCCCGACCGCGGCCGGACGACGATTCGCCGCTGAACGAGCTGCTCCGCACGTTCCCCGCGCTGCTCGACCGGCTCGCGGACGTGCCCGATTTTCTCCTGTGGGTCGAAACGGACCGGCTCATCCCGCCGTGGGACGTTCAGCAGGACGTGTTCGAGGCGTATCTGGACGAGGGGGAGGACGAAGAGCCCGCGGACGAACACGCCGGCGACGACGAGGCAGAGGAACCCGACGCCGAGGAGATTGACGAAGGCGACGAAGGTTCCGCGGACGACGAGGCGGAGGAGCCGGACGCCGAGTCCCCCGAGCCGCCCGTTCCCGAAGAGCCGGTGCCGCCGTTCGCGGACCCGCCGACCGGGCCGTTCGACCGTTCCGACCCCGACGCGTGGGACTACCTGCACCGCACGTTCGCGGCCGTCGTCACGAAGCTCGACGCGGAACTCGGCCGGCTGTTCGAGGACCTCCGCGCCCGCGGGCTCGACCGCTCGGCCGCGTGGCTCGTCACCTCCGACTTCGGGCACCCGCTCGGCGAGCACGGGCAAATCGGCCTGCACCGGCCGTGGCTCCACGAAGAACTCGTCCACCTGCCGCTGATCCTACGATTGCCCGACGCGGAGCAGGGCGGCCGGCGCGTCGCCGGGTTCACCCAACCGCCCGACGTGTACCCGACGCTCCTCGCGCTCGTCGGTGCGGCCCCGCCCGCCGGTACGAACGGCTTCAACCTGCTCCCGCTCGCCCGCGGCGAGGCGCCCGCGTCGCGCACGTTCGCGGTGACGGCGCTGGAACTCGGCGGCGCCGCCGAAGCGGCGATCCGCACCGACGAGTGGGCGCTGCTCGTGCCGGTCCGCGTGCCCGACGGGGACGCGCCGCGCGATCCGCTGCTGTTCGAGAAGCCGGACGACCGCTGGGAGGTGAACGACCTGCGCGCGCGGAACATCGAGCGCGCCGACGAACTGGAAGCGAAGCTGCGCCACGAGATGCAGGAGACCGGACCCGCTGCGCAATAGCGGCCGGCCGGAACGGGTCCGTTCTTGGCCTTCGCGTTCTTGTGCGGGCGGGAGCCGGGGAACGGCTCGCGTGACGCGCGGGCGCCGCGTGCCCGTGGCCGCCCACGAGAACCGCTCGTCCCGCGATGTCGCGACCGGTTGCCCCGCACCGCCAACCGGAACTGCCGGGGCGGCTACTCTTCCTCCACGTCCTTGAGTTGCGCCTTGCTCACGATCTGCTGCTGGACGACGGCCGGCACCATCTCGTAGTGGCTCAGTTCCATCGCGTAGGAGCCCTGCCCCTGCGTCATGCCGCCGAGCTGCGCCGCGTACCGCGCCACTTCCGACAGGGGCGCCCGCGCGTAGATCACCGTGACGTCGCCCGGCAGGCTGTCCTGGTTCTCGACCTGCGCCCGCTTCGTGGGCAGGTCGCCGAGCACCGCCCCGGTGTACTTCGTGGGGACGGTGATCTCCAGTTTCACGATCGGCTCCAGCAGCGACGGCCGCGCCGAGAGGAACGCCTTCTTGAACGCCTGCCGCGCGGCGGTCTTGAACGCGGCCTCCGACGAGTCCACGTCGTGGTACTTGCCGAAGTGGACCTCCACCGCACAGTCCTGGATGCGGTACCCGGCCAGCACGCCCCGGTCGAGCATCTCCTTGCACCCCTTCTCCACGGCCGGGATGAAGTTGTTCGGGATCGTGCCGCCGACGATGTGGTCGATGAAGGCGAAGTTGTACGTCGGGTCGTAGTGGACGCTGCGGAGCTTCTCGAACCGCGACTTGTTGGCGAACTCCTTCTCGCACTGCGCCTGGTCCTTGATGTCGCGCGACAGCGGGTAGATGCGCAGGTGGACTTCTGCGAACTGACCGCGGCCGCCGGTCTGCTTCTTGTGCTTGTGGTCGCCGGCCCCGTCGGCGGTGATCGTCTCGCGGTACGGGATCTTCGGCTCCTTCGTGACCACGTCCACGCCGAACCGCGCCTTGAGCCGCTCGCGGATGATGTCCAGGTGGAGCTGGCTCACGCCGCTGATGACCAGTTCGTGCGTCTGCGCGTCGTGCGCGACCTTCACGGTCGGGTCCTCGGACGCGAGCTTGTGGAGCCCGGCCGAGATCTTCTGCTCGTCGCCGCGGGTCTTGGGCTCGATCGCCACGCCGAACATCGGCGTCGGGAAGTGCGGCAGCGGCACCTTCGGCGCGCTGGCCGTGTACGCGATCGTGTCGCCGATGTCGAGCCCCTCGACCTTCGCGATGGCGACGATGTCGCCCGGGACGGCCTCGTGAACCTGCTGCGTGTTCTTGCCCTGCACTTCGAGCAGGTGCCCGATGCGGAGCGTCTGGCCGTTGCGCAGGTTCACGACGTTGTGGTTGTGCTGGAGCTTGCCCGCGAGCACGCGGACGAAGCTCAGGTGCCCGACGAACTTGTCGTTGACCACCTTGAACACCTGCGCGACGAACTCCTCCAGCTCGGTCGGCTGGAGCTGATGGGCGGAGCCGTTGGCACCGACCTGGAGCCCCGCCAGGCGCTTCGCGGAGAAGCTCGGCGACAGCCCGTAGCGCGACAGCGCGTCGAGCAGCTCGCGCACGCCCTTGTCCTTCTTCGCGGAGGCGCAGAAGATCGGGATCAGCGTGCCGGCGTCCATCGCCCGGGTGATGTCGGCCTCCAGTTCCGCGAGCGTCACCTGCCCTTCGCTGAGGTACTTTTCGAGCAGCGCCTCGTCGGCCTCGACGACGGCCTCGATGAGCTGCGACCGCGCCGCCGGCACGTCCACCGGGAGGGACGGCGGGAGGATCTGGCGCGGGTCGAGCAGGCAGTGGACCTCCTTCATCCCGGGGCCGGTGCGGTCCGGCACGTTGAACAGCACGCAGTTCTTCCCGAACGCCGCCTGGATCTGCTCCACGAGCGCGGGCAGGTCGACGTTCTCGGCGTCGAGCTTGTTGATGACGATCGCGCGCGACAGGCCGAGGGCGGTGGCCTCCTGGAACATGCGCCGGGTGTTCATCTCGATCCCGTTGACGGCCGAGACCACCACCACGGCGGTCTCGACGGCCGAGAGCGCTTCGAGGGCGGCCCCGATGAAGTCGGGGGAGCCGGGGGCGTCGAGGATGTTGAGGTGCTTGCCGTCGTGGTCGGCGTGGAGGACGTGCGTGTCGATGGAGAAGTGGTGCTTGTGCTCCTCCTCGTCGAAGTCGGCGACGGAGGTGCCGTCGTCCACGCTGCCCAGGCGGTCGACCGCGTGGGCGTCGAAGAGGAGGGCATCGGCCAGGCTGGTCTTGCCCGCGGCGCGGTGCCCCACGAGTGCAATGTCCCGCACGTTTTCCACCAGGTGCTTTACGGCCATGACGTGACCCTCACTACGGGAGAAAGGGTCGAAAGTCGTCAGGTCGAAGGTCGTAAAGTCGAAGACAGTGGTGGAAGGTTCCGACTTTACGACTTTTGGCTTTCGGACTTTCGACTCAAAGAAATCGCGGCTGCGAGGTCCAGGCTTCCTTCATAGAGCGCGCGGCCGATGATGCAGCCCGGAATCCGTTCCGCCATCAGCCGCCGCACGTGCTCCAGCGTGCAGACCCCGCCCGACGCGATCACCGGGAGCGAAACCGCGTCTCTCATCTCGGCGAGCGCGTCGAAGTTGGGACCGCTCATCATTCCGTCTTTGGCGATGTCGGTGTAGACGACCGCGGCGATCGGCGCGTCGCTCACCCGCTTCGCGAGATCGACGGCCTTCACCTGCGAGACTTCGAGCCACCCCTCGGTGGCGACGAAACCGTTCTTGGCGTCCACGCCCAACACGATGCGGTCGGGAAAGCGGGTAGCGGTAGCGCGGACCCATTCGGGCGATTGAAGCGCCCGCGTACCGAGCACGGCCCAGCGCACGCCCCAGTCGAACGCGGCCGCGAGGTCGTCGTCGGTGCGGAGCCCGCCGCCGAGTTGCACCGGCACGCCGGCCGCTTCCACGATCTTGCGAATCGTCAGCCCGTTGATCGGCTTTCCGGCCTTCGCGCCGTCGAGATCGACGACGTGGATGCGATCAGCACTGAGTTCGACCCACTTGCGCGCAACTTGAGCAGGGTCGTCGGAGAAGACGGTTTCCCGCGAGTAGTCGCCCTGCCGGAGTCGGACGGCGCGGCCGTTGAGCAGGTCGATCGCCGGATAAATGAGCATGATTTCGTTCGCCCGGCGGCACGCGCCGGGAATCACTCCTGGATGTCCGGGGTTATTCTTCACGGCGGGAGGGGCGAAAGCAAGGGAATTGAAGGAATCGTGAAGAGGCACCCGAGTGCCGACCGCAAATGTGAGACGCGCCCCTACTCGTACCGCTTGCGGATCGCCTCGATCTCCTTGTCCTTCTTCTGCGCCGCGAGCGCGCCGAGCAGGAGTTCCTTCGCCTCGGCGCTCGTCAGGTCGATGTAGAGCGCGGCGCGGGCGGCGCGCTCGGCCTCCGCGTGCTTGCCGGCGTTCGTGTACAGCTTCGCCAGCCGGACGTGAAGCGCGAGGTCGTCCGGGTTCGCCAGCGCCTGCTCCGCCAGCACGCCCGCGAGCGCCTCCGACTTGTTCGGCGCGGCGTACACCTTCGCCAGCGCGTCGAGCCAGTCCGCGTCACCCGGCGCGGCCTTGCGCCCCTTCTCGAAGGTCTCGGCCGCCTTGTCGGTGTCCTTCAGTTCGAGATAGATCCGACCCAACTCGAACAGCACGCGGCCGTCGTCGGGGTTGGCGGCCGCGGCCTCTTCGAGCACGGCCCGCGCGCCCGCGTCGTCCTTCGCGCGCCGGAGCAACCGCGCCGAGACGATCGACGCGAACGGGTGCCCCTTCTCCTTCGCGCGGATCGCGTCGGCCAGCTTCTTCGCCTCCTCGGTCATCCCGCGCGGCACCAGCGCGGCCGCGTACCGCGCCGCGAGGTCGAGATCGTCGGGGTTCTTCGCGTGCGCGGCCTTGAGTTCATCGAACGTCATCGACTTTTCGGGCCGTCGGCCGCCGGACGCCTTCGCCACCGCCCCCAGGTACTTCCGATAACCGGCCTCGAACGCGGCCTTGTCGACGCCCAGCGCGGTCTTCAGTGCGGACGCGGTGTCCGCGGTGGAGCGGTACGCGTCGAGCACCTTCGCGATCGCCCCCGCGCCGTACTCCTTCGTGATGTACTCGACGTACAGGAGCCCCTGGTAGTACGCGAGCATCACGTCGGCGGGCTGGTTGAACCGCTTGTAGGCGCGGCCGATGGTGTCGAGGTCGAAGGCCGTACCGGCCGCGAGCCGGGCGCGGAGCAGCGGGGCCGTTTGTACGAAGCGGTTGGTGTTCTCGGCGCGCACCGCCAGCCCTTCGGTCAACCAGACCGGGGCGTGGTGCGTCGTCTGGAGCAGGTTGAAGGCGTGCGTCAGTTCGTGCCGAACGACGACCGCCCAGTTGTAGAGCCGCTTCCCGCCGTCGGCCCGCGGCGACGGCAAAGCGATCAGCGGACCGGTACACGCCCCCTGCACCGTCCCCGGGAGGCCGGGCAACAGCGCGATGCGCCCGCTGAAGATCTCCCGGCGCGCGAACACCTCCACGAGAACCTTTCCGGGCGGCGCGAAGCCGTACTGCTTCGACAGTTCCGCGAACGTGTCTTCGAGTACGTCCGCAAGGAACGCGGCCAGAACCCGGTCGTTCTTCTTGTCGAAGCGGATGACGAAGTGCGGCGTCTCAACGGTCGCGTACTCGCCGAGTTCTTCGAGCACCTTGATCGCGTTGTCCACGCGCACGTTGAACGGGTCGGCCTTCATCGCGGCGCGGAGCGCGGCGAGGGCCTCCGCCTCGCGGCCCTGCGAGAAGTAGAGCAGCCCCAGGCCCGCCTTCGCCGCCGGTTGCGCCGGGCGGAGTGCGCTCGCCTTCTCGAAGCACTCCGCGGCGCCGGCGAACTGTCTCTGGTCGCTGAAGATCGTGCCGAGGTCCGTGTAGAACTGCGCCGGCTTGGCGTCGAACGCCTCGACCTCCTGCGCGAGCGCGGCGGAGCCGTCCTTGTCGCCGCGGAGGTACTTGATCGCCGCGAGCCGCGCGAGCGTGCGCTCGTCGCGCGCGTTGACGGCCTTCGCGACGAGCAACAGCTTCTCGGCCGCGGCGGCGTCGGCCTCCGCGAGCCGGACGTCGGCCTTCAGCCGCAGCGCGCCGACGTCCCTCGGGTTCACCTTCTGCGCGACGTCGGCGAGCCGCTCGGCCTCGGCGTAATCCATTCTTTCCAGCGCCACGAGCCCTTTTCCGACCAACGCCTCGCACGCCTTCGGGTTGATCTTGAGGGCGGCGTCGAACGCGTCGGCCGCGTCGGCGCGGTTGTGCTTCTCCAGCAGGAGCTGGCCGGCGAGGGCCTCGGCCTGCCAGCAATCGGGGTCGCTCTTGATGGCGTCGCGGAGCACTTCTTTCAGGACGAACCGGAACTGGTCCGGCTTGTTGTGCGTGGTCGCGTTCTCGATGCCCGCCCGCGCGACGACGAGCAGCTTCTCGGGGTCGGTGATCTCCTTGTCGGCGTTCGCGGCGTCGGTGTAGGTCTTCACGAACCACCGCATTTCGGTGTCCGCGCCGGCCAGGTCGCCCTTGTCGCGCAAGATCCGCGCCCGCACCCACCGGGCCGGGAAGTGATCCGCCTGCTTCTTGATCGCGGCCTCGGCGTCCTTGCTCGCCTCGTCCCACTTGCCGAGCGCGTAGGAGAGGTCGGCGCGGGCCGCGAGCAGGTCGGGGTTGTCGGGAAGCGCCTTCAGTCCGGCGTCGAGCGCGTCGAGCGCCTTGGAAGTGTCGCCCAGCGCCCGGTAACAGGCGGCCAGCCCGACGAACACACCCGGGGGCGGCTTGTCGCCCTTCGCGAGTTCGTCGTAGCCGGCGAGCGCCTCGGCGTAGTTCCCCCGCTGCAACCGCTGCTTCAGCGCCGGGTATTCGACCTTCGGCGGGGGGCCGGGGTCAGGTCCGCCAACCGACACGACCAGCGCGAGCGACAGGAGTGTGCCCATAGTGAACTCACCGTACCGTTCGCGTGAAACGGCCGCAAGCGGGCGGCGTCAGAACGGTGCGGCCGAACCGCCGGCCGCGTTCACGTCACGGAGAAGCCCGATGATCGCCGCGCTCGTGGCTCTGGCCCTCGCCGCCCCGGCCGCCCCGGAAGAGAAGGAAAAGGAGCTCTCCGCCGCCGCGAAGAAGGAGCTGAAGGCGCTGGAGGGCAAGTGGACCGCGACGAAGATCACCATCGACGGGACCGACGTGCCCGCCCCCGACAACGACGACAAGTTCATCGAGTTCAAGGGGCGCAAGTTCCTGCTCGGCGGCAACGAGTTCTTCGACGTCACGGGCCTGGACCCGTCCGCCGACCCGAAGCTCATCGACTTCAAGGGGCTTCGGGACATGGGCGACATCCAGAAGGGCACCGTCTACGAGGCGATTTACAAGCTCGAAAAGGACACGCTCACCCTCGCGCTGTACTTCGGCTCGGGACAGAAGCGGCCCGACAAGTTCGAGTCGGGGAAGGACTCGAAAATCGCGCTCGTGACCCTCGAGCGCGAGAAAAAGTGATTCGGCGCGACGAAAACGGGCCGGTTCGGGCAATAACAGGTGACGCCGCGCCGACCGCACACAACGGCCGTTACATTCGGGTAGTAGTTCGTCGGCCGGGCCGCGGTTACATTCGTAACGGGCCGTTCTCCGCCCCGCGTAACGCCGGGGTTAGTTTCCCCGTCACCGACCGTCTTCCTCTCCAGATTGCCAGAACGTTCGACCCGCGGAAGAGAGGTTCCCATGTCCGTCCGCTCGCGAGTGGCCGCGTTCCTGGCCGCACTTGTCTTCCCGATAACGGCTTCTGCAACCGAGCCCGCACCGGCCCCGAAGGCGATCAAGGACCCGGCCGGCGAACTGGCCGCGGTCATCGACCGGCACCTCGCGAAAGACTGGGAGGCCCGCGGGATCGTCCCGGCCGAGGTGACCGACGACGCGGAGTTCGTCCGCCGCGTCTACCTCGACGTCATCGGTCGCGCGCCCAAAGCGGCCGAGGCCCGCGCGTTCATCGACGACGCCGCGCCGGACAAGCGGGCCAGGCTGGTCGACTTCCTGCTGAAGATGCCCGGCCACGCGAACTACTTCGCGTCCGTCACCCGCGCGCAGTGGCTCCCGCAGACGACCACCAACTTCCAGTTGCAGCAGTTCGGCTATCAGTTCGAGTTGTGGCTCCAGAAGCAGTACCGCGAGAACGTGCCCGCCGATCAGGTCGTGCGCAAGGTCCTCACGGTCAAGGTGAGGGTGAACGACCGGAACCAGGGGTTCCGGTTCGTGCAGGGCGACGGCCCCGACCCGGACAACTTCAACATCGCCGGCTTCTACTCCGCCAACGAGGGGCGGCCCGAGAACGTCGGCTCGGCCGTCAGCCGGCTGTTCCTGGGCATGAAGCTCGAATGTGCCCAGTGCCACGACCACCCGTTCGCGCCGTACACGAAGGAGCAGTTCTGGCAGTTCGCGGCGTTCTTCGCCGAACTCAACCCGCTCACCGGCCCGCGGCCCGGGTTCGTCGGGCCGCTCCGGCCGCAGTCCGACCGCAACGCGATCGTGATCCCGGGCACCGACACGAAGGCGACCGCGACCTTCTTCGACGGCCGGAACCCGGACTGGTCGCCCGACCGCACGCCGCGCGAGGAGCTGGCCGCGTGGCTCGCGAGCCCCAAGAACCCGTACTTCGCGAAGAACACGGCCAACCGCGTGTGGGCACACTTCTTCGGCACCGGCATCCTCGACCCCGTCGACGAACCGGGCGAGAACAACCCCGCCAGCCACCCCGAGCTGCTCGACGCGCTCGGCAAGGCGTTCGCCGACAACGGGTTCGACAATCGGACGCTGATCCGCGCGATCACCCGCACGCGGGCGTACCAACTGACGAGCAAGATGACCCACCCCGGACAGGCCGACCCGCGGCGCTTCGCCCGCATGAGCCTGAAGGGGCTGACCCCGGGTCAACTGTTCGATTCGCTCGTCGCGGCGACCGGCTTCCGCGAGCCGGCGAACCTGCGGAACCAGCGGAACTTCGGGTTCGTACAGCCGGGCAACCCGCGGAGCCAGTTCCTGGTCCGGTTCGCGAGCAACGAGCGCGCGACCGAGACGAACACGACCATCCTCCAGGCCCTGATGCTGATGAACGGCCAGTTCATCGGCGACCAGACCGACCTCGCCCGGAGCGAGATCCTGGCCGCGGTCGCCGACATGCCGGGCTGGGACACGAAGCAGCGGGTGACGAACCTGTTCCTCACGGCCTTCTCGCGCAACCCGACGCCGGAAGAACTGGAGAAGTTCGCCAGCTACGTCGACCGCGGCGGCGCGAAGGGCGACAGGAAGCAGGCGCTCGCGGACGTGTTCTGGGTGCTGCTCAACAGCCCGGAGTTCCTGTTCAACCACTGATTTCTCGTGGGGCAGGCCGCCCGGCCTGCCGGAGCGAAGGCAGGCCGGGCGGCCTGCCCCACAACAAGACACCAACACCCAAGGAATCCTCCATGTCGAACGTCAACCTCGATCGCAGGCACCTTTTGCGCGTCGGCGCGGTGAGCACCGCGGTCTCGATGTCCGGGTGGATGGGCCGGCTCGCTACCGCCGCCGAGGAGGCGAAGGTGAAACCGAAGCGGTCGTGTATCCTGCTGTGGATGAACGGCGGGCCGAGCACCATCGACCTGTGGGACCTGAAGGTCGGCCACGAGAACGGCGGGCCGTTCAAGGAGATCGAGGCCGCGCCGGACCTCAAGATCGGCGAGCACCTGCCGAAACTCGCCAGGCACGGCAAGAGCATCGCCGTGCTCCGCGGGATGTCCACCAAGGAGGGCGACCACGCCCGCGGAACGTACCTCATGCGCACCGGGCAGTTGCCCGGGTTCGCGGGCATCCAGTACCCGAGCATCGGCTCGCTCGTTTCGAAGGAACTCGGCGACCCGAAGTCCGAACTGCCGAACTTCGTCAGCATCGCGCCGCAGCGGTTCTTCGCGCAGGAGGCGTTCGGCCCCGGGTTCCTCGGGCCGGTTCACGCCCCGCTCATCGTCGGCGACAACCAGTTCGACGGCGGCCGCGGCGGGGACATCGACGCGCTCCTGAAGGTCGCGGACCTCGACCGCCCGAAGGCGATCGACGACGCCACCGCCGCGGCCCGGCTCGACATGCTCCGCGAGGTGCAGGAGGAGTTCGCCTCCGGCCGCCCCGGCGCTGTCGCCAAGAGCCACTCCGCGGCCTACGACCGCGCCATCCGGCTCATGCAGTCCGACAGCGGCAAGGTGTTCGACCTGACCGCCGAGAAGAAGGAGGTGCGCGACAAGTACGGCCGCAACCTGTTCGGCCAGGGGTGCCTACTGGCGCGGCGGCTGGTCGAGAAGGGCGTCCCGTTCGTCGAGGTGACGCTCGGCAACTGGGACACGCACAACAACAACTTCGACCAGGTGAAGAACCTGTGCGGCACGCTCGACGCCGCGTGGGGCGCGCTGATGGACGACCTGAAGGACCGCGGCCTTTTGGAAACGACCACGATCGTGTGGATGGGGGAGTTCGGCCGCACCCCGAAGATCAACAACGGCAAGGGCCGCGACCACTTCCCCAACGCGTGGAGCACGGTCATCGCCGGCGGCGGCGTGAAGGGCGGCCGGGCGGCCGGCAAGACCAGCAAGGACGGCACCACGGTCGAGGAGCGCGTCACCCCGACGGTGGACCTGCTCGCGACCGTCTGTAGCGCACTGGGGATCGACTTCGAGAAGCAGAACATGTCGAACGTGAAGCGCCCGATCCGGATCGTCGAGAAGGGCGCCAAGCCCGTCACGGAGGTGCTCGCGTGAAGCACTTCAATGAAGAACCCCACCCCCCGACCCCCTCCCCCGGGGGGAGAGGGGGAGAAAGCATTCACCGAGGACGCCGTTCGGCGCGCAGGGGAAGCGAATTCGCGCCCCGACGGTTTTTCTCCCCCTTCCTTCTTAGGGGAGGGGGGCGGGGGGTTAGGTTCTTCTCCCCCCTCGCCCTCACCCTCGCCCTCGCCGGAACGGTCCTGGCCGCGCCGGACGTCGCGCCCGCCCCCCGCGCCGTCTCGCGCGCCCTGGCGCCCGCGCCGCGGCCGGCGGCGCCGAAGTTCGTCGCCCCGAAGTTCAACAACGCGCTCGAGGTGCTGGTGTTCACCGCCCAGCGCCCGGTGCGCGTCCGCGTGACGGCGCTGAACGAGGGCAAGACGATCGACGAGATGTGGCGCGACCGGCTCCGGACGGTGTTCGACTTCTGCGACCGCAACGGCGACGGCCGGCTCGACGAGAAGGAGGTGGGCTACGCGATCCCCGATCAGGGGCTCAACCAGCTCTTCATCAGCGGGTTCTACCCGGGCGGCGCGAGCGTCACCCCGACGCTCGCGAAGGTGGACAGGGACGGCGACGGGCAGGTGTCGTTCGAGGAGTTCATCGCGTACTACACGATCTCCTCCGCCCAACTGCTCCGGGCGATGCCCGTGCAGCCGGACCTCGCCAACGGCGCCGCGATCACCGAGGCGGTGTTCCGGCTGCTCGACGCCGACGGCGACGGCAAGCTGACGCGGGACGAGGTGCGGGCGGCCGAGAAGCTGCTCGCCGCGCGCGACGCCGACGAGGACGAGTGCCTGAGCGTGCAGGAGCTGGTGCCCGACCTGTACGACCCGCGGCTCGGGCGCGCGGTGGCGGTCCCCGCGCCGCCCAACGGGAACCCGTACCCGGCCGCGGTCGGGACCCAGACGGTCGCGGTGTTCGGGTCCGACCGCGTGCCCGGCACCGTCACGCAGCAGGTCATCAAGAAGTACGACAAGGACGGCGACTTCGAGCTGACGCGGGCCGAGTGCGGGTTCGACGGGGACACGTTCCGGCGGCTCGACGCGGACAACAACGGGAAGCTGGACGGCGAGGAGCTGGACGTGTGGCGGACCGGCGCGCCGGACCTCGACCTGACGCTCTCGCTCGCCCCGAAGGCGGCCGACTGCGTCGCCAAGCTCGCCGACGAAAAGGGTGCGGCCGCCCGCGGGTTCAAGCTGAAGCAGCTCGAAGGCGGGCGCCTGGTGCTGCACGTCGGCCGGCAGCCGATCGACTTCTGGGCGGTCTCCACGGCGTTCCAGCCCGGGGGGCTGCCGGCGCTCAAGCAGCAGTACGCCAACCAGTTCGTCCAGGCGGCCGGGGGCAAGGGGTACGTCGAGGAGAAGGACGTCACCGGCCCCAACGTGCTGCAGTTCCAGTTCGTCCGCGTGATCTTCGACGCCGCCGACCGCGACGGCAACGGCAAATTGACGCGGGCCGAGTTCGACGCCTACTTCGACCTGCAGGACGGCCTGCGCGGCCTGAGCCTGGCCCTGACGCCCGCGGTCCAGACGCCGTCGCTGTTCCAGTTGCTCGACGAGAACCGCGACGGGCGGCTGAGCGTCCGCGAGCTCCGCACCGCGTGGAACCGGCTCGTCGTGCTGGAGGAACCCGGCGCCGAGGTCGTCACGCGGTCGGTGATCCAGCCGACGATCGCGCTGCGGCTGTCGCGCACGTCCGACCGGGGCTTCGCGATCCAGCAGCCGGTGATCTACGCGGGCACGAACCGCGTGACGGTGCCGGCGCGCGGGCCGACGTGGTTCCGCAAGATGGACCGCAACGGGGACGGCGACCTGTCGCGGGGCGAGTACCTCGGGACCCGTGCCGAGTTCGACGCCATCGACGCCGACGGCGACGACCTCATCAGCCCGGAGGAGGCCGAGGCGTGGGACAAGAAGGCGCGGGCGAAGGAGCCGGAAGCGCCCGACGAGAAGCCGAAGCCCGAGCGCCGCTGAAGACGAACGCGGCGGGCCGACGCCCGCCGCGTTCGTCCCTCGACACCGAAATTGCGGAGACGAACTCGGCGCGGCGGCGGAGTTCCAACGAGCGAAGAAATTCGGGTCACCCGCTCACGGCTTCCACCACGCGTCGAGCTTCTTCGTCAACTCCTTCACCTTCTCGGGGTACTTGGCCGCGAGGTTCTCCTTCTCGGCGGGGTCTTTCGCCAGGTCGTACAACTCCGGCTCGGCGCTCTTGACGTTGGGGGCGTGCGGGGCGATCAGCTTCCAGTTCCCGTCGATCACCCAGCGGTATTGCAGGTTCGCCGCGGGCACGTTGATGTCGACCGCGTTGTGCTCGAACACGTCGCCGTAAAGCGCGTCCCGGGACGCGAGCCAGTGCGCGTCGAGCAGGTCGATGCCGCGCATGTCCCTCGTCGGCTTCGCCCCGGCCGCGTGCAGCACCGTCGGGGCGAGGTCGATCGAACTCGCGAGCCGGTCGCTCTCGCCCGGCTTCACGTGCCCCGGCCACTTGACGAGGATCGGCGTGCGCAGCCCGCCGTCGTACTGGGAGCGCTTCGATTTGGGCGCGTAGTTGGCCGACTTCTCGTCCTGAATCCAGCCGTTGTCGTGCAGATAGATCACGAGCGTGTTTTCCGACTGCCCGTTCTTCTCCAACTTCCCGAGCAGATCGCCGATCGTCTCGTCGAACCATTCGCACATCGCCCAGTATTTCGCCACGTACTCCGATTTCGTCTTGTCCTTGTACTTGTTGAAGAGGCGCGCCGGCGGGTTGTGCGGCTGGTGCGGCATCATCGGCGCGTACCACACGAAGAACGGCTTGTTGTCCCTCTTCGCCTTGTCGAGGAAGTCGAACACCGGCTGGAGCCCCTGGCGGCCGATCTTGAGCCCCTCGTCGCCGTGGCGCCCGCCCTTCGCCGGGTCGCCGTGCGTCATCCCCTCGGTGAACCCGCCGCACCGGCACGCGTTCCCCTCCCACCACTTCCCGGCCTGGAAGCTGATGTAGCCCTCTTTTTCCAAGAGCTTCGGCAGCGTGGGCGACCGCTCGAACAGCGCGATCATCTCCTGACGCTGCTTCAGGAAGCCCGGATCTTTCTGTGCCTGCGCGTTGGTCAGGCCCTTCGGGATCGGCGGGTCGTTGGAGGTCAGCTTGTGCTGGTGCGGGTAGAGCCCCGTAATCATCGTCGCGAGGCTCGGCCGGCACAGGCTGCTCGGCACGTACCCGCGCTTGAAGACCAGCGACTCGCGCGCGAGCTTGTCCAGATGAGGCGTCTTGATGTGCTCGTGCCCCATGAACCCGTAGTCGGTCCACCCCTGGTCGTCGCCGACGACGAGCACGACGTTGGGCGGCGCGGCCGCGGCCGGGAGCGCGAGGGCGAGCGTGAGCGCGAGAGGGAGTAGGTAGCGGCGCATGATTTAAAAATCCTGGAAGAGCCACGGATGAACACAGATGACACGGATCAAACAAAATAGATCAAATGCCCTTCGTTGCCTTGATCCGTGTCATCTGTGTTCATCCGCGGCTGATTTTGTCTTTATTTCTTCGCCGGGAGGAGCGCCTTCATCTGCTTGACGACGTCGGCGTGTGCCGGGTCGTTGGCGAGGTTCTTCAGTTCGCCCGGGTCCTTGTCGTAGTCGAAGAGCTGCACGCCCTTTTTGCCGCCGTCCCACTCGGTGTAGCGGTACCGTTCGGTGCGGACCGAGTACCCGAGGAACCACGGGTTCTTGCCGGTCGTTTCGCCGGTCGCGGTCGGGGTCCCGCGGCTCACCTGCGTCAGCGCGGGCTTGTCCCACTTCGCGGCCGCGCGGGTTGATGACCGACTGCCACGACGGCTTGTCGTCGAGC
>JAFKJJ010000573.1:22290-23879 GCA_017306025.1 Planctomycetota bacterium
CCAGTTCCACCGGGCGGGCGCACGCCTTGCCGTTGCCCTTCGCGCGCGTGTCGTAGACGACGAGCGGCACGCGGGCCGAGTTCTCGAACAGGCTCATCTTCTGCCACAGCCCGTGCTCGCCCAGGTGGTAGCCGTGGTCGCTCATGAACACCACGATCGTCCGGTCCGCGAGCTTCTGCTTCTCCAGGGCCTCCAGCACGCGGCCGACCTGCGCGTCCATGAACGTGGTCGAGGCGTAGTACGCCTGGAGCGCCTTGCGGCGGAGGTCGTCGGTCATCTTGTCCTGCTCGGCCTTCGCGCTGCCGAACGCCGGCGCCGGCCCCGCGGCCCGGTGGCCCTCCGGCACCGTCGGGAGTTCGAGCGCGTCGGGCGGGTACATGTCGAAGTACTTCTTCGGGGCGACGTAGGGCGTGTGCGGGCGGAAGAACCCGCAGGCGACGAAGAACGGCTTGTCCCTGTTGGCCCCCAGCAGCTTGATCGTCTCGTCGGCGATCTTGCCGTCGGTCTGTTCGGCGTCGGCGCCCTCGGCCGCGAGCCAACTGAGCGACGCGCCGAACCGCGCGGAGCCCTTGGCGTTGGGGGTGAGCGTGAAGATGAGGCCCTTCTCCTCGTCGTCCTTGTCGCGGCCGCGCGGGTTGATGACCGACTGCCACGACGGCTTGTCGTCGAGCCCGTCGGTCCCGATCTGCCCCGGGACGCCGTAGTGGTACAGCTTGCCGACGCGCACCACCGCGTAGCCGCCGACCGCGTTCGCATTGTCGGCATCGCTCGTTTCAAACAGGCCGTCGCCGTTGTTCGCCTGTGCACTGTAGATCGAGAGCGCATAGCGCGAGGGCGGCGTCTGGGCGTTGGTACTCATGCAAAATCCGGCGAGTAGGGAAGCGGAGCGTATCGTGCGGCGCACGGTCGCGGTCCGTGCTGGGTCGGTCATGCGCGATATCATAGCCAGAAACCTTGCGAGGAATGTTTCGATGCGCCGATTGACTGCGCTGCTTTTGCTGGTGTTCACGCTGAGCCAGACCGCACTGGCCGCCGGGCGTCTCGAAATCGATCGCGCCTGGATTCGCACCGCGCCGCCGGGCGCGATGATGTTGGCCGGCTACGCGACTCTGCGCAACACCGGCGACGCACCGCTGACGGTGGTCGGAGCAAGCAGCGAAACGTTCGGCGATGCCTCGCTGCACGAGAGTGTCGAGGTCGATGGCGTGGCGCGTATGAAAGCGCTCGGCCCGCTGGAAATCGCTCCGGGCGCGAGCGTCGTTTTCGCGCCGGGTGGCAAGCATTTGATGCTGATGCGGCCCAAGGGCGAGATCAAGCCCGGCGGTAGTATAAAAATCCACATTGAAGCAAAGCCGGGCGACGGCGCGACGGCCGGTTTCGTCGTGCGCGACACCGCGCCGTAAGGATTCGACTCATCGAGTCCGCTCTCGATCCGCTAGACGGGTGCAAGAGCGGAACTCGAACGTATTGAATACTTTTCTCGCGGAACGTGCGCGGGACGCGCCTCTACACGCAGGCCGCGCGAACCTGCTCGGGCAGCGGCACCGACTTGCCCGTTGCCGGGTTGATCCACACCATCACGACGTTGC
>JAFKJJ010000573.1:23928-24428 GCA_017306025.1 Planctomycetota bacterium
GATCGTGATCGAGCTGGTGCCGAGTCGTTCGCAGAACAACTGGACGACGATCTCGCCGGGCCAGGTGATCGGGCGGCGATAGTTGGCATGGACCGCGGCCATGATCGGCGCGCTGTCGTGGGCTGCCCAGTCGGCGACGTGCTCGGCCAGCCATTGCACGCGCGCTTCCTGCAGATAGACCAGGTAGGCGGCGTTGTTGACGTGGTTGAGCGCGTCATGGTCGCCCCAGCGCAGCGGCATGCGCAGCTCGAACAGCTTGCTCATCGGTGCCGAGGAAGTCGTGGTCTCGCTCATGCTGCTTTCCTCTTCTTGCCGTTGCTCGTGCCGAGCACGCGCGCAAGGAAGCGGCCGGTGTGCGAAGCCTCGTTCTTGGCGATGTCTTCGGGCGTGCCGGTCGCGATGATCTGGCCGCCGCGGTGGCCGCCTTCGGGGCCGAGATCGATGACCCAGTCCGCGGTCTTGATCACGTCGAGATTGTGTTCGATCACGACCACGGTGTT
>JAFKJJ010000674.1 GCA_017306025.1 Planctomycetota bacterium
CCGCGGAGCGGTCGCTCGCGGAGCGAGCGGCCCACACTGAAAGTCAACACGGCAAACCATGTTGCACGCGATGATCATGGCCGGCGGCGGCGGAACGCGGTTCTGGCCGCGGAGCCGCGCCAAGCGCCCGAAGCAGTTCCTCACGTTCAGCGGCGACCGCACGCTGCTCCAGGGCACCGTCGATCGCGTCGCGGCACAGGTGCCCCCTGAGCGCACGTGGGTCGTCACCGGGGAGGCGTACGTTGCGGAGACGCGCGCCCAACTGCCCGAACTGCCCGCGGCGAACATCATCGGCGAGCCGGAGGGCCGCGACACCGCCCCGTGCGTGGGCCTGGGCGCCGCGATCATCGGAAAAGCCGACCCGGATGCCACGATCGCGGTGATGCCCGCCGACCACGCGATCGAGCCGGTTCAGGAGTTCCGCCGCGCGCTCCACGCGGCCGAGCAGTTCGCCCACGACTTTCCCGACAAGCTCATCACCTTCGGCATCCGCCCGACGTTCCCCTCGACCGGCTACGGCTACATCCGCCGCGGCGAGCCCGCCGGCACGCGGCAGGGGGTGAACGCTTCACACGTGATCGAGTTCGCGGAGAAGCCGAAGGCGGAGGTGGCCGAACAGTACGTCGCCGGCGGCAACTACGACTGGAACAGCGGCATCTTCGTGTGGAAACCGCGGACGATCCTGGGCGAGCTGCACGCGCGCAAGCCGGAGATTCACGCGGTCGTCTGCAAGATCGCGAACGCCTGGGGCACGCCCCAGTGGCAGGACACGTTCCGCACGCACTACAAGACCGCGGAGAAGAAGAGCATCGACTTCGCGGTGATGCAGGACGCCGCGAAAGAGGGGAAGGTGCTGGTGCTGAACGCGCCGTACTCGTGGGACGACGTCGGGAGCTGGCTGGCGCTCGAACGCGGCAACCCGCAGGACGCCGACGGCAACACCGTGCAGGCCAACCACTGCGGCATCAGCACGACCAACTGCGTGATCGTGGGCGACCCGAGCCGGGTGATCGGCACCTACGGGGTGAGCAACCTGCTCATCGTTCAGGACGGTAACGCGATCCTCGTGGCCGATCGCAAATTCGAGGACAAGGTCAAGGAAATCGTCGACAAGCTGAAGAACACCGGGCGCGGGGAGTACACGTGAGCGCGGACGCGGAAGGACCCCTCCCCCCAACCCCCTCCCCCGGGGGGAGAGGGGGAGAAGACCTCCGGGATTCGGTTGCGCCCGGGAAATCTCACAAGCTGGTTCTGCTCCCCCTCTCCCCCTGGGGGAGAGGGAGAGGGGTTCGGCGCTCCTCCCCCCGCGCGGCCCCCTGCTCGGCGTCGACTTCGGCACGAAGCGCATCGGACTGGCCGTGTGCGACCCCGATCGTCTCATCGCATCCCCCCTGGATACGCAGTCGAACGACGCGGGCACCGACGCGTTTTTCCGCGAGCTGGTCGTGCGGTCGAAATTCGTCGGGATCGTGGTCGGGCTCCCGCTCCACGCCAACGGCGACGAGAGCGACATGTCGCGACAGGCGCGGGCGTTCGCCAAGCGGCTCGCGGAACTCACCGGGCTGCCCGTCGTGATGTGGGACGAGCGCTGCACCTCCGCGGCGGCCGAGGACGCCCTACGCGGAGCGAAACTCACCCAGAAGAAGCGGAAGGCGAAGGTCGATCGCGTCGCGGCCCAGATGATCCTCCAATCGTTCCTCGACTCCGGGTGCCCGCCCGGCGGCACCGACGCGATCTTCGCCGACGCTCGTCCGACCGACCCGCCGTCCGACGCAAGCTCGAATTGAAATCCCGCACAAGTTGCCTAAATTGACCCGGTTCACGGTGGCCGCATCCTCTCGGGCTGCCGTTCTCACGACCCACTGGCAGAGGACGATTGCATGCCCGGCCGTTCCATTCGCCCGTTCACCGTGCTGCCGTGCCTGCCCGACCGGCTCCGCCCGCTCCAGACGCTCGCGTACAACCTCTGGTGGTGCTGGAACGCCGACGCCGTAGCGCTGTTCCGCCGCGTCAACCCGGACCTCTTTGAAGCGCTCGACCACAGCCCCATCCGGCTGCTCGGGGCCACCGACCAGTCGCGGTTCGAGCAACTCGAACAGGACGACGGGTTCCTCGCGCACATGGACCGCGTCGCGGCGGCCCTGGACCACTACCTCAAGGCCCCGACGTGGTTCCAGGAGACGCACGCGGCCGAGACCGACCTGCGCGTCGCGTACTTCTCCGCGGAGTTCGGCATCCACGAGAGCGTGCCGGTGTACTCCGGCGGTCTGGGCGTGCTCGCCGGCGACCACCTCAAGAGCGCCAGCGACCTCGGCATCCCGCTCACCGGCGTCAGCCTGATGTACCGCGAGGGGTACTTCCGCCAGTACCTCAACGTGGACGGCTGGCAACAGGAGCGGTACCCGGAGAACGACTTCTTCACGCTGCCGCTGACGCCCGAACTCGACGCCGGCGGCAAGCCGATCCTCGTCACCGTGCCCCTGCCCGGCCGCGAGCTGGCGCTGCGGATCTGGCACATCCAGGTCGGCCGGGTGCCGCTGTACCTGCTCGGCGCGAACAGCCCGGGGAACGCGCCGCAGGACCGCGCGATCACCGCGCAACTGTACGGCGGGGACCTGCACACCCGCATCCAGCAGGAGATCGCGCTGGGCGTCGGCGGCATCCGCGCGCTGCGCGCGCTGGGCAAGATGCCGACCGTGTGCCACATGAACGAAGGGCACGCGGCGTTCACCGGGCTGGAGCGCATCCGGCTCCTGATCGACGAGCACAAGCTGGACTTCGCGACCGCGCTCGAGGCGGTCAAGGCCGGGACGTGCTTCACCACGCACACGCCGGTCCCCGCGGGCAACGACGCGTTCCCCATGCACATGATGGAGCAGTACCTCGGCGAGTACATGGGGCGGATGGGCGTGGACCGCAACACGCTCGCGTCCCTGGGCCGGATGCACCCGGGCAACGAGCAGGAGCTGTTCAGCATGACGGTGCTGGCGCTCAAGCTCGCCAACGTGTCCAACGGGGTGAGCCGGCTGCACGGGAGCGTGTCGCGGAAGATGTGGAAGGACCTCTGGCCGGAGCTGCCGGCCGGCGAGGTGCCGATTACCAGCATCACCAACGGGGTCCACACGCAGAGCTGGCTCGCCCCGGAGATGGCCCAACTGTACGACCGCTACCTGGGCATCCAGTGGGAGGAGCGGCCGACCGACTTCGCGATCTGGAAGCGCGTCGAGCACATCCCCGACGGCGAGCTGTGGCGGACGCACGAGCGCGGGCGCGAGCGGCTGGTGGCGATGGCCCGCGCGCGGCTCAAGGCGCAGCTCAAGCGCCGCGGGTCGCCGCCGTCGGAGGTGGACGCGGCCGACGAGGTGCTCGACCCCGACGCGCTGACGATCGGCTTCGCGCGGCGGTTCGCCACGTACAAGCGCGGCGACCTCGTGTTCCGCAACTTCGAGCGGCTCGTCTCGATCGTCAGCAACAGGGACCGGCCGATCCAGTTCATCTTCGCGGGCAAGGCGCACCCGCAGGACCGCGGCGGCAAGGAGCTGATCCAGCGCGTCGTGCAGCAGTCGCGCAAGCCGGAGTTCCGCAAGCGGGTCGTGTTCATCGAGGACTACGACATGAACGTCGCGCGGAACCTCGTGCAGGGCATCGACGTTTGGCTCAACAACCCGCGGCGCCCGCTGGAGGCGTCCGGAACCAGCGGCATGAAGATCTGCGGCAACGGCGGGCTGAACCTGTCGATCCTGGACGGCTGGTGGGTCGAGGGGTACGACGGCGACAACGGGTGGGCGATCGGGGCGGGCGAGGAGTACACCGACCTCGCCTACCAGGACGAGGTCGAGAGCCGCGCGCTGCTGGACCTGATCGAGCAGGACATCGCCCCGGCGTTCTACAAGCGGGACGCGGGCGGGCTGCCGCGCGAGTGGATCCGCCGCATGAAGCGGTCGATCATGAGCCTCGTGCCGGTGTTCAACACGAACCGGATGGTGGAGCAGTACGCGGAGCGGTGCTACCTGCCCAGCGCCCGGCGCGCGGCGAAACTCAGCGCCGACCACCTGGAGGCCGCACGGGAACTGGCCGGCTGGCGCCGGCGCGTCCTGGCCGATTGGCATCAGGTGAAGGTGGAGAGCGTGGACGCGCCGACCAACGAGCTGATGCGCGTGGGCGGGAGCTTCCCGGTCAAGGTCCGGGTGCGCCTGGGGCCGTTCCGGCCGGACGACGTGGAGGTGCAACTCTGCCACGGCGTTCTCGATTCGATGGGCGAGCTGGCCGAACCGAAGGCGCTGCCGCTGTCCGCGAACGGGTCGGCGACGACCGACGGAGTGCTGTTCACCGGCGAGGTGCCGTGTCGGGCGAGCGGGCAGTTCGGGTTCAGCGTCCGCGTGCTGCCGCGACACGCGAACCTGCCGCACCTGTTCGAGCCGGGCCTCGTGACATGGGGGTAGAGACGAAAGAGAAGAGCCACGGATGAACACAGGAGACGCGGATCAAGACAGAAGAGCGAGTTGAATTGAACCCCTTCTTTGTCTTGATCCGCGTCTCCTGTGTTCATCCGTGGCTCTTCTCTTTGTTCATCTGATGCTCTTTTTCGTTCGCCGTTACGTCCCCAACTCTCGAATCGGGTTCGTCGCCCCTTCCCCGATGACGGTCGTCCACGCCCGCACCCGCCAGCGCGTCACCAGCCCGTTCACCACGTAGGGGTCGTCGGCCGCGAACGCTTCGACAGCGGCGGGCGAGTCGCAGTCGAACAGCAGCACCGCCCCGTCGATCGGGTCGTCGAGCGCGCCGGCCAAGAGCAACTCGCCGCGGTCG
>JAFKJJ010000675.1 GCA_017306025.1 Planctomycetota bacterium
CTCACGACGCGCTCGCACCGCGCGAACGTGCCGTAAATGCCGTCCCCCGGATGATTCCACAGCGACAGCCGCACCACCCCGCCCTCGCCGTCGGCGCGGCCGAAGGAGCGCCGATCGAGTTCGTTGTCCTCCTTCGCGGAGCGCCGCAGGAGGTCGGTTTCTTCCGCGTCGAAGAACCCGCGGGCGAGGGAGAACCCGGCGGCGTGGTACTCACGAACCGCGGCGTCGGAGAGGGGAGCAGGCATCGGTGACGCTCTCACGAAACGGGGTGTCGATTCCGGTCGCGCTTGCGGTTACCATATCCCAAATTCCCCTCCCACCCAACCGGCTCGTTCCCACCATGCGAACGTTCGCTCTCTGTGCCCTGCTCCTGACCTTCGCCTCCGGCCCGCGCCTCGCGGCAGCCGACACCAAGCCCGACGACAAGCCGGTCCCGCCGAAGGAAGCGCCCGGCAAGATGACCGTCCCCGACGGCTTCAAGGTCACGCTGTTCGCGGGCGAGCCGGACGTCGTGCAGCCGATCGCGTTCACCTTCGACGACCGCGGCCGGATGTGGGTGGTCGAGTGCCTCAGCTACCCGAAGTGGTCGCGCGACGGCAAGGGCGGCGACCGCGTCGTCATCCTCGAAGACACCGACGGTGACGGCACCTTCGACAAGAAAACCGTGTTCATGGCCGACGGGGTGAACCTCTCGGGCATCGAACTCGGCTTCGGCGGCGTGTGGCTCTGCTCGTCGCCCAACCTGCTGTTCGTGCCGATTCTCGACGGCGACAAGCCGGGCAAGCCGGAGGCGGTGCTCGACGGCTGGAACATGATCGACACGAAGCACAACATCTTCAACTCGCTGGTGTGGGGGCCGGACGGCTGGCTCTACGGCTGCAACGGCATCCAGGCGAAGGCGTGGGTCGGGACGCCCGGCACGCCGAAGGAGAAGCGGACGTACCTCGACTGCGGCGTGTGGCGCTACCACCCGACGCGCAAGACGTTCGAGGCGGTCGCGCACGGCACCACCAACCCCTTCGGCCTCGACTTCGACGACTACGGCGAACTGTTCATCACCAACTGCGTGATCGACCACCTGTTCCACTTCGTCCCGGGCGGCCACTACGAGCGTATGTACGGCCAGGACGCGAACCCGCACGTTTACGGGCTGATGAAGAGCTGTGTCGATTACCGCCACTGGGGCGGCGGCGCGTGGACCGACAGCCGCGCGAACAAGGACGGCACGCTGAAGAAGGAGCATGACGACGCCGGTGGCGGCCACGCGCACAGCGGCGCCGCGATCTACCTCGCGGACAACTTCCCGGCCGAGTACCGCAACACGCTGTTCACGTGCAACATCCACGGCAGCCGGCTCAACAACGACGGCCTGGAACGCACCAAGAGCGGATACAAGGGCGTTCGCCGGAAGGATTTCCTCTTCGCGAACGACCCGTGGTTCCGCGGCATTTGCGTGAAGACCGGTCCGGAGGGCGGTCTGTACGTGAGCGACTGGTGCGACACGGGCGAGTGCCACAACTACGACAAGGCCGACACCTCCAACGGCCGTATCTACCGTGTCGTGTACAAGGGCGCGAAGCCGTTCAAGGGCGACGTGTCGAAGCTCTCCGACGCGGAGTTGGTGAAGTTGCAACTTTCGCCGAACGACTGGTTCGTGCGCAAGGCGCGGCGGGTGCTCCAAGAGCGCGCCGCGGCCGGGAAGTTGGAGAAGGACGTCGGCGACGTCCTGCGACAAATGCTGCACACCGAGAAGGACGCAGCACGGCGCCTGCGGGCGCTGTGGGCGCTGTGGGCGACCAATACCCTCGTCGCGGAGGACGTGTTGCCGCTCGTCGCGGACGGCAACGACGCGCTGCGATCGTGGGGGCTGCGGATCGCAATCGCCGACCGCACGCGGTTCACCGCGCCCGAGTACGTGCAAATCGCGAACACGATCGAAACGGAAGCCTCGCCCTACGTGCGAACCAACATCGCGTCCGCGCTCCAGCAAACGGGTTTGAGTGGCAAGCCCGATGGCGGCCTGTTTGACAAGTTCGTCGCGAACAAACACCCCATTGACGACCCGCACCTCGCGCTCATGACGTGGTACTGTTTCGAACAAGCACTGAGCCGCGGTTGGAGGGGCACCGGTGACCTGCTCGGCCACAAGTCCCAGAACTCACAGTTGCGACGGAACGTCATCCGCTTCGCCCTCTCGCAGCCGGACGATCGGAAGGTGCGGAACGAACTCGTCTACTTCCGTGATGTGCTTGAGGCCCTCGCGCGGCGCGAAGACGGGAACGCATTCATCCTGGACGTCCTCGTCGGGATGCGCGAGGCGCTCCAGGGGCGGAAAGACCTGACACCCCCTGCGAGTTGGTCCGTCGTGAGGCGGCACATCTCCAGAAGGTCGCCCGCGATCGCGCGCGAGGCCGAAGCAGTGTCGGTGCTGTTCGGAGACCCGGACACACTCGAAAAGCTGAAGACGCGCATCACCGACGCGAGCGAAAAGGCCGAGGACCGCCGTGCGGCCGTCGAACTTCTCGCGCCGCGAAAACTCCCCGACTTCGCCAAGACGCTCCAAAGGCTGCTCGACGATCCGGCGCTCCGCGGAACCGCGATTCGTGCGCTGGCCGGCTTCCCCGACGCCAACACCCCGGCCGCGATCCTCAAGGCGTACCCGAAGCTCACACCGGAGGAGAAGCTCGACGCGGTGCAGACGCTCGCGTCCCGCGTGAGCTTCGCGAAGGAGTTGCTCGACGCGGTTGAGAAGGGGGCCGTCCCCCGCGCTGATGTGCCGGTCACGGCCGCGCGGCAGGTGCTCAGCCTCAACGACAAGCTGACGTCCGCGCGCCTGGAACAAGTGTGGGGCAAGATCGCCTCCGCGAGCAAGGAGCGCGCGGCCCTCATCAAGAAGTGGAAGGGCGTGCTCACCGACGACGCGCTCGCGAAAGCCGACGTGGCGAACGGCCGATTGCTGTTCAACAAGAACTGCGCGGCGTGCCACAAGATGTTCGGCGAGGGTCAATCGGTCGGGCCGGAACTCACGGGCTCGCAGCGGTCGAACCTCGACTACGTGCTCGAAAACGTCCTCGACCCGAGCGCCGTCGTCCCGCGCGAGTTCCAGATGGTGAACTTCACGCTCAACGACGACCGCGTGGTCGGCGGCATCGTCCTCCGCGAGACGAAGGACGCGGTCACCGTCCGCACCACCAACGACACGCTCACGATCCCCGTCGCGGACGTCGTCACACGCAAGCAGACGCCAGTTTCGATCATGCCCGAGGGGCTGTTCGACCAGATGAAGCCCGACGAGGTGCGCGATTTGGTCGCGTACCTGCGCGCGAAAGAACAAGTGCCGATACCGAAGAAGTAGCCCTCCCTGGGACCGCGGCCGTCCCGGCCGCAACAGCACGGACCCGGATTTCGCGCCGGGGACAGTCCCGAAGCCAATCGGGTCGTTTCGGTTCTGCGGCCGGGACGGCCGCGGTCCCAGGGAGAACTCACCGGAGCCGCCATGCTCACGCGCTGCCTGTTCGTCTGCGTTCTGGCCGCGACCACGACGACGCTGCTCCCCGCGGAGCGGCCGACCGCGCAGCCCGGCAAGGCCGGGCGCTCGGTCAC
>JAFKJJ010000676.1 GCA_017306025.1 Planctomycetota bacterium
GCGCGTCGCGGGCGCGTGGGACAAGGTGATGACCGTGCCCCTTTCCACGCAAGGCGCCCTGGAGGCGTGGGTGCCGAGCGATCCGATGGCCCCGACCGTCCTGGTCGGCCTGGACGCGGCCGGGAAAGTGGCGAAGTGGACCGGAATCGCTCCGGACGCGAGCGGCCGGACGCCCACGTATTTTGCCTACGCCGGCGACCACTACAGCGGCGGGCGTGCGAACGGGTACCACTATTGCAACGGCTGCCACACGGGTCACACGTTCGAGCCCGCGGACGTGCGCGAGCGGCTGAGGTGATTCGCGCACCGGCCGCTCACCCCTCCGAGATCAGCACCAGCGCGCTGAACGGGGCGGCGAGGTAGTAGCTCCCGTCCGGCACCGCCGGCCCCTCGCCCTCTGTGACGAAGTCCTCGGGGGAGGGGAGGGCGGTGTCGATCAGCCGGCGCCAGCGGCGGCGGGTCGGCGACGGCGGGACGCGGAACCGCAGCGCCTCGCTCCACGCGTTGAACGCGACGTAGAAGTCCGTGTCGATCTGGTAGTCGGAATCGGTCTCGCGGCCGGTGAACCGACCGTCCAGGGCGAACGCCAGCGTCCGCGAGCCCCACCCGAAGTCCGGCCGGTACGGCTCGGTGCCGTGCCAGTGGATGTCGGCCAGCGCCGGGGCCGGTTGCCCACCAACCCGTCCGGACCGCGCGAAGGCCGGGGCGCGCGACGGGTCGCAGTCGGGCGGCAGCCCCGAGTCGCCCGGGCGCACCGGCCCGCTCGGCGGAAACAGGTCCGCGGGCGGCGCGACGAACGGGCCTTCGGGCTGCGGGTGGACCGGGGCGGGCGTGCGGGTCAGGTCGCCGCGCATGAACTCGCCGGTGAAGAACCGCCGCCGCCGCAGCGCCGGGTGGCGCTTGCGGAGGTGGATCAGCTCGCGCACGAACCGCAGGAAGTCCCGGTTCTCCTCCATCAGGTCCCAGTCCACCCACGAGATGTCGTTGTCCTGGCACCAGGCGTTGTTGTTCCCCTTCTGCGTGCGCAGGAACTCGTCCCCGGCCAGAATCATCGGCACCCCCTGGCTGAGCATCAGGGTGGTCATCAGGTTGCGCACCTGCCGGCGGCGCAGCGCCAGCACGGCCGGGTCGTCGGTCGGACCCTCCGCGCCGCAGTTCCACGAGTGGTTGTCGTTCGAGCCGTCGCGGTTGTCCTCGCCGTTGGCGTAGTTGTGCTTCTGGTTGTAGCTCACGAGGTCGTGCAGCGTGAACCCGTCGTGGGCCGTGACGAAGTTGACCGAGTGCCGCGGCAGCCGGCCGTTCCACTGGTACAGGTCCGAGCTGCCGCAGACCCGCTGGGCCATCGCGCCGGCCAGCCCGTGGTCGCCCTTCCAGAACCGGCGCACGTCGTCGCGGTACTGCCCGTTCCACTCGCTCCACCGGCGGCCGAACGGGAACCCGCCCACCTGGTACAGCCCGGCCGCGTCCCACGGCTCGGCGATCAGCTTCGTGTCCGCCAGGACGCCGTCCTCGGTGATGCTCTCGATCACCGGCGGCTCCACCATCACGTTCCCCTTGCGGTCGCGGCCGAGGATCGAGGCCAGGTCGAACCGGAACCCGTCCACGTGCATGTCGCCCACCCAGTACCGCAGGCACGTCATGATGAGGTCGCGGACGATCGGGTGGTTGCAGTTCACCGTGTTGCCGCAGCCGGAGTAGTTCAGGTACCGGCCGCCGTCGTCCATCAGGTAGTAGAGCTCGTTGTCCAGCCCGCGGAAGCTGAACGTGCGGCCCCGGTCGTCCCCCTCGCCGGTGTGGTTGAACACGACGTCGAGGATCACCTCGATCCCGGCCGCGTGCATGGCCTTCACCATGTCGCGGAACTCGTGCGTCTGGCTGTGGGCCGGGGCGGTGGCGGCGAACGCGGCCTTCGGGGCGGCGAACGCGATCGGGTTGTAGCCCCAGAAGTTGGTCAACTTCTCCCCGGTGTGCGGGTTGGAGAACGGGCAGTCGCACTCGTCCAACTCGAACACCGGCATCAGCTCGACCGCCGTCACGCCGAGCCACTTCAGGTACGGGCTCTTCTCGACCAGCCCGCGGAACGTGCCGGGGGCGGCGACCCCGCTGGACGGGTGGCAGGTGAACCCGCGGACGTGGACCTCGTAGATGATCGAGTCCTCGTGCTCGGTCAGCGGCGGCGCGTCGTCCTCCCAGTTGTAGCGGGTGCCGCGGCGGTACAGGCTGCGGCGGCTGGTGCGCTGCGGGTCGATCTCGCAGGTGCCGGCCCAC
Organism: Planctomycetota bacterium; assembly: GCA_017306025.1. Lineage (GTDB taxonomy): Bacteria > Planctomycetota > Planctomycetia > Gemmatales > Gemmataceae > Gemmata. Next base: position 2,269 of record JAFKJJ010000676.1, read on the forward strand.
TCGGCCCCGTGGGAGAGCATGACGGAGGCCGGGTCGAGCAGCAGCCGCGACGGGTCGAACCGGGTGCGCGGGCCGTGCGGGCCGTCCACGCGCCAGCCGTAGCAGAACGCTTCCGGCAGGTCGTGGACGCGGATGTGCCAGTGGTCGCCGGTGCGGTTCATCCGCGCGTCGAGCGGGAACTCGGCCAGCGGGGTGTTCCCGCCCTCGACCGGCAGGATGACGAGGGTGGCGCTGCGCCCGTGGCGGCAGAGCAGCGCGAAGTTGGCCCCGTCGGGGGTGAGCGAGGGGCCGAGCGGCAGCGGGCGGCCGCGGCTGGTGCGGAACGGCGGCATCATAGCGGCCTCGGGGTGAACGGCTGGGATACCGGTACGGTTCGGCCCGCGCGCGGCAACGGGATTCGAGAGGCCGGTGCGGCACCGCACAAATACCGGCCGAGCGCCTGCGCGGCGGGACCGCTCAACGACAGAACCCCGCGCGAAGGCGAACCCCGACGGCCCGCCTTGCGTCTCGCCCGAGAAATGAGGCGACCGCCGACACGGCATTCCCCGACGCGTCCAAAACTTGACCACCCCCCGTTCGTGACGCAGGGTTCGATGCCAGCAGGCCCGGCCCCCGCGCGCAAGGGGCTCCCCCGTACAGGGACGGTTTCGGTGTCGGCAACAACCTCAGCCCCGTTCTCAATCCCCATTCGTCCCGGTGCGGGGCGCCGCACGCGCGAGCAGTTGCTCGCCGCCGTGCTCGACCCGAGCCGGCTCCCGACCCCGCCCGCCGTCGCGCTCCAGATCGTCGACGCCGCCAGTCGGCCGGACTGCGACCCCGGCGAGATCGTCCGGTACATCGGGCTCGACCCGGTCCTCTGCGCCAAGCTGCTCAAGGCGGTCAACTCGTGCCTCTACGGGCTCAAACAGCCCGTCGCGTCGGCCGCCCGCGCCGTCCACGTGCTCGGGCTCAACACCGTCCGCTCCCTCGCGCTGGGGCTGTCGCTGCCCGCCGTCAAGGTCGGCCGCGCCGTCGACGCGGGCCTGCGCGAGTACTGGCTGGCGTCCGTCGGCGGCGCGATCATCGCCCGGGAGCTGGCGGTGCTGGCGCGGCGCCCGAGCCCCGACGACGATCTGGTGGCCGGGCTGCTGCGCGACCTGGGCGAGGTGCTCCTGCGCCAGGCGTTCCCCGACGCCTGGGTCGGTCACGTGGCGCGGCACGCCGACCGCCTGCTCGACGACCCGTGCGGTGCGGAACTCGAGTCGTTCGGGATCGACCACGCGGACGTCAGCGCCGAGCTGTTGCGCGGCTGGAAGCTGCCCGAGGACATCGTCGAGCCGATCCGCCACCACCA
>JAFKJJ010000677.1 GCA_017306025.1 Planctomycetota bacterium
GCCGCCGGCCGTTGGCCACCACATTCCGCCGGTACCGGCCTCACTCGAACGTCTGCCCCGTGAGCTTCAGGAACGTCGCGTGGAAGTCGAACTCGCGGGTGCGGAGGCTCAGCGCCCGCCCGGCGCCGACCAGCGCCGCGAGCTTCGCCCGGTCCGTGGCGTCGTCCATGTCGAAGACGAGGCGCGCGCCGTCGTCGCGGATCACGTCCACCTTGCGCTCCGTGTGCTGCTGCTTCAGCGCCAGTGGCGAGTCGAGCGCGACGAGCTTGCCCCGGCACACGATCCCGACGCGGTCGCAGATCTTCTCCACCTCGTCCATGTCGTGCGTCGTCAGGATGACGGTCGCGCCGAGTTTCACGCGGTCGCGGAGGATGCGGTGGACCACCTCCGCCGAGTGGATGTCGAGGTTGGCGGTCGGCTCGTCGAGGTACAGGACCTGTGGCTCGTGCAGAAGCGCCCGGGCCAGGAGCAGTTTCTTGCGCATGCCCAGCGAGTACCCGCGGACCGGCAGGTCGGCGGCCTCGTCGAGTTCGACCATCTTCAGAACTTCGTCGGCACGCAGTTTGGGTACGCCGTACAACTCGCCGAAGAACTCCAGGTTGCGGCGGCCGGTGAACTCCTCGAAGTGGTTCTCGCGGTCGGGCACGTAGCCGAAGTTCGGCTTGATCGCGGCCCAGTCGCGGACCACGTCGAGCCCGCCGACGGACACGCTGCCGCCGCTGGGACGGCGCTGGCCGATGAGTACGCGAATCGTGGTGGATTTGCCGGCGCCGTTGGGGCCGAGAAGGCCGAACAGTTCGCCGCGGCGGATGTCCAGGTCGAGTCCGTCCACCGCTGCGAACGCGCCGTAGAGCACGCGCAGACCCGCGATGCGGATCATCACGTCAGATGGGATCAAAATGACTCACCGCAAAGGACGGGAGGCCGCAGGGATTTCATCAGGAAGATAGAACAGGATTTCGGCTCTGTCACTCTGCGCCGTTCACGCGATTCACACGGTTCATCCGTAGGTTCACAGGGTTTCCCCTGTGCTACGGAAGACGGCCCTCCGGGCGGAAAACACCCGACTACCGGGGCGAAGAGAGGAACCTTCGCCCCGGAGGGGCCGACTTTCGTAGCACAGGGAGGACACCCTGTGGACCCTGGGCGAAAACCCTGTGCTCTGAGCGACGCGGTCACACCAGGGGGCCGCAATCGCCCCGGCGCGTGACGAAGTACTTCGCGTCCGGGTGGTGTATGACGATCGCCGTGGTGGATTGCTCCGGTTCGAGCTGGAACTGCTCGCTCAGCGTCACGCCGATCCGCGTCGGGTCGATGAGCCCGAACAGCGGCGCCTGGTCTTCGAGGTTCGGGCACGCGGGGTAGCCGAACGAGTACCGGCACCCGCGGTAGTGGCCCTTGAACAGCTTTTGAACGTGTGGCGAATCGTCCGCGGCGATCCCCCACTCGCGGCGGAGTTGCTGGTGGAAATATTCCGCCAGCGCCTCCGCGGATTCGACCCCCAAGCCGTGCAGGTACAGGTAGTCCTGATACTTGCCCGCGGTGTACCAGTCGTGCGCGACCTTCGTCACCTCGCGGCCCATCGTGACCGCCATGAACGCGACGTAATCGACCGCCTGCCCGTCGCGAGCGGGTTCGACGTAGTCCGACAGGCACAGGAACTCGCCGAAGTCCTGCCGCGGGAAGTCGAACGTCGCCCGCGGCGTCTTGTGGTCGTCTTCGTAGACGGTGAGCTTCGTGCCGCTGCTGGCCGCGGGGAAGAACCCGTAGGTCGCGGCCGGGCGGAGGATGTTTTGCTCCAGGCAGAGCGCCTTCAGCCGCGCGAGCGCGGGCCGCGCGACCTCCTCGATCTGCCTCGCGTGCTCGGCCGGCTTCACGCCGCCCTTCTTGAACTGCCACTGCGTGCTGAACAGCGTGAGTTCGTTGAGGTACTTGAAGACCTCGTTCATGTCGAAGTCGGTACGGACCCGTGAGCCGAGGAACGGCGGCTTCGGATGGTCCGGCGCTTTCGGCAGCGACGGTGAGCGCGGCGGAAGGTCGGCGCGCTTGGCGTTGCGGGCCAGCGAATCCCAGTGGCCGACTGTCGCTTCGAGGGGCGACCGCGCGACGGTTTTGTGTTCGATTCCGATGCTGCGACCGGTCGACTTCACCACTTCCTTCAAGGCAAAGCTGCCCACGCGCTCCAGCTTTTTGCGCGCGGCGAGCTGGTCCATCACGCGCAGCCCCTCGAACGCGTCCTCTCCATAGAACACCTCGCCCTTGTAGATCGCGCGGAGGTCCTGCTCGACGTAGCGGCGGTTGAGCGCCGCGCCGCCGAGGATCACCGGCGGGTTCAGCCCGCGCTCGTTCAGTGTGACGAGGTCCTCCTTCATGATGACCGTGGACTTCACCAGGAGCCCGCTCATCCCGATCGCGTCGGCGTCGTGCTTTTTCAGCTCGGCGATCATGGTGTCGATCGGCTGCTTGATGCCGAGGTTGTACACCTTGTAGCCGTTGTTCGTGAGGATGATGTCCACCAGGTTCTTGCCGATGTCGTGGACGTCGCCCTTCACGGTCGCGAGCACGATCTTCCCCTTCTCGGCGCCCTCCACCTTTTCCATGAACGGTTCGAGGTACGCGACGGCCGCTTTCATTACCTCCGCCGACTGAAGCACGAACGGCAGTTGCATCTGCCCACTGCCGAACAACTCGCCGACCACCTTCATCCCGTCGAGCAGGATCTTGTTGACGATGTCCAGCGGCGTGTGCTTCTCGCGGGCGGTGTCGAGGTCCGCGACGAGCGTTTCGCGGCGGCCCTGGATGATCGCCTGACGCAACCGCTCCTCGACCGTGTCGCCGAGCGACTGCGCGGCCCTCTTCTCGCCCTTCTTCTCGGCGTAGTGCGCGATCAGCTCTTGCAGCGGGTCGCCCTTGTCGTACTCCGCGAACAGCAGCCGCCGGCACAGTTCGCGCCCCTTCTCGTCGATCGAGGCCAGCGGCATGATCTTCGCGGCGTGCAGGATCGCGGAGTCGAGGCCGTACTCGATCGCGTAGTGCAGGTACATGCTGTTCAGCACCTGCCGCGTGTACGGCGACAGCCCGAACGAGCAGTTCGACAGCCCGACGTGCGTCAGCGCGCCGGGGAGGTTCCGCTTGATGAGCCGGATCGCCTCGAACGTCTCGATCGCGCTCCGCCGCGTCTGCTCCATACCGGTCGAGACCGGGAACACGAGCGGATCGAAGAGCAGGTCGGACGGCGGGATACCGTACTCGTTCACGACGATGTCGTAGATGCGCTTCGCAACCTCGAACTTCCACTCCGCGGTGTCGGCCTGCCCCTTCTCGTCGATGGTGAGCGCGACGAGCGCGGCGCCGTACTTCTTCGCGAGCGTCGTCTTCGGGTCGAGCGACTTGCGGCCGTCCTCAAGGTTGATGCTGTTGATGATCGCCTTGCCGCTGCACAGCTTCAGCCCCGCCTCGATGATCGGCACCTCGGTGCTGTCGAGCATGATGGGCTTGGTCAGCACCTCGTTGTAGCGCTTGATGACCTCCTTCATGTCGCGGACGCCGTCGCGGCCGACGTAGTCCACGCACACGTCGAGGACGTGGACGCCCTCGCGC
>JAFKJJ010000678.1 GCA_017306025.1 Planctomycetota bacterium
GATCTCGGCGTGAAGGGCCACGAGGCTCTCGCGCTCGTTGTAAACGGGGATCACGAGCGAGAGCAGCTCGCGCGAAGAACCCCACCCCCCTGCCCCCTCCCCCGGAGGGAGAGGGGGAGAAAAACCGTCGGAACCCGTCTGCGTCCGGGGGTTCTCACTCTCTTGCTCCCCCTCTCCCTCCGGGGGAGGGGGCTGGGGGGTGGGGTCTTCAGGCATGAGACGTACCGTGCGGCGTTTCGTGGCGAATCGGAACGGTCGCGTCGTGCGGGACCGACGGCGGGAGGGAGGGCTTCATCAGGTAGAGCGGCAGGCCGACGGCGACCTCCGCGACGGTCCACGTCAACCGGAGGGTGAGGGCGATCACCACCGCGAGCGCCGCGGCCCGGTCCCCGAACGCGGGCGCGAACTGCGGGGCGAGCGCCAGTTGCATCACGAACTCGCGCGCCCCCAACCCGCCCGGCGCGACCGCGACCACGAATCCGGCCACGTACGACAGCGCCACCGCGGCCATGTCCACGGCGTACGTATCGGGACCGAACCCCGGCGCGTCGGGGATCAGCCCGCGGACCGTCAGCCCCAGGCTCAGTGCCAGCAGACCGTACCCGCACGCCCCGTGCAAGAGCCCTTGTGCCAGAAGGAAGATCGACGGCGCGGGGAGCGGTCGCGCGTCCGGCCCGCGCTTCTTCTTCGCGATCCGCGCCGCGAGCTTGTTCAACACGCCCAGCCCGAGCGGCAGCCCCGCGACCGCGAACAGCATCCACGCCCGTCCGGAGATCTGCTCCGGCACGACGCCGAGCGTCGGGAGGCACAAGACCCCGAGCATCGCCCCGGCCGCCATGCTCGTGAGCGTCTCGTAGACCGCGGTCACGCCCACCGGAACCGGATGACACCCGTGCGGGCGGAGCATCATCATCCGCATCGCGGGCACCGCGATCTTGCCCGGGATGTACTTCCCGAACTGGCTGATGTAGTACGACCGCAATCCGACGTACCACGACACCTTCACGCCTTCCCAGTGCAGCAACCGGACCCAGAACGTGGACCAGCACAGGTGCGCGAGCAGGTACAGGAGCCCCGCGGGGACGAGGAACCCGACGCGGAAGCGCAGCGGGAGCTGGGCCGGGTCGATGTCCCCGAGGAGTTTGCGGAAGTGCGCCCCGACCGCGACCACGAGGATCACGGCCACCGCCATCTCGACCGCCCAAACCCATTTCCTGCGGTTGCTTTGGGACATGAACGGGATTCTACGAGGCGGGGTGTGCTCCGGTCACTCTGCGACCGGCGGTGCGTGCGCCGCGCATACCGCGCTTCGCCCGCTTCCGCAATCTCGCCTGCAATTAGCGAGCCCTTCGACATTCCCCAGGTTGCCGCGCGGCAACCGGCCAAACATTTGAATAACGAGCGTCGCAACAACGGGCGCGCGTTGTCGCGGCACACCTTCCCTGATAGGCTCAACCGTTGAGAATCGAGGAATCGACACGATGAGTACCGAGAACCCGTCTCCCGCGCCCGACCAGCCGACCCCGCCGGCCGCGCCCTCTCCGGCCCCGGCCGCGAAACCGGACGCCGCGCCGCCCGTTTACGGCGCGCCCCCGGTCGGCGCGCCTAATTCCGGCCCGCCGGCGTTTACCGGCAAGGGCCCGCCGCGGCCGGGCGGCCCGCGTCCCGGGGGATCGTACCGCGGGGGGCCGCCGCGCGGCGACCGGCCGCGCCACAGCGACAAGCCCCTGAACCCGGGCGGCGCCCCGCCGGTCATGAACTTCGGCGGGATGAAGCCCAACAACCGCGAACTCGACAAGCTCATCGAGGACGAACTCGCGGCCGCGATGGGCGATTTCGACGTGACCAAGACCGTCGCGCAGGCGGAAACCGTCCAGAAGCCCGGCGCCCCCGGCAAAGCCGGCGGCAAAAAGACCGGGGTGGTCGTCGGCGTTCACGGCAACGACGTGTTCGTCGAAGTTCCCGGCGGGCGCAGTCAGGGCGTACTGCCGCTCCAGCAGTTCGAGGGGCGCAAGCCGGCCGTGGGCGAGTCGGTGGAGTTCGACATCGACCACTACGACGCCGCCAACGGGCTGCTCGTCCTGACGCGCGAGGGCTCGACGCAGGTCGTTCACGACTGGTCGCAGGTCACCTACGGCATGGTCGTCGAGGCCCGCGTCACCGGCACGAACAAGAACAAGACCGGGCTGACGGTCGAGGTCGCGGGGATCAAGGGCTTCCTCCCCGCCAGCCAGCTCGACATGTACCGCGTCGAGAACATCGAGCAGTTCCTCAACCAGCGGCTCAAGGTGATGGTGGCCGAGGTCAACCCGGAGGAGCGCAACCTGATCGTCAGCCGCCGCGCCGTTCAGGAGAAGGAAAAGCAGGCGAAGGCCGAGGAGTTCTGGAAGAACGTGCAGGAGGGGCAGGTCCGGCGCGGGATCGTGCGGAGCATCAAGCCGTTCGGCGCGTTCGTCGACCTGGGCGGCGCCGACGGGCTCATCCCGGCGTCCGAGTTCTCCTGGCAGCGCGTCAACGACCTCAACGAGTTCGTGAAGATCGGGCAGGAAGTCGAGGTGCTCATCAACCGCATCGACTTCGAGGCGCGGAAGATCGGGCTGTCGATGAAGCAGCTCACGGTGAGCCCGTTCGAGGAGTACCACAAGACCGTGAAGGCCGGCGCCCGCGTGAAGGGGAAGGTGTCGCGGATCGCGGACTTCGGCGCGTTCGTGGAACTCGCGCCCGGCGTCGAAGGGCTGATCCACGTCTCCGAACTCTCGACACAGCGGGTTCGCAAGGTCCGCGACGTGGTGAGCGAGGGGCAGGCGGTCGAGGTGGAGGTGCTGAGCATCGACCCCGGCGCCCGCCGGATCGCGCTGAGCCTGAAGCGGATCGCGTCGGAGGCCGAGGACGCGGCCGAAGCGGCAGAACAGGCCGAGTACGACGCCAACATGAAGGCCGCCGAAGAGGCGATGGCGAACCGCCCGGTGAACCCGAACCTGCGCGGCGGCATCGGCGGCGCGGTGAAGTTTGAGCTGCCGCCGGAGTGATGCCCGTCTTCTTGTGGTCCGGTCACTCCCTCACGGCGTGAGACCGCGCGAATGCCACCAGACGGCCCGACCCACCACCGCTCGCCGGGCGAACTGGCGACGCTGCTCAACGCCCTCACGGCCAACATCGGCCGCGTGTTCCTCGGCAAGCCCGAAATCGTCCGACTGGCGATCGTCGCGCTGCTCGCCGACGGACACATCCTCCTCGACGACGTGCCCGGCGTCGGCAAGACGCTGCTCGCGAAGGCGCTGGCGCGCAGCCTCGCGTGCAAGTTCAACCGCATCCAGTTCACCCCCGACCTGCTCCCCGGCGACCTCATCGGCGTCACCATCTACCGCGCCCAGACCGGCGAGTTCGTCTTCCAGCCCGGCCCGGTGTTCGCGGAGGTCGTGCTCGCCGACGAGGTGAACCGCGCGACCCCGCGGACGCAATCGGCGCTGCTCGAAGCGATGCAGGAGCGGCAGGTCACCGTGGACGGAAACACGCGCCCGCTCGGGACGCCGTTCATCGTCGTCGGCACGCAGAACCCGCACGAGTTCGAGGGCACCTAC
>JAFKJJ010000574.1 GCA_017306025.1 Planctomycetota bacterium
GGCCGAACCGCCCACCCCGGAGGTTTCTATGAGGCGCTTCCTGTGCGCGGCGGTGGCCCTGCTGCTCGTGACCGCGTCCCCCGCGTACGCCGGTTACATCATCATCCGCGTTCTGCTCGAAGGCGGCGGGGCGCCGACGGCGCCGGGGGCCGACGGCGCCCCGTTCCCGATGCCGATGGGTCCCGGCCCCGGCCCCCGTCCCGGGTTGGGGTTCCCGCCGCCGGGGGGGATGCCGGCCGGCCCGGGAATGCCGATCGGTCCGGGCGCGCCCTCCGGACCGGCCGGCGGCGCCGCGATCGATCCCTCCCGGTCGGTCGTGATCGTCGTGCCGCTCGAAACCGACTTCATCCACGGAAAACTCGACCCGTCGCGGCCCAAGAACGAGCTGACCAATCCCGACTTCCGTAAGCTCACCGCCCCGTATTACGGACGGATGTTGAAGGCGTCGCTGTTCATCGACAGCAGTTCGATTCAGCTCTACGAGGACCTGATCGCTCAGCCCGCGCCGAGGAAAACCCGCGGCACCCAGATGCGGGAGAAGTACGCGGCCTGGCAGCGCAACAAGAACGAGCCGCAACTGCTCTACGACGCGCTGATCCTCGCGCTGGAGTCCGGGTTCATCCACGAAACCGTGCTCGCCAAGGACGGCACGGTACCGCCGGACGCGACGAAGATCGCGCAGGAGTTGCTCGACCTGGCGAAAGAGAAGAAGCCGCTGCCGGCCGACGCACAGAAGTTCGTCGACGCCTGGTCCCGGATGGCCGACGGCGTGCGGCGGGCGGCCCCGCAGCCCAGTGACGCGGAGCTGTGGCGGGTGCGGCTCGACGCCGCCACCGTCCGCCCCACCCCGCACTACTCGGTGATCTACTGGGACAGCCCGGAGCCCGAGGTGGCCCGGCGCAGCGCCCAACTGGAGAACCACTTCACCGCGTTCTTCCTCTGGCACGCGACCCGCGGCATCGTCCTGCGCGTTCCCGACAAGCCGCTCCTGGTCGCCCTCGCCCCGCAGGCGGCGGCGTACCGGAAGCTCCGCCGGGGCCTCGACGGCTACGACGGGCTCCCCTCTCTGAGCGACGACAGGTCCGGCCAGCCCCGCCGGGGCCGCGAGGGGTACGAGGGACTGCCCGCCCAGGTCAGCGCGTTCTACACCCCCGAGCACGACCTGCTCGTGCTCTCGTCGGGCCTCATGGACCCCGTCGGCATCACGTTCCAGACGCAGAACCAGCGCTACTTCACCAAGGGGTTCAGCCGAGACCGGTTGCTCGAAGGGCAGATCCCCAAGATCGACCTCAGGTCCGGGACCGGGCCGACGGCCGAGGAGGTGGCCCGCGCCAGCACGCTCGCGTTCGTCGAAAAGTTCGTGGTGGACGACGCCGAGATCGCCGCGGTGAGCCGCGAGGGGACCCGCCAGTTGCTGTTCGCCACCGGCGGGCTGCCCCGGCACGTGACCCTGCCGAACTGGCTCACGCAGGGGGCGCTGAACTTTTACACCCGGCCCCACGGCCCGGCCTTCGTGACGGTCGGCGACGACCAGAAGCCGAACATGGCGGTCGCGTTCACCACCGGATATGGGGTGCCGAACTACGTCCACCACCGCTACTTCAAGGAGATGGGCGACGAGTTCCACAAGGAACTGAACCCCGACCCCGTCAAGCTGCTCGAACACGTCCTGACCGACGCCTACTTCACCGGGTTGAAGGACGCGATCGACCCCGACCCGGCGCCGCCGGTGAAAAAGAAGCCGGCGGCGAGTACGACCGGGATGCCGCCGGGGCCGATGGGCGAAGGCCCGATGCCGCCGCGCCCCGTCGGCCCGATGTTCGCCGGTCCGATGGGAATGGGCGCGGCCCCCGGCGCGCTGGTCACCGGGGACGAGGAGGACCCGCTGACGCTGCAGCGGCGGAAGCGCGAGCGGCTGAACATCAAGTCGCAGGCGACCGCCTGGGCACTGTACTACTATCTCGCCCGCCACCGCCCCGCCGAATTGCAACAATACATCGCGGAGCTGAACAAACTGCCCCGCGATCTGCCGATCGACGGCCGGACCGCCCACACCGCGTTCGTCCGCGTGTTCAAACTCTCGGCGACCGAGGACGGAACAGCCGACCCGGAGCGGATGCGCAAGTTCGCCAACGACTGGCTCGCTTACATCCGGATCGTTCCGCAGAGTTGGATCGACGTGCCGCTCGTTGTGCCGGAGCCGCCGAAGGGACCCGTCGGGGGGCCGATGGGGCCGATGGGGCCGATGGGATCACCGGGCCGGCCGAGCGGTCCGGACAAATGACGGGCCGTCGAGTGCTTGACGTTCCACCCGCGGGCTTTATGATAGCCCCACAGCCCGCTGACGGATGGGCCGAGGTGGCGGAATTGGCAGACGCACCAGATTCAGGTTCTGGCGCTCGCAAGGGCGTGGAGGTTCAAGTCCTCTCCTCGGCACTCAAAGAACCACCGGCGAAAGTCGGTGGTTCTTTGCTTTCCTCTGCAATTTCAAGCGTTTTCGTCACTTGGCAATGCTCAAGTGATTGGTCAAGTGACATCACGCTGAGGTCACCAAACAACCCCAGAAATCGCGTTTCTGGTGACCCGCTTGGTGACCTCGCACCGGAAGGCACCGAAACCGGGGCACGCTTGTCGGCGGTGCCGAGTACGTTGTCGCATTCAACACCTAACCCCTGCTCGCACCTCAACGTCGGTTTCCGACTGTCGGAATCGGAATCTGGTCGGCGTACTGCGTGAGGCGGCACAAACGATGGCGTTCTGGGATCGCACATTGACTGTTGGCGAGGGCGAGTTCCTGATCGCGCCCCGTGGCGTCGAGCACCGTCCGGCCGCCGAAGAGGAGGTCAGCGTTTTCTCTCTCTGAACCGGCGACGACCTTGAACACCGGCGACGTGCGCAACGAGCGGACGGTCGAACGCCCCGAACACATCTGACGAGTGAGGACGGTGTGACGCTCTACGAGGAACCGTTCTTCACCTTCCGGTTTGCCGACGACCGAATCGTCCCCCGCTTCCGTCTGGAGGGTGTCGTGACCGGACGGGGTGTGACCGTGTTCCGAAGCGATCCCGCCACCGGCGAGCGGATGGAGCGACTTGCTACGGCGGCAACAGGCGAAGGCGGATGGGTCGAGTTGCCGACGCCGATCATCGTCCGGGCGGGAGAGGCCTTTGTCGCCGTTCCCGAAGTGGCCGAATGACGGACGGCGGCACGCTCACCGGACGGGTCCAGTCGCCATCAGTCGTCGGCGGGTGTTCTCTTGTGGTTGACCTCACCGCCACCGCGCCCGGTTCGTTCTGGTCAGCTTGCACCCCGACGCTAACTTGTTCGACCCGTCGCCGTATACGGGCAATGGGCGGCCCCGGGTCATGGGCGACCGCCGCAAGAAGCCCCGCGAGGCCGCGGCGGCGGTCTTCGCCCGATTGGAGGGCGCGGGGATGGTGCCGCTGCGCCGGGTGTTCGTCCGGGACGCCAGCGGCACGCACCGGGACGAGTACTTCTTCGCCACCGACCCGGGCCTGACGCCTTCGGTCGTCATCAACCACTACTGCGGGCACTGGAACATCGAAACCACCTTCCAGGAGGCCCGCAGTTGTTTGGACCTGGAGACCACTCGCGGGTGGTGCGCCAAGACCGTACTGCGCGCGGCCCCGTGCCTGATCGGCTTGTACACCGTTGTCGCGGTGTTATTTCACGGGCTACCGGAAGCGAAGCGAGCCGGGGCGGTGGCATGGCCGGGGAAGGACAGTGACGTTCTCCGGCGCTCTGCGCGCGGTTCGCCGGTGGCTCTGGGCCGAAGCCATTTTGCCACAGGCCGGGGACGGCGCGGCCCTCGATAAACTGCCCACCGCCGTGCGGGAACTGCTCCTTACCACGCGGCCCGGTGGCCCGAGCACCCCGAATCGGCATCAGTCGAGTTACTCCGTGTAGCGCCCCCAGAGCCGGGTGCCGCAACCTGTTCGGCGTGTCGATCGGATCGCCCGCCGTCTGCGACCTCCAGCACAAGACGGCCCGCGCCTACCTCAGTCGGGGAAGCCGGCGAACGTGAACGAGACCGGTTACCTTTCCGCGAACCCTTCACCACTTCGACGGGTCGCGGCCGACTCCGGTTTACCGCTCACGCGCGGCCGTTTACACTTTCCGCATGATCCGACCCGCGACCGAGGCCGACACGCCCGCGCTGCTCGCACTCTCCAGCGACACCGGCTTCTTCAAGCCGCTGGAAATCGAGGCGCTGGCGGGCGTACTGAACGATTACTTCGCGTCCAACCGCGACGACTACGGGCACCGGTGTTTCGTGTGGGAAGACGCCGGAACCGTTCTCGGCTTCGTGTACCACGCGCCGGAAGAAATGACCGACCGCACGTGGTATTTGTGGTGGATCGCGGTCGCGGCCGACCGGCAGGGCCGCGGCCTCGGCGGGAAGTTGCTCGCGTTCGTCGAGAACGACGTCCGCGAACTCGACGGGCGGCTGCTCGTCGTCGAAACGTCGGACACGGCCCACTACGAACCGACGCGGCGTTTCTACCTGAAGCGCGGCTTCACCGCGGCCGCGAACCTCACCGATTTCTACGCCGACGGCGACGGAATGGCCGTCTTCACAAAGAGAGTGGACGGAGCCACAGAGGACAGAGGACAAAGGACAGAGCCGCAGAACCACAGAAGTCAGGGATGAGAAGCACGGCCCGTATTCTGTCCTCTGTGGTTCTGCCCTCTGTGGCTACCCTTGCCACGGGCCGTATGATGGTACGCGGCCGGCAGAACCGGACCAACCGGATCGACCGGCCCACCAGCCACGGAAGGCACGTCACGGCGAAGAGTTCACACCCAAGTTACACATCCAGCCCGAACGATCATTGTGACTGACAGTGCGGACGTCCCAGAGGCCGGTGGTCGGCTTCACTCGTCCGCCCGTACCAGCGGCCCCAACCCCGCCGGAACCCACCGCCTGTACCAACCTCCCAATTTCGCGGGTTTTGCGAAGTCGGACGGTCGGTGTGGTCGATGGAGTTAGCGTCGCGACCGTCGCCCGCGCGTCCGGGACAGCCGACCGGACCCGCCCCGCCCGCCCGCCTTACCGCGGCGGGCACGCGGCCAACGACTGCGATGCTACCGGCCGGCCGGATCGGGCAACCCGCCGGACGTTCATACACCCGCCGCCGCGGCGCCCCCGACCGCGGACGGCAGCCCCTCGCCCCGAGGGTTCGCCCGCCGGAACCCGACACGCCGCCCGCCAGGAAGGCGCTCTGATACCAGAGTGCGGTGGGGCGCGGGGTCGAGCGAGTTCAAACGGAGTGTCTCGCCATGAAAAAGGTGTTCACCACCGGGCAGGTCGCCAAGATCTGTAAGGTCGCCCCCCGGACGGTGTCCAAGTGGTTCGATTCCGGTCGCCTCAAGGGCTACCGGATTCCCGGCAGCCAGGACCGCCGAATCCCCCGCGAACAGCTCATCCGGTTCCTCAAGGAACACGGGATGCCGCTGGGCGAACTGGAAGAGGAGGAGTGGCACAAGGTGCTGCTCATCGGCACCGAGAAGCTCTTCAACGACCGGATCAAGGAGCTCCTGCCGGAAGACGACGACTTCAAGTTCGAGCTCGCCAACAGCGGGTTCGAGGCGGGCATCCAGGCGAGCAACTTCCGCCCGGACACGATCGTGATCGACCTGGGACTGGGGCGGGCCGAGTCGATCCAGATCGTCTCCAACCTGCGCAAGGACGAGGCCTACGCCACGACGCTCATCGTCGGCTTGGCGAGCGAGGACGAGGCCGCGCCCGAGCAACTGGCACAGTACGGGTTCAACGACGTGTTCAAGAAGCCGTTCGACGTGGCGCTGCTCGGCGAGAAGATCAAGAGCATCGCCGAGGCGAAGCGCGAAGACTGAGCGCGACCCGCCGCGGCGCGCCCGGCAACGGCCGGCACGCCGCGGTCACGGCGCGGACGGGGTTAGTGGGTCGGGCGGTGCCCCGTCCGGCTCCTTTGTCGGCCCCTCTGCAACATCCGCCGGCTCCCCGCGACCCTCCGATGCGGGCGCGCCCGGCTCAAAAAGCGCCGTCAGGAGCGCCGTTGTGACCAGGACCAACGTCGCGTAAAGCGGCCACTTGTATTTCGTTCGTAGCCGTTCGGTCATCAGCCCGTCGAGATCGTTCTTCGCCGGCGGCTTCCCTCCCAACTTCGCGCGCGATTCTGCCAGCGACGTCTCGACCGGCAGCCCCGTCGCGACTTGCCCGCCGACAGCCAGAAGCGCCACCGTACAACACACCGTCAGCACGCGCCCGCGAACCGCACCGCACGGCAAAACGGTACCGGCGCCGATCCCGAACGCGACCGCCAGACAGTAGAAGAGCAGCGGCGGCGCACCTTTCAGTTTCTCCCCCGGCTGATTTGAGGCCTCTCGCTGCTCGGCGGCGAGCTGTGCGAAGGTCGAGTCCGAGAAATCGACCTCCCCCGTCATCACCTGCCAGCCGGACTGGTGCATGAACGCGGCCCAAACCGTCTTCTCCGACCGCGGGTTCGTGGGGTCTTTCGCGGCGCACTGAACCTCGACCCACGGAAGGAAAAACAGCCCCGCGCACGCAACGAGTTGCGCGGGGGTGAGCCACCGAAACGGGTTGAACGTGACCGTGACCGGGCTCACGGGGGTTCCTCGCAGTAATCACGGGCGCCCGCGAACGGGTCCGGAAGGGTTCAGTCGTCGTCGCGCCGCCGCTTCTTCCGCGGGCGATCGTCGTCCTCGTCGTCCTCGTCGTCGCGGCGGCGCGGCTTCTTCTTGGGGGCCGGCTCTTCAGAGAAGTCGAACGGGTTCGGACCGCCCGGCGCCGCGTGGGTGGCCGGTGTGGGCGGCGGAGCCGGAGCGGGGGCCGGCATCTCGAACTCCGGTTCCGCGGGCTTCTTCTTGCGCGGGCGGTCGTCCTCGTCCTCGTAGTCGTCGCGGCGCGACTTCTTCCGCGGCCGGTCGTCGTCCTCGTCGTCGTAATCGTCCTCGTCGTAGTCGTCGCGGCGGTTCTTCCGGCCGTAACGCGACTTCCCACCGTCCCCGCCGAGCCCGTCGAGGAACGCGGTGCCCGCGGCACCGAGCAAGAACAGGAACGTCAGGTAGAGCGAGAACTGCCAGGAAACGCGGACGACGTCTTCCATCTTCTCGGACTTGGCATCTTTCTTCCCGCCCGTCTTGTCGCCCGGCGGAGCGCCGCCCATGGGTCCAAAGAGCCCGCCCCCGCTCACACCTTTCATTTCCTCGCTCTTCTTCTTGATCTCGTTCTCCATCGGGAAGCCGATGAGCGCCTGCAACCCGACGACGCCGAGGGCCGCGGCGCAACAGGCCGCCACGACGATCCGGCGGATCATCCCGGGGACGGGCAGGAACGCGGCCACGGTCCCGGCGAGGAGCGCCAGCGGGTACACGAACAGCAGCGGCGCCCCCTTGATGTCGTCGTCCTTCTTGGGCTTTTCCTTGGATTTGTCGGGGTCCCCGAGCCCGGACTCCTTCATCTTCGACTCGATCTTCTTCATATCCGAACCCAGGGACGATCCGCCGGTCGCGATCTGGAGGCCGCTCTGGGAAATCATCGAGACGGGCTTCGTCGGGTCGAACCCGAGTTCCTTCTTGACCTTGTCGATCTCCTCCTTCGGTACGGTTTTCACGGCCGACGGCGGCATCGTACAGGTCATCTCGATCCACGGCAGGAAGAACAGGACGAAGCAGAACACCAGTTGGGCCGGCGAGACCAGCCGCAACGGGTTGAACGGGGGTGCCTTCGGCATGGCGATCGGGGAGTTAGGGAGCGATGATGTCGTCACAGGGCAGGTTATCCGCGCGCGCGCAGGGCCGCAATCACATTCGCGCCGATGACGGGTGCTTCCGCCGCAACGGCCCGGCCGATACCGTAGAGGTCGATTCGCCCGCCGGAGGCGCCGAAATGAACCGCCGCGCGTTCCTGTCGCTGTCCGCGTTCACCCCGCTCGCGCACCTGCTGCCCGTTTACGGACAAACAAAGGACGTACTCGGCAACGCCCCCCCGCCGCGCGAGATGAAAGCCGACGTGGTGATCGTCGGGGCGGGCGTCGGCGGGGTCGCGTGCGCGCTGGCCGCCGCGCGCAACGGGCTCAAGGTGATTCTCACCGAGGAGTACGACTGGATCGGCGGCCAGCTCACCGCACAGGCCGTGCCGCCGGACGAGCACCCGTGGATCGAGGAGCGCGGCAGCACGAAGACCTACCGCACGTTCCGCACGAAGGTCCGCGATTTCTACCGGCGCAACTACCCGCTCACCGAAGCCGCGGCAAAGAACCCGCTACTCAACCCCGGTCTCGGGAACGTCTCGAAGCTCTGCCACGAGCCCCGCGTGGCGCTCGCGGTGCTGCTCGAAATGCTCGCACCGCATCTCACCGCCGGTCGGGTGAAGCTGCTCCAGCCGTACCACCTCATCGACGTCGAAACGGACGGCGACCGCATCGCCGGCGTCGAACTCTGGCCCCGCGGGGGCGAGGTCCGCCCCGTCGTGCTCCGGGCACCGTATTTTGTGGACGCGACCGAAACGGGCGAGGTCCTGCCGCTGGCAAAAGTCGAACACGTCACCGGTGCCGAGGCGCAGCGCGACACGAAGGAGCCACACGCGCCGGAGCGGGCGAAACCGCACAACCTCCAGGCGTTCACCGTCTGCTTCGCGATGGACCACGAGCCGGACAGGGACAACACGATCGAGAGGCCGGCGACGTACCGGCAGTGGCGCGACTACGTCCCCAAGATGGAACCCGCGTGGCCCGGCAACCTGCTGTCGTGGGAGATGTCCGACCCGGTCACGCTCAAGCCGCGGGCCGTCGGCTTCGACCCCACCGGACCGGTGCCCAAGGGGCTGAACCTGTGGACCTACCGCCGGATCGTGGCGAAATCGAACTTCGCCGACGGCGCGGGCCTCGGCGACGTGTGCCTCGTCAACTGGCCGCAGAACGACTACTGGCTCGGCAACCTGGAAACCGGCTTCGCCCACCACTTCGCGGCCCGCGAGTTGAGCCGCTGTCTGCTCTACTGGATGCAGACCGAGGCCCCGCACCCGAACGGCCGGAAGCAGGGGTGGAAGGGCCTCCGACTGCGCGGCGACGTGACCGGCACCGAGGACGGCGACGGGCTGGCGATGGCGCCGTACGTCCGCGAGAGCCGGCGCATCCGGGCGGCGTTCACGGTCACCGAGAACCACGTCTGGGTGGACGCGCGGGCCAATATGCTAGGCAAGAAGCGCGGCTAGTTCACGGCCGAAGTGTTCCCGGACGCGGTGGGCACCGGGAGCTACCGCATCGACCTGCACCCCAGTAGCGGGGGCGACAACTACATCGACGTGAGTTCGCTGCCGTTCCAGATCCCGCTCGGGGCGCTGATCCCGGAGCGCGTGGAGAACCTGCTGCCGGCGTGCAAGAACATCGGCACGACGCACATCACCAACGGCTGTTACCGGCTGCACCCGGTCGAGTGGAGCATCGGCGAGGCGGTGGGAGAGTTGGTGGCGTTCTGCACCGCGAAGAAGCGCGTCCCGCGGCAGGTGCGCAAGGACGCGAAGCTGTTGCCGGACTTCCAGGCGCAACTCGCGAAGGCCGGCTGCGACCTGGCGTGGCCCGAGGCCGTCGCGAAGACGGTGCGGTGAGTTTCTCAAGTCGAAGGTCAGAAGGTCGAAGGTCGTAAAGTCGAAGACGTGAGTTGACTCGGTCTTCGACTTTACGACCTTCGACCTTCTGACCTTCGACCGCTACTTGTCCGACTTCGCCGGCAGCACCTTCGCATCCGTCAGGATCTTGTCGAGCATCTTGTGGGGCGTTTCCGAAATCATCAGCCGCGTCGGCTTGTCGGACCCGTCCACGAAGACGTACACCCAGCCGCACTCGAAGCAGATGACGAGGTCGTAGGTCTTGCCGCCGTGGACGGCGCGGACCCCGTGGCGCGGGACGAAGCACCGCGCGCCCTTGTCGCCCTCGGTCACGCCCTTCGCGATCGTTTCCGCGAGCTTCGTCGCGTCGCCCTTCTTCACGGTCGTCTTGCCCAGCACCTTCGACCCGTGCCAGCCGTCCTTTTCCTCGGTGTCGCCGTTGAGCGAGTACACCTCCAGTTCCCCGGCCTTCTTCAGCGCGGTCGCCACGTCGTCCGGGAGTTTGTTTCTGTCCTGCGCGAACCCGGACGCGGCGAGCACGAGCACCGCGGCCGCCGCGAACCACCGAACGAGTATCATTGCGCCCTCCGGTTGGAGATTGCGGGAAACCGAGCGCGAACGTTACCGCCGGCGCTGTTCGGCGGCGAAGGCCATCAGCTCCGGGTAGAACTCGTGGAAGTCGGCCGCGAGTTCGGCGTCGCGCGCGACCAGGATCGGCATCGCGTCCGTCAGCGGGATGGCGCGGTGCGGGATGCGCTCGGCGATCACCCGCGAGACGCGGTCGAGCGTGTCCTCGATGCCGTCGAGGGTCGCGTACCGGTTGAGCCGGTCCTCGTCGATGAACCGGCGCATGAACTTGCGCGCGGGCGCGGGCAGCGCCGGCCCCGCGTGCCCCGCTTCGAGCACGGCGTAACTCCGCGCCGCGAAGTCGGCGAGCGGTTCGGAACTGTAACGGTGCCAGTCGCGGGCGAGGATGTGGTCGTAATAGATGTCGATCACGATCCCGCCGAACCACCCCATCTTGGGCGCGACGCGGCTGATGCTGCGGAGCGTCGTCGGGTGGCGGTCGGTGAACCCGTCGATGAGCCGGTGCAGCATGACCCCGCGGAGCACGTCCGGGGCGAGCAGGTGCAGGTCCGGGTTGCGGACGAAGTCGGCCGCGACCCCGCCGGTCATGTCGCCGGGGTAGCCGTCGGCGAGGTGGAGGTGAGCGAGGAAGTTCAACGGTTCCGTCCGGGGTTGAGAAGCGCGGGGCACGGGCAGAGATTGAACTCCGCGCCCCGCGCTCGGGGTCAGTTCTTCTGTGCGCCGCTGGGTGTCGCGTCACCCGGGAGCTGGCCGGTGGCCCACTTCAGCCCGCCGAACAGGTGCTTCTGGAACTTCTCGTCGTGCCACACCTTCGGGTCGTGGCCGAACGACGTGTAGAACACCTTCCCTTTCCCCTCTTCGCGACACCAGGAGATCGCGTAATCGCCGTCGGCGCGGGCGATCTTCGGGTCGATTTTGAACGTGTCCGGTTGGATGCTCAGGATGATGTGCAGCCGCCCGCGCGAGTACGGCGCGTCCTTGAAGATGTACATCTCGTCCTGGTAGTCCATGCCGTCGGTGAACCCGGCCGCGGCCGGGTGCTTCGGGTCTTCCACCTTGATCTTGATCTTCTGAAGCCCCGGCGGGTGGATCTTGAAGTACGCACCGATCAGGTCGCCGTACACGGTGTCGGTGTACTGCGTGTCGGTGGCGCAGTGCGTGCCCGTGAGCGCGCCGCCGGCTTTCACCCACTCGCGCAGGTCGGCCAGTTCGTCCTTCGTCAGCGGGTTGCCGGTGGTGAAGAACAGCACCACGTCGAAGTTCTTCAGGGTGTCCTTGTTGATGCGCCCGCAGTTCTCCTTTTCGACCGGCAGCTTGGTCGGGCCGCGGAACTTGTCGCTGTACGCTTGCAGCGCCGTCTTGCCGGACTTGTCCTTCGCGTCCGGGTCGCCGGTGAATCGCCAGCAGGTGACGTCGAACCCGTTTTTGGGGCCGATCTCTTTCAAAACCTGCTCCGCGGTGGCGACGGAACCGTGAACGAACCCGCCGCTGTGGGTGACGAGCAGGAGCCGCTTGTTCTTCGCGGGCGGATCGGCGGCCGTGACGGGCCGGAGCGCGCCGAACGCGACGAGCGCCGCGCCGGCGAGGAGGAACGTGAGGTTTCGCATGTGTGCGAACTCCGCGTGGGAAAGGTGCGGTGCGAGACCGACACGCGGATTGTAAGCGCGAGACCCGAAGAAACCCACCCCCAACCCCTCCCACGAGAGGGGTTGGGGTGCTTGTGCCCTCACGTCCGCTTCACGACCACCAGCGTGCGGTCGTCGGCCGCAGTGGTGCCGGCGGTGAACAGCGAGTGCGACGCCAGGATCGCGCGCATCAGCGCCCCGGCGTTCGTGTAACACGTCGCGAGTTCCTCGTCGATGCGCGCCGAGCCGAACACGTCGCCCTCCGTGTTCACCGCCTCGATCACGCCGTCGGTGAAGAACACCACCTGATCGCCCGGGAACAGCGGCACCGTCTGTTCGAGGTACACTTCGTCCGGCTTGATGCCCAGCGGGAGCTTTTGCGCGCGATTGAGGACGAGCTTGAACCCGTCGGCGCAGCGGAGCAGCCGCGGCGGGTTGTGGCCCGCACTCGCGTAGCTGAGCGTCGCGTTCATCGGGTCGAACACCGCATAGAACGCGGTCATGAAGCTCCCCGTCGGCCGCGTGTAGCGGCGCGTGAGGTGCGCGTTCATGTACGTGAGGAACTCGCCCGGCCGGAGCGGGTGCTCGGGCCGCGTGTGCGCGATGCTGTGCGCGACGGCCATCAGCACCGCGGCCGGCGCGCCGTGCCCGCTCGCGTCGGCGATCAGGACCCCGAGCCGGTCGTTCGGGAGCTGGAAGAAGTCGTAGTAGTCGCCGCCGGCGCGCTTCGCGGTCTGGTAGTGGACCGCGACGTCCAGGCCCGGCACCTTCGGCTTCTCGGCCGGCAACAGCGACCGCTGGATCTCCGCGATCGACCGCAGTTCGTAGTCGAGGCCGTCGAACGCCTCCTTCACCGCGCTCGACAGCACGACCGTCTGCGTCGCGCGGGCGAACAGGTTGCTCAGGAGCATCAGGTCGCCGATGCGTTCGCGGGGGAACGTCTCGGTGTCGTCGCGGGTGACGATCAACATCGTCTGAGCGGTGCCGTTGTCGAAGTGCGGGATCGCCAGAAGCGACCGCTGCCCCGCGAGGTACTCCGCGGCCGGGTCGTCGGGGTCCACGGTGAGGTTGTCGATCACGCGCGGCTGGTCACCGTAGAGCAGTTCCGCGAACAGCCCGCCGCCGTGGACCGGCAGCCGGTGCGACTCCTTCCACGGGTTGACCGGGTTCTGCCACTGGCTGAATCGCGCCACCCGGTAGTCCGGCGGCCGCAGCCCGCGGCGCGAGATGGTGATGTACCGGCTGACGGGGAACAGTTGCGCCATCCGGCGCGCGAAGACGGCGTACATCTCCTGCGGGTCGGTAGAACGGCTGAGTTCGCGCGTGACCTCGGCACTGAGTGCCAGTCGGGCGCGCCAGTTCCGCGGTTCGGTGTCGAAAAATTCGGGTGCCACAGTCATTGCCGCCTCCGCGGCTGCGATGCGAGCGACAATCCATCGAGTTCGGGCGCGGGCGAGCGGACAGACGGGACGCCCTCAGTAGACCCGCGTCCGAACCCGAACGCAAGCGGCTCGGACGAGTTTACCCGTTTTTCATGATCGGTCGTGTGAAACTGTGCGGGGCGACCCGTGTCTCCCCAACGTGAAACCCGATCAGTTCCTCGCGGCCTCGTCTTGTTACGGTCCCGGCAATCGTGTGGTTCGCCGCCGCGTCCCCTTGACTCAACCACGGAGCCGGTAAAGAACTCTACCGCCCACAGGTCGGGTCTTTTCAGTTACGCACCGTCGGCGACGATCGCGATGCTCGTCGATGCGGTCGTGCCGCGCGATTCGGACAGGCCGTTTAAATGACGGCCGGGCGAACGCGAAATCGGGACGTTGCGTCGTCGGACGCCACACGACCGGTTAAGAACAGCGCCGAAGGTTGTGATGCGCACTTCTTGGCGGGTGGGGTGTCGCCATAAGTTCGAAAGTTACGAACATCTAATGGAATTCATTACGAACCCCGTTCAATTGATTGGCGATTGAGAATTAGCAGACACGAAGCGTCATAACCGGTACACACGGAACAATTTGCACCCGCGATCACGGCGGCGCGGGGTTGGGTTCCTTGCATCAGAGGGTCTGCGGCCGTATAACGAGGGAAAGAAATACCCGGCGCGCGGCCTGTGCGGGTCGGGGGAAGTAGCGAAGTCCCGATCCCGACGGGCGTCGTCTCTCCGCGACCGCCCGCGAGGTTCACCAGATGCCAGCTCTCAAGCTGCGGCGGATCGATCTGACAGCATCCAACGCCGCGGCCCAGATCGTCAAACTCCGCGACCAGTTCCGCACCGACGCCGAGGTCGTCTCGGCCGCCAGCAAGAAGAAAACACAAGCCGTTTTCGGCGAGGCCCTTCCGCCGGCGCGTGCGGTCGAGCGCATCTGCAACGAGGTTCGCGAGAAGGGGCTTTCGGCCGCGTTGCACTACACCGAACAGTTCGACGGCGTGAAGCTGAAGCCGGATCAGATCCGCGTCAAGCCCGCGGAACTCGCGGAGGCGCACGCGGCCGTCGGGAGCGACTTCCTCGAAGTCGTCCGGCAGATCCGCGATAATGTCATTCTATTCCAGTCGGGGCTTCTGCACAGCGACGCGGAGATGCGAACGCCCCTGCGGCACGACCTTCAGGTTCGCTACCGCCCCCTGAGGCGGGTCGGCGTCTACTGTCCCGGCGGCGCGGCCGCGTACCCCTCGACGCTCCTGATGACGGTCTGCCCGGCGCAGGTGGCCGGGGTTCAGCAGATCGTGGTGTGCATGCCGCCGACCCAGACCGGCGCGTACAACCGCGAGATGCTCGCGACCTGCCACGAACTCGGCATCACCGAAGTCTACCGCATCGGCGGTTCGCAGGCGATCGCGGCGATGGCCTACGGCGTTGAGGGGCTGAAACCGGTCGATATGATCGTCGGACCGGGCAACCAGTACGTGGCTCTGGCGAAAAAGTACGTGTTCGGCCAGGTGGCGATCGACTGCATCGCCGGGCCGAGCGAAATCGTGGTACTCGCGGACGATTCCGCGCACCCCGATTACGTCGCCCTCGACCTGATCGCGCAGGCGGAACACAACCCCGGCGTCGCGGTACTGGTGACGTGGTACGAACCGCTCATTGAGGAAGTTCACCAGGCGCTCCAGAAGCGACTCGCGAAGCTGTCGCGCGAGACCGAGGCCCGTGAGTGCCTGGAGAAGTACGGCGCGCTGGTTCTGGCGCCGAACAAGGCCGCGGCCGCCGAATGCGTGAACACGCTGGCGCCCGAGCACCTGCACATTCAGACCCGCGATCCCGACGCGATGCTCGAAGACATCGACAGCGCCGGGGCGGTGTTCCTGGGACCGTTCACGCCGGTCGCGGTGGGCGACTACGCCGCCGGTCCGTCGCACGTGCTCCCGACCGGCGGCACCGCCCGGTGGGCCAGCGGCCTCAACGCCAACGACTTCCGCAAGCGGACGAGCATCCTGCGGTTCACGCGCAAGGGGTTGCAGGAGATCGCGCCGGACGTGGTGGCGCTGGCGAACACGGAGGGGCTGACGGGCCACGCGGCCAGCGTCGAGATGCGGGCCAACGACAACGGCCCCGCGGCGCGGCCCAAGCCCAAGCCGGACAAGGTGCCCGTCGCACCGGCCAAAAAGTAAACTCGAAAAACGGAGCACGAGATCCGAAAGAAGACGAACTCCGACGCCGTGCTTCGGGTCCTGTCTTCTTTCGGATCTCGTAATTCGTTTTTCGGACCCCTTGCCGTGACAAACAGCATCCGACCGAACATCCGGGCGATGGCCGGCTACGTGCCGGGCGAGCAGCTCAACGACCCGGAAATCATCAAGCTCAACACGAACGAGAACCCGTACCCGCCCTCGCCGCGGGTCTTCGACGCGATCCGCGCCGCGCTCACGTCGAACTCGCTCCGCAAGTATCCGCAGCCGCTCGGCGACACCTTCCGCAAGGCCGCGGGCCGCGTGCTGAACGTCGATCCGGACGCCATCCTCATCGGCAACGGCTCCGACGACATCCTGACGATCCTCACGCGCGCGTTCGTGCCCGAGGGCGGGCTGATCGCGTCCCCGACGCCGAGTTACATCCTCTACAAGAGCCTCGCGGAGATCCAGGGCGCGCGATTCGAGGCGGTGCGGTTCGGTTCCACTTGGGCAGCACCGACGGGATGGCCGCCGCGCGCGGACCTGGTCTTCCTCCCGAACCCCAATTCACCATCGGGTACGTCACTACCTTCGTTCGCCGTTCACATGCTGGCGAACGCGCTCGAACCGCGCCCCCTGGTTCTCGACGAGGCCTACTCGGACTTCGCGGAGTGGAACGGCCGCGCGCTCCTATCCGACGCACCGAACCTCATCATCACCCGCACGCTGAGCAAGTCGTACGCGCTCGCGGGCATCCGGTTCGGGTTCGCGATCGCGCGGCCCGAGATCGTCCGCGAACTCGTGAAGGTGAAGGACTCCTACAACTGCGATGTGCTGAGCCTCGCGGCCGCGACCGCCGCGATCGAGGACCAGGAGTACTTCCGCGAGGTGCGCGCGAAGATCATCGTCACCCGCGAGCGCATGACCACCGAACTTTCGGCGCTCGGCTTCGACGTGACGCCGAGCCACGCGAACTTCCTCTGGTGTCGGCGCACCGACCGGCCCGTGAAGCCGGTCTACGAGGCGCTGAAACAGCGGAAGATTCTCGTTCGCTATATGAGCTACCCGGCCGGCCCGGTCGGCGCGCTCGAAGGCCCTTACGACGGCCTCCGCATCTCCGTGGGCACCGACGCGGAGATCGACCAACTGCTCGCATCGCTTCGCGACATCCTGTAAACTCTGCGCCGATCGCCCACCCAACAGGATGCAGCGATGAAACGACTTCTCCCGCTCGCGCTGTGCGGTCTGCTCGTCCCCGGTTTCGTCTGCGCCGCGGACGATGACGACATCAAGGACATCCCGTCACAAGATCTGAAGATCGGGAAGGACGCGAACAAGCGGTACTTCCTGATCGGCCCCGCGAAGGACGCGAAGGCGCCCGCGAAGGGCTTCGGGCTGATCGTCATCATGCCGGGCGGCCCGGGTTCCGCGGACTTCCACCCGTTCGTGAAGCGCATTTACAAGAACGCCGTGCCGGAGGGGTACGTCGTCGCGCAGCCGGTCGCGGTAAAGTGGAACGCCGAGCAAGAGATCGTCTGGCCGACCGCGAAGACCAAGGGCGCCGTCGAGGGGCTGAAGTTCACCACCGAGGAGTTCGTGGACGCCGTGATCGACGACGTCGCGTCGAAGCACAAGCTGAACCCGGACCGCGTGTTCACGCTGTCGTGGTCGTCGAGTGGCCCGGCGGCGTACCCGATCTCTCTGACCAACCCGAAGGTCCGCGGGTCGTTCGTGGCGATGTCGGTGTACAAGCCGGACCAGTTGCCGAAGCTCGACGGCGCGAAGGGCCACGCGTACTACCTGTACCACTCGCCCGACGACCGCGTGTGTCCGTACCGGATGGCCGAACAAGCCGCGAAGGAGCTGAAAGAAGCCGGCGCGAAGGTGAAGTTGGCCGAATACGACGGCGGCCACGGCTGGCGCGGCCCGCTGTACGACAACATCGCCGACGGCATCAAGTGGCTGGAGGAGAACGCCACGCCCGCGAAGAAGTAACCCGGAGAGGGCGAGCCTATGAAACCGTTCGTCGTGAAGCCGTTCATCGTCAAGCCGCTTGCTGACGGCCAGATCCCGTCGCACTGGCAGTTACTGTTATTTGCCTGGCTGGCGCTCTTGGTGGGGCTGAGTTGCTTCGTGGCAACGATTATGGGTCGTGCCGTTCGCAGCGAGGCCGCAGGCAGCTTTGGCGCGCTTTCAGTTCTGGCAAATCTCGTCGCCGGTGCGTTATTTACGCTCAGACGGTTCGTCCGCGACGTCGCGAACTCACAAGCCGAACAGACAAAGCGCCTCGCGGAGCAAGACGAGCGCATCCGCAGACTCGAAGAACGGCTCGCCCTCACCCCTTCCCCTCCGACGCACTGAGCGACATGCCCCGCACCGCACGCATCGAGCGCAAGACCGCCGAAACCGAAATCGACCTGTCGCTGAACCTCGACGGCACCGGCGCCGCGCGGGTGAATTCCGGCGTCGGCTTTTTCGACCACATGCTCACGCACATCGCCAAGCACGGGCTGTTCGACCTGAGCGTGTCGTGCAAGGGCGACACCCACATCGACGCGCACCACACCGTTGAGGACGTCGGCATCTGCTTCGGTAAGGCGCTCGTTCAAGCTCTTGGCGACAAGGCGGGCATCCGACGGTTCGGCGACTGCACGCTGCCGATGGACGACACGCTCGCGACGGCCGCGGTCGATCTGAGCGGCCGCCCGTACCTCGTCTGGCGCGCCGACGTGCCGCTCGAAACGCTCGGGACGTTCTCCTCGCAACTCGCGGAGGAGTTCTGGCGGGCCGCGAGTTCCGCGGGGGTGTTCAACCTGCACGTCGTGTTGCACCACGGGCGGAACACGCACCACATCGTCGAGGCGATCTTCAAGGCGTGTGCCCGCGCGCTGCGGGCCGCGACCGAACCCGACCCCCGCGCCAGCGGCGTACCGTCCACCAAGGGCGTTCTCTAGCCCGTCTCCGTCGGGGTTCTATACTCTACGTTTTCCGCTGCCGGCGCGATTGCGCTAGTTGTGCCGATTCTGCCGCGGAAGTGATCCGCGCACGCGCAGAATGTGCTTCCGTGCGCAGGTTCGGACAGATAGACTCCCGACAGTGAGGACAAGGACGTGGCTAAAACCGCCAGGGCAAAGGTTTCGACCGACGAACTCGTGCGCGCCGCGCTACTGAAGGTGGCGGAGGCGGGCGAGGCGAAACTCACCGGCAAGACGGACGGGCTGTTCGCGTCCGCCAGTGGCGCGAACAAGGAGGCCGTTGACGCGTGCAAGAGCGCCGAGAAGCCGCTCCTCACGGTCGTCGGCAAGGAGGGCAAGGTCGAGCTCGTCACGCTCGCGCCCGCCGGGTTCGAGCGGATCGCGGCCGACCTCCCCGAAGACAAGGTCGGCGCGGTCGCGAAACGGGTGGCGGCCGCGGTTCCGGCCGCGGGACGGATCGACTTCATTCAGGACACGATTCGTCGAACTCCGCTCGCGACGGCGGAACTGACACCGCTCCTCGAAGAAGCGATCGCGACCGAGAAGGCCGAAAGCGAAGCGCGGGTCGCGGCCGCGGCCAAGCGCCGGGCCACAGAGGAAGCCACGGAGAAGGCCCTCGACCGCGCGAAAGAGCTGATCCGGCAACGGCGCCAGAACCGGATCGACGCGATCAAGCGCGAGTGGGAGGCGGAAGGCGAGAGCGCGCCCGAACTACCCGCCCACAAGCCCGCGCCCGAACCGGCGATGGCACCACAACCGGAGCCGAAAGCGGCCGGTTCAACCCAGCTTCCGAAGACGAGCGAAGAAAGGGACTTCCGCCGTAACGTGGCCGATCAGCTCGCGGCCTCCTGGCGGGCCGCGTGGGACGCGAAGAAGGACGAGCCCCGCGACTTCCTCGAATCCGCCATGTGGAACGTCAGCGGATTGAAGCTGGTCGGCGAGCCCGGGGCGTCATTGGCGTTCGACGGGCGCTACCACGAGTCGAAGTCGCCCGTTTCGTCCGGCGAGTCGGTCCGGGTCGCGCGGCCGGGGTGGGCGCTTGAGGAAGACGAGCGGGATTACGTCGTGTTGAAGGCAGTGGTCGAGCCCAGATGAGGTGACCGATGGCCGAGCGGGTGTTCTGCATCGACTTCGGCAGCGCGTACACGAAGGTGGCCCTCCGGCGCGACCCGACGGCCGATAGTTCACTCCTCCACTGCGGGGGTGCCGAGGTCGATTTCTGGATACCGACCGTCGTGCTGGTCGATCGCCGCGGCACCGAGCCGAAGCTCGAATTCGGCGACCGGGCGGCGGGCCGGGCCGCCGGCGGCGGAATCGACGTTTACACCGACTTCAAACGGCACCTGTTCACGGCGCCCGCGCCGGCGGACGGCACCCCGCCTCTGGCGCCGCTCGACGCGTTGCTCCAGTCGGCCGAGTTCGCCGCCCTCGCCACGAAGTACGAGGTAAACGGCGCGCAGGTGGCCGCGCTGCGGCAACTCGCCGGCGCGGCGCGGACGCTGATCGGAGGCCCCGGTGCCCGCGTCGTCTCCGCCGAGGCCCACCGCCAGGCAAACGCGGCGAAGCTCGCCTTCCACTACTTCAATTGGCTCCGCCGACAGGTGTTGGACGCCTGCTCCCGGCTCCCGGCCACCGGCTTGAAGTTCGAGGACATCCCGGTCCGCGTCTCCGTACCGGCGCTGATCCCCGGCGCCGACGTGGCCCAGCACCCCGGCTGCAAGTTGCTCCGCGAAGCGCTGCACCGCGCCGGGTGGCCGCTACACCCGGAGTTGCCCTTCGTCAGCGAGCCCGAGTCGAACGCCGTGGGCGTTCTGACCAAGGCCGGGAACGTCCTGACCCGCGGCGGGCGCATCCACCTCGGCGAGATGTTCAGCAAGGGGCCGCTCATCACCGTGCTGAAGGGAGACCCCAACCACCCGACCTATCGCGCGCTGGTGATCGACGTCGGCGCCTACACCACCGACTTCGCGAGCCTGTTCGTCAAGACCGACGGCAAGAACGCGACCGCCGAGACGGGCGCGGGCTTCGCGGTACAACAACGATCGGTCCCGGTGGGCGTCACCGGTCTGGACGCGAGCGTCCGGGAATCGCTTTCGCCGGAGAAGCGCGAGTGGCTCGCCGCCCTGCCCCACAAGGATTTCGAGAACTTCCAGAGGCTGGCCTACACCGAGGGCAAGGGGGCGCGTGCCCCCGGCCTGGGCACGGTGGGCGGTGACGCCGACCGCGACGCGATGCACTCGTGCCTGAGTGATTTTGCGCGGCGGATCGTCGACGAAGCCATGACGTTTTGCTCGGCGCTCGGTCCCGCCAACATGCAAGAACTGATCCTCACCGGCGGCGGGAGCAGCATCCCCACGGTACGGGACGCGCTGATCGCGGCGACCCAGAGCGGCGGCAACACCTTCGTCAAAACGCACGCTCCGGAGTTGAAGCGCGGCAAGGCCGGCGCGGCACTCGTGGACAAGCTGGACCGGGATTTCACCCGCGGCGGCAGCGCGCTCGGGGGCGCCAGCATCTATTTCGAGAAGGCGTATTACTGACCGCACGCCCGTCGGCGGTGTGGGTTTGCGTGCGGCCGCGTTCGCGTGTACCATGCGGTCTGTGCGGCCCGCTCACGGTCCGCCGGGTGTCCGTCGTCGCCTCGAACACACACATGCCGCCACAAACCGTCACCTTCCCCTGCCCGTTTTGCGGCCGCCGGATGGGCGTTCCCGCCGATCTGCTCGGCAAACAGGTCCGCTGCCCCCACTGCAAACAGGTGGTGCTCGCGCCGGTCGGCGCCGCACCCAGCGGGGTCGTCCCCGCGGTGCCCCTCCCGCCGCCGCCCCCACCGCCCCTCCTCCCACCGTCCCCGCCCGTGCTCCCCGCGCCGGTCGTCGTCGCCCCGCCCCCGCCCCCACCCTCCCTGCCGTCGTCGTCGGAATCCGAACTGCCGACCTTCACGATGCAGCGGAAAGAAGGCGCCGACAGCATCCTCGGCGACCCGGACGAGTCCGAGGACGAGGTGTTCGGCTCGCAGATCGGCGCGCGGCTCGGAACCGTTCCCCCGCTCGACCTGACCGGTCCGACCGCCCCGACGAGTCCCGACGGACGGCCCCCGGCGGGCGACGGCCCGTTCGAGGCCACGGGCACGACCGCATCGACGGAGCCGACCGCCCCCGCGCCACAACCGGTCCCGACCAGCGCGCCGACACAGGGAACCACCTCCCAACAGCCCGACCCGTTCCTCGACCTCGAACCGGTTACCCTCCCGGCCGTGTGCGGCGGGGAGCCGTCCGGGTCGAAGCCCGCCGCACCGGTTC
>JAFKJJ010000679.1 GCA_017306025.1 Planctomycetota bacterium
CCCGGCGCCGGCCCCGCTGTGGATCGGCGCCAACGGGTGACGGGGCGAACTCCGCCGACGGGCCTCGCACGGCGGCCGCGGTCGCCGCATCGGAACGAAGAAGCCGACACGTTCTCGGGGAGGGCCGTCAATCCCTTTTCGGGCCGACGGCCTCGATCAGCGCGCGTGCGTGGGTCTTCACCCACGACGTGCCGGTTTCGGCCTTCAGGCACTTGGTCCACAGAGCGACCGCCCGTACCCCGAGCTTGCGGTTGTGCAGGTACCACCCGAAGCAGAATTCCGCATCCGCACGATACTCGGGGGCGAGTTGCCGAACCGCCGCTTCCACGGCGGCCGCGTCCGGAATCTTCTCCTCACCCGCCCACGACCGCAGGGCCGCGCCGATCGGGCGGACCCGATTCTGCGCCGGCGGCAGCTTCTCGAACTGGTCCAGTGACCGGTCCCGGGACGCCGCGTCCCCCGCGGCGTCCGCCAACAGGGCCGCGAACAGGAGCCCCAGGTCCGACGGCCCCGACCGGTTCGACCGGTCGATCAGTTCCCGCGCCGTCTTCTGCTCCCCGACCAGAAGGTGGAACCGGGCGGCGCGGAACAGTTCGGCCGGCGTGGTGCCGGCCCCGAACTCGGCCATGTACACCCGGACCGCTCGCTCGGCCCCCTGCCGGTCCATCTTCCCCGTAAACCGGCAGGAGAAGTACCACGCGAACGCCGGGTCGCGGTACCGCTCGGCGGCGGCCGCGTACAGGTCGTTGGCCGCGTCCCACTCTTCCAGGCCCTCGTGGCACTCGGCGGCGCACAGCATCGCCCACCCGGCCCCGCTGGCCGCGGCCGCCGTGGCGTACGGCTCGGCGCGCCGGAAGTCCTTCGCGCGCATGAAGTGCTTGGCGATTTCGACCCGGACCTGGGCGTGGGAGAGGCCCGTGTCCTCCTCCTTCAAGCTCGCCTCCAGCGTCTCCAGCCACCGCTCCTCATCGCCCGCGGCACGGTACAGACCCGCCAGTTCACGAAACGCCCCGCCGTCCGGGGACAGTTCGGCCCAGCGCTTCCAGCACCGGACGGCGTCTTCCCGCCGCCCGTCGGCGAGGTGCCGCTGACCGAGCCCCCACAGGACGACGGGGTGGTCCGCGTACCGCGCCTCCGTCTCCGCCAGTTTGGCCGCCGGCTGCGGACCACCGTAGGCGATAGAGATCGCCTGTCCGATCGGGGTGTGCGGACTGGTCGCCAGCAGTTGCCGGGCGAACGGGTGCTGCGCCCCGGACCGATCGCCCCGGTAGAGCCGCACCCGCCGCAGTTCTTCGGGGTACAGGTGCCCGTGGCTGGCCATCTGGCGCGCCTGCGCGGCCGCCGGGTCCACCTTCGCGAGCCGCGCCAGGTACGCGCGGGCTTTCGCGTCCACCTCCCCGTCCGGCGCGGTCAGGCGCCGACGCACCTCCGCGGGGGCGGTGCGGTGATCGAACAGGTAGCTCTCGATGAACGGGCGCGACCGGTGCCCGTCGAGGAGCGACGCAAAGGCGCTCGCTTCCGCCCGCGGATCGACGCCCCACCAGTCGGTCACGAAATTCAGCCGGTGGGCCGCTTGCGTGAACCGGACCTCCTGGAGCAGCCCGCCGAGGACCGCCCAGGACGGTTCGCCGCGATCGGCCGCCCCCGCCGCGCGCAGGGTGGCGTACACCCCGGGCTCGAACGCCCCGCCGAGGACCGCCCGCACTTCCGCGGGAAGACCCGGCATCTCATTCACCCGGGCCGCGACCCGGCGGCCGAAGACGACCGGTCCGGCCAGCGTCGCCCGGTGGAGGTGCGCCACGCCGCCCACCCGACACATGACGTCGTGAACGAGGTAGCACTCGGGTTCGGCCTCCAGCAGCGCCCGGCCGGCGCGGATGGTCGCGGCCTCGGCCTCGGGCGCTTCGAGCGCCAGGAATTCGAGAACTCGGAGAAGGGGCGAGTCCGCCTTGCCCCGGGCCGCGCGGAGCTTGGCGAGGTCGAAGTGGACGTAGTGATCGACCGCCTCGGCCCACGCCGGAACGGGGGCCGGCGGACCGGCGGCGGCGAGCTTCTCGGCCGCGGCCAGGTCTTGCAGCGCCAGCACGTGCCAGCCCGCCAGCGCGGCGGCATACGCCCGGAGGCGGAGCGCGTCGGGCGCCTTCGGCGTGCGGGCGAGCAGGCGCTGGGCGTACAGAACGGCCCGCGCCTTGAACACGTAAGGCGTCGCGCCCCAGTGAAACTCGGTCAACAGTGCCAGGTTGGCGTAACCCCGAACCAGACCGGCGACGAGGGCGTCCGACTCGCCCTTCGCGCGGATCTCGTCGTGCAGCGTGCGGACCGCGGCGAACTGGTCCGTCTCCCGCATCTGTCCGAGCGCCTGTTCCGCCTCCGCGGGTACCGGGGTGTCCGACGGCCGGTTCGGCCTGGCGGCGATCCCCGCCGCGGTGAGGCACTTGGCGAAAAACTCGCGCGTCAGCCGCTCGTACTCGGCGAGGCACTTGTCGGGGGACACCGAATACTGCTGTCCGTGTAACGGTCCGGTCCAGAACTGATGCTCGGCACCGGGAAGACCGGCAACCGCGGACCACGCCCCCCGGTAGTTCTGTACACGCCGGAGCCGGAACTGTCGGTCGCCCGGCAGCCCCGCGGGTGCGACGTCGCCCAGCGACGAGTCCCGAACCCGCAACCCGAAGTCCTCCCGAGCCGCGATCCCGAGCGCCTGCCGGGCGAGTTCCCGCTCGAACAGATCCGGTCCGAAGGACGTGTCCCCCACCAGGTCGTCGGGGAGCAGGAAGACGGCATCGGCGAGTTCGGCCGGGACCGGCGCCGGGGGCGCAGTCATCTTCCGCGGCTCCGCGTCGGTCGCGAACGGGGATCGCGGGGCCGGGCCGCCCCCCGGTCGGCCCGCGGCCACCTCGTCCGCCGCGGGAGGTTGGGCGTCGGGTCTGGGGTCCGGCGTCGGCCCCGCGAGGAACCCGAACCACACGACCGCCCCTCCCAGGCCGACGCCAATCGTTACGACGGTCCACACCCACCCCGGAATCTGCGTCCGCGTCCGCTTCACCTTCCTCCTGTCGTCCGCGTCGTCGGGCGCGTCCTCCCGGTCCGAATCCTCGTCCTCTTCATCTTCCGATTCCGGCACCGGCTCTCGCGCCTTACCGCGGACGAGCGCCCCG
Source organism: Planctomycetota bacterium (assembly GCA_017306025.1). Classification (GTDB taxonomy): domain Bacteria; phylum Planctomycetota; class Planctomycetia; order Gemmatales; family Gemmataceae; genus Gemmata. Next base: position 3,159 of record JAFKJJ010000679.1, read on the forward strand.
CAAGACGGACAGGTGACCGTTCCGCGGGTCCCGCGCCGGCCGGAGAACTGATCGTCGCACTCGGGGCACGTGAACGTGTTCGCGGGCATCGGGCACCTCGCGGGAAGAGTCCATCGGACGGACGCATCTCAGGGCGATGCGCCGCCGAACAATCATCAACCGACAGGACGCTTGAGTCAACAGTCCGGTTCCCGGCCGACCCGACCGGGGTGAGCGTCGCGGAAGTTGGTGGCTTTTTCAGTACTGGGACAGGAGGCTGTACTTTGCGCGAAGTTACAGGTTTCCCGCGGCGAGATCGAGGCACCGGTGTGCCAGGTTCTGAATTTTCGCCGCGGCGTGATGGTCGCCCACAACGGCCTGAATCTCTTCGGCCAGTAGCTCGCGCTGCCAAGCGCGGCGCTTAT
>JAFKJJ010000680.1 GCA_017306025.1 Planctomycetota bacterium
GACGCGACACGAAGACACGAAGAACGAACGAGCCCCGGAGGGACGACAGAACCGCACGAGGTTTCTGTCGCCCCTCCGGGGCTCCGTCCCTTTTCGCGTCTGTGCCCCGGGGTTGCGCTGCGCTCCACCCCGGGCTAACATCGGCCGCCCCTCCGGGGCTCAAAACCAGGACCACTCCTCTGCCCACTGCCCACTGCCCACTGCCCACTGCCCTCTGCCCACTGCCCACTGCCCACTGCCCACTGCCCACTGCCCACTGCCCACTGCCCACTGTTCTCCGCCCGCTTGTTACGTTCGCGCGGCTCGCCCGTCTGTGTATACTGACCCGCGTTGCCTCGTAACAACTTGCGTCGTCCGCCGTGCCGTGAGGGTCGGTCATGTCGTTCCCCCTTCGACCGCTCGCCCCCCTGCTCTTCGTCGCCGTCGTGGTGCCACTGGCGGTCGGACAGCCCGCCGAACCCACCGCCGACGACGTGAAGGCCCTGAAAGAGAAGTTCCAGACCGAGCGCGAACAGGCACTCAAGGCCAAGTTCCCCGCCGACACGCTGGCACGGGCCGACGAACTCCTCAAGCGCGCCGAAGAGGCCGCGAAGGCCGACAACTTCAAGGCCGCGCTCCGGCACCTCCGCGACGCCCGCTGGCAACTGCCGTACCTGCCCCCCGGACTGCCCGAGCACGTCACCCGCGTGCTCGGCGAGTCGCGGATGCGCCACGCGGACCGCGTCAACGCCCTGGCGTACAGCCCGGACGGCCGGTTCGTCGCCAGCGCGAGCAAGGACGGGACCGCGAAGGTGTGGGACCTCGGCACCGGCCGCGAGGTCAGCACCTACCGCGGACACGCCGACCAGCCGGACGACCCGACCCGCGGCGCGACGAACGTCCTCGGCGTCACCGACGTCTGCTTCCACCCGAAGGAGAACGTGATCGCCTCCGCGAGCGGCAACCAGGTCCACCTGTGGGACCCGGCGACCGGGAAGGTGATCGGCAAGGCGGTGGTGAACCTCGGCAAGACCGACAAGCCGATCAAGGCGCTCGCGTACAGCCCCGACGGCAAGCTGCTCGCGGTCGGCGCCGACGACGGCGTCTTGCGCGTGGTCGAGTCCGACACCGGCAAGGCGATCTACTCCAGCCCGTCGCGCAGCGCCCGCATCGAGAAGGTCGCCTTCAGCCCCAACGGGAAGCTCGTGGCGGTCGGCGACAGCAACTCGCAGGTCGCGGTGTACGTGCCCGAGGGCAAGGGCAACCAGCTCGCGATGAGCGTGCAGGGCGTCGACCTGGGCGAGGTGATGGGCGTCGGCTTCAGCAGCGACAGCGGCGCCGTGTTCACCTGCGGCCGCGACGGCAAGGCGCGGCTCACCGCCGGCCCCAACCCGACCGGCGGGAGCGCCCCCAACACCGCGACCAAGCTCCGCGAATACGTCGGGCACGCCGGACCGGTCACCGGGCTGGCGGTCACGGCCGACGGCAAGTTCCTCGTCACCTGCGGCGACGACAAGACGGTCCGCGTGTGGGAGGTGACCAGCGGCAAGCAGCTGCGGTCGTTCCAGGGCCACATGACGAAGGCGACCGCCGTCGCGGTGCGCGGCGACGGGCGGCAGGTCGCTTCCGCGTCCGACGACGGCGCGGTCCGGGTGTGGGACCTCAACACCACCGACGACCACCGGGCGATGACCGACTCGAAGGAGTCGCTGTGGGCGGTCGCGATCAGCCCGGACGGCAAGAAGCTCGCCACCGCCGGCGCGGACAAGCTCATCCGCGTCTACGACCCCGAAACCGGCAAGCTCCGGACGACGCTCGACGCCGGCGCCGCGATGACCACGCTCGCGTTCCTGCCCGACAACAACCGGCTCGCGGCCGCCGGCGGCGACAAGCTGGTGAAGGTGTGGGACGTTGCCGCCAAGAAGGTCGCGACCGAACTGCCCGGGCACACGCTGGCCGTGCTGGCGGTGGCGGCGAGCGAGGACGGCAAGCTGATAGTTTCCGGTTCGGCCGACGCGACCGTCCGCGGGTTCGACCCGGACGGCGGGAAGGAATTATGGAAGTGGGCCTCGCGCAAGGCCGCCTGCGGCGTCGGCGTCCGCAAGGGCGGGAAGCACGTCGCGGCGGGCCTGGCCGACGGCACGCTCGCGATCCTTGACGTGAGCGGGAAGACGCCGAAGGAGCTCTCGGCGCAGGCCGCGCACACGGCCGGGGTCGCGGCGGTCGCGTTCAGCCCGGACGGCAACCGGCTGGCGACGGTCGGCGGCGACGGCGCGCTGCGCGTGTGGTCGGTGGCCGACAACGCGGCGCTCACCCACCTGGTGAAGTTCGACGGGCAGACGGCGCCGAGCAGCACCACCGGGTTTTCGCCGCTCAGCACGGTCGCCTTCGCGCCGGACGGCCGGTTCGTCGCGGCGGCCGGGGCCGACGGGGTGGTCCGCGTGTGGGACGTGCAGCTCAAGACCGAGGTCCGGGGCCTGCGGGGCCACACCGACTGGGTGACGTCGGTGTGCTTCAGCCCGGACGGGCGGTTCGTCGCGTCGGTGGCGGCCGAGAAGGACAACGCGCTCCGCGTGTTCGAGCTGCCGGCGCTGGAGGGCGCGGGCGCGGCCGGCGGCCACCTGCTCGCGGTGAACGCGGTGGCGGTGAGCCCCAACGGGAAGTTCGTGGCGACGGCCGCGACCGACCAGACGATCAAGATCTGGGACGTCGCCGGCGGCAAGGAGGTGGCCACGCTGATCGGCAACGCGGACACGCCGTTCGCGATCGCGTTCCTGGGCAACGACGCGGTGGTGATGGGCGGCAGCCTGCCGACGCGCGACACCGGCCGGCTGCACCTCTGGGGCACCGCCCCGCCGCGGCTGAACCGGTCGGTCCCCACGGGCGAGGTGTACACGGTGATCCCGTCGGCCGACGGCACGAAGCTCGGCGCGTGGGCGACGCGCCCGGCCGTGGGCGAGACCGTGAAGAACAACGCCTACGAGATCTACGACGCGAAGGGGAACCTGCTCTCGACGCTCGCGGACAAGGGCCGGAACGTGCGGTCGGTGACGTTCACGCCCGACCTGGCGTGGGCGGTGGCGGGCGACGAGAGCGGCACGGTCCGCGTCTGGGACCTGGCGGCGAAGGAGCGGGTGGGCGGCGACTGGCCGCTGTTCCAGAAGAGCTTCGCGGACCTGGGCGTGACCGCGGACAAGAAGTACCTGGTCGCGGCGGACGAGGAGGGCACGATCAAGGTCGCGGGGATCGAGAAGCGGAACGTGCTGGCGACGGGCACGGCGCACAAGAGCGGCGTGCGCGCGGTGCTGGTGTCGCCGACCGGCACGACGTTCTTCACGATCAGCAACGACCGCGAGCTGAAGGCGTGGTCCTTGACGGACCTCAAGGAGCTGAAGGAACTGCGGTCATGGGTGGCGCCGGTGGCGGTGAACGGGGCCGCGTACACGCCCGACGGCAAGTCGGTGGTGACGGCCAACGCCGATGGCACCGCGTACGTGCTGGAGCTGCCGTGACGCGGCCGGCGGAAGACGCCCGCTCTCCGAGACCCGCGTACCGCCCCTCGCCCGCCTTGACGCGAAG
>JAFKJJ010000681.1 GCA_017306025.1 Planctomycetota bacterium
CGCCAGCAACTGTCGGACCAGGGCTTCGCTGGCGGTCGGGATCTCGATCGTGACCGTCGGGCTCATCGAACATCCGTGCTCGGGTCGGGGGGGGCGTTACCTCACTTACCCAATTACCGGCATCACCACCAGAGAAGTTGGCTACACCCCACCCCAGGATGCGGCCAAGTTTTCTGAGGCGCGCAGTGGGGGGCAACAGGCACCCGACTGTATCGAACATTCGCGTTCGCGGGATCGGGCCACTTCAATTACCCGGTTGACGGCAACCGTACCAAATAGCCCGGCTAAACGCCGGACCAGAAGGTCGCGCGAATCGCGGTGTGCGGCGTGTATCAGCCGGTCCCGGCACTGAGCGGAAATGGCACACGCGCTTCACCGGGGCGAATGATTTGTGGTGCGGCCGTTTCGCTCGCTCTCCCGCGAATGCGGCGGTTCCTCGCCCCGTGGGGGCGGTCTCCGGAGGTCGGGCGCGCTCTTTGCGATGGTCTCTCGTACCGGGTTCGCCCTCTCTACACGGAGACGTCCATGTTCCCCTCCCGCCTGCTCGCGTTCGCCGCCGCGGGCCTCCTGGCCCTGTTCGTCGGACACAGTTTCGCGCAGCCGAAGAAGCCGCCCGTCGCGACCGACTCGCTTCCGGTTCCGCCCGAAAAGGAAGCGATGAAAGAGAAGCGGACCCGCGCCCACGCCGTCCTCGACGCGCTGACGGCCGGCGACCCCGACGCGCTGCGGCGCAACGCCGAGGTGCTGTCGCTGATCGCCGACATGCGGGTGTTCGTCAGCGGGTACAAGACAGAGGAGTACCGGTACCAGGCGAAGGTGTTCAAACACGCGGCCGACGACCTGGTGGCGGCGGCGAAGGCGAAGAACATGGACGCGGCGGCGCTGGCCTACGCCGACATGACCCGCACCTGCGTCAAGTGCCACACCCACTTCCGCGGCGTGAAGGACTGAGCGGCACCGGGCCGAACGGCGAACGCCACACGCGCGCCCGACCCGAACCCGACGAACCGGTCGCCCTTCACGGAGACGTCCCATGTTCCCGACTCGTCTATTCGCGTTCGTTCTCGTCGGGCTGGCGGTCCTGTTCACCGGGCACGGGCTCGCCGGGCCGAAGTTCCCGGCGCCCGACCCGCCGCGGTTCCCGGAGAAGGAGGTGATGGAGGAGAAGCGGGACCGCGCGCACGCGATCCTCGACGCCCTGACGGCCGGCGACTACGACACGCTGCGGCGCGAGGCCACGGCACTGGACCGCATCGCCGACCTGCGGATCTTCCTCACCAGTTACAAGACGGAGGAGTACCGGTACCAGGCGAAGGTGTTCAAACACGCCGTCGACGACCTGGTGGCGGCGGCGAAGGCGAAGAACATGGACGCGGCGGCGCTGGCCTATGCCGACATGACCCGCACCTGCGTCAAGTGCCACACCCACTTCCGCGGCGTGAAGGACTGAGCGGCACCGGCCGGCCGGCGGCTCACAGCGGCGCCGGCAGGTCGCGCCGGGCGAACGCCCACAGCGCGAACGCGTAGCCCGCGGCGCCCACCGCGAACAGCACCCCGACCGCCGGCACCGGCACCGGCCGCCCCAGGTGCCACGTCTTGCTCAGATCGACCGTCCAGTCGCCGTCGATCATCGCCCGCTGCGGCTGGTAGTAGTAGAAGAACGTGAGCGGCCGCACGAACTCGGCCGCGTCCCACAACTGTCCGATCGTGTTCGCCACGAACATCACCACGACGATCAGCACCGCGTACCCGATCACCTTCCACCGGCTCCGGCCGACCGACGAGAGCGCCAGCGTCATCCCGCTGATCGCGAACACGAGCGCCAGCGTGTTCACCAGCCCCACCAGCTCGCCGCGGCCGCTCACCTCCAGCGGGGTCGGGTCGCGGGGTATCCGCTGGAGCAGGCCCTTCACCAGCGGCGACTCCTTCGCGGCGTCGTCGAGCAGCGCGTAGTCCGGTACGAAATCGCCCACGGCCCACAGCCCGAACTGCGTGCCCGCGAAGAAGCTCAGGCACACGACCGGCAGGACGACACAGTCCGTCAGGAGGTGCGCGAGTATGAGCCGGTTCCGCGGGACCGGCTGCGACATGAGCAGCTCCATCGTGCCGCGGTCGAGTTCGCCCGCCACCGCCCCCGCGGCCCGGCCCACGCCCCACACCAGACACATCACCAGTACGATCGGGTGCAACAGCCCGATCGCGAGGAACTCGTTGGGCCGGTCGAAGTTCATGTCGCCCCAGCCGAGCGCCGCCTGCGACACCTTGCTCGGCCCGCGGACGAACACCGACTCCAGCACCTTCGCGTTCCCGAACGGCTGCGAGATGAGGCGGGCGATCGGCACGATCTGCGTGGTCACGCGCTGCGTGATCTTCACCCAGAACGCCGAAAACGCGAACAGGAGCAGGCACACGGCGATGAGGGCCGGCCGCACGTCGCGCAGGAACTTGCGAACGAGGATGAAGGTCATGGCTGCGCCTCGGATTTGCGACTTTCGGTTGCCGATTTTCGATTCGAAGACGGGATCGGCCGCTCTCTTCGAATCGCAGATCGGCAACCGAAAGTCGCAAATCCTCATCCGTGAAATTTCTTGTAGATCGGGGTCAACCCCGGGGCCTCGACGACGAGGTCCGCGAGCGGCTGCCGCGCCAGCCAGTCGAGCAGCGCCGGGAGCGGGCCGCGGAACGTCAGCCGCAACCGCCCGCCGGCGACCGCGTCGGGGGCGAGCGGGGAGCCGTCGGGACCGGCGGTCGGGGGCGGGCCGACGAGCCGCGCGCTCACCGCCCGCCCCTCGCGCAGCTCCGACATCTCCTGAACGTGGACCAGTTCGCCGCGGCGGAGCACCACCACGCGGTCGCACACCGCCTCCACCTCCTGGAGCACGTGCGACGAGAACAGCACCGCCTGCCCGCGCCCGCGCGCGGCGCGCAACTGGTCGATGAGCTCGTCCCGCATCGTCGGGTCGAGCGTGTTGGTCGGCTCGTCGAGGATGATGAGCGGCACCTTCGGCACCAGCACCGCCAGGAGCGCCACCTTCCGCTTCATCCCGCTGGACAGGTGCGTGAGCGGGCGGTCGATGTCGATGTCCAGCCTCTTGGCGAGCGCGTCCACCTCCGGCCCCGGCGCGTCGCCCCTCAGTTTGGCGAGGAACGTGACGAGCCGGCGCCCGGTCATGGTGTCGTAGAGCCGCAGTTCGCCCGGCAGGTACGCGACCCGCTTGCGGGCCTCGACGCTCTGGCGCCAGCAGTCGAACCCGCCGATCGCGGCGCGGCCGGAGGTCGGTCGGAGGAAGCCGAGCAGGAGCCGCAGCGCCGTGGACTTGCCGGAGCCGTTGGGGCCGAGCAGGCCCACGACCTCGCCCGGCGAAACGGACAGGTTCAGGTCGGCCAGCGCGCGGAACGAGCCGTAGTTTTTGGTCAAACGTTCGGTGAGCAGTAGCGGTTGGCTCATGCGGCTCCCACTTCGCGCGACGAAGAGCATTGTCGGGCGCGAAGCGGGTAACGGCGATGTGATGTGGTCCGGTCACCCCGCGACCGGAAATAAAGCG